>NZ_JBSFVB010000007.1:0-350419 GCF_053592115.1 Streptomyces sp. NPDC002788 | reverse complement strand
TCCGGGCGCTTCCCTTCGGTCTTGCGTTTCCGACTCTATCAGATCTTTTCTCGACCCGATTTCCTCGGTGCTTTCCAGGTTCCCGCTTCCGCGTTCCCCTTTCCGGCGGCTCCGACTTTATCAGAGGTTTCTGAGTCGGATTTCCCGCCCCGGCCGGGCATGGTCCCCGGGCCTGAGTCGGCCGGGTGCCCCGTCGGGAGGAGTTGCAAACCTACTGGAGCGGGGCGCCTCGATGCAAATCGAGGCGCCCCGCTCCCAGTTGGCGTGTGCTCAGGTCCGACGGACCGTCAGACCTCCACCACCACGGGCAGGATCATCGGCCGGCGCCGGTAGGTGTCCGAGACCCACTTGCCCAGCGTGCGGCGTACCAGTTGCTGAAGCTGGTGGGGTTCGACCACGCCGTCCTGGGCGGAGCGTTCGAGCACTTCCGTGATCCTTGGCGCCACGTCGCTGAAGGCGGAGTCCTCGATGCCCGAGCCGCGGGCTTGGATGTGCGGGCCGCCGGTGATCTTCCCGGTGGACGAGTCGATGACCAGGAAGACCGAGATGATGCCCTCGTCACCGAGGATCCTGCGGTCCTTCAGGGCCGGCTCGCCCACGTCACCGACCGAGAGGCCATCGACGTAGACGTAGCCCGCCTGGACCTTGCCGGAGATCTTCGCCTTGCCCTCGATGAGGTCGACGGCCACGCCGTCCTCGGCGATGACGATGCGGTCGTGCGGGACGCCGGTGAGGGCACCCAGTTCGGCGTTGGCACGCAGATGGCGCCATTCGCCGTGCACCGGCATCAGGTTCTTCGGGCGGCAGATGTTGTAGAAGTACAGCAGCTCGCCCGCGGATGCGTGGCCGGAGACGTGGACCTTGGCGTTGCCCTTGTGGACCACGTTGGCGCCCCAGCGGGTCAGGCCGTTGATCACGCGGTAGACCGCGTTCTCGTTGCCGGGGATCAGGGACGACGCCAGGATCACCGTGTCGCCCTGGACGATGCGGATCTGGTGGTCGCGGTTGGCCATGCGGGACAGGGCCGCCATCGGTTCGCCCTGGGAGCCCGTGCAGACCAGGACCACCTCGCTGTCCGGGAGGTCATCGAGCGTCTTCACGTCCACGACCAGGCCCGGCGGGACCTTCAGGTAGCCCAGGTCCCGGGCGATGCCCATGTTGCGAACCATGGAACGGCCGACGAAGGCGACCCGGCGGCCGTATTCGTGGGCAGCGTCCAGGATCTGCTGGATGCGGTGCACATGGCTGGCGAAGCTCGCGACGATGATCCGCTTGCGGGCACCGGCGAAGACCTGGCGCAGGACGTTGGAGATCTCCCGCTCGGGCGGGACGAACCCCGGCACCTCGGCGTTCGTCGAGTCCGAGAGGAGGAGATCGATGCCCTCCTCGCTCAGGCGTGCGAAGGCGTGGAGGTCCGTGAGGCGGCTGTCCAGCGGGAGCTGGTCCATCTTGAAGTCGCCGGTGTGGACCACCATGCCCGCCGGGGTCCGGATGGCGACCGCCAGCGCGTCGGGGATGGAGTGGTTGACCGCGACGAACTCGCAGTCGAACGGGCCGATGCGCTCGCGGTGTCCCTCCGCCACCTGCAGGGTGTAGGGGCGGATGCGGTGCTCCTGGAGCTTGGCCTCGATCAGGGCGAGGGTCAGCTTGGAGCCGATCAGCGGGATGTCCGGCTTCTCGCGCAGGAGGTAGGGGACGCCGCCGATGTGGTCCTCGTGACCGTGGGTGAGGACGATGCCCTCGATGTCGTCGAGGCGGTCCCTGATGGACGAGAAGTCCGGCAGGATCAGGTCGATTCCGGGCTGCTCCTCCTCGGGGAAGAGCACTCCGCAGTCGACGATCAGCAGACGGCCGCCGTACTCGAAGACCGTCATGTTGCGGCCGATCTCGCCGAGGCCGCCGAGCGGGGTGACCCGCAGGCCGCCTTCGGGAAGCGGCGGGGGCGGGCTGAGTTCGGGATGCGGATGACTCAAAAGACTCTCCTCACCACGCGCGCCACGTACCGGTTGGCACGTGGCGCGCATGACGTTCGTGCATAAGCAGTTGTCGGTGTGGGTGCGGGCACCGGTGGCCCGCTTATTCAGTTGTGAAGCTCGTGCGCGGGGATCCGCGCGAAGTCTGGTGTCAGAGCTGTACCCCGCCGGCGGCAAGATCGATCTTGAGTTGCTCGATCTCTTCGGGCACGCATTCGACCATGGGGGCGCGCAGGGGCCCGCCGGGGAGTCCCTTGAGGGCGAGCGCCGCCTTGGTCGTCATCACGCCCTGAGTGCGGAACATGCCCGTGTAGACGGCAAGCAGCTTCTGGTGGATCTCGGTGGCCTTCTGGACGTCTCCCGACGTGTACGCCTCGACCAGGGCGCGCAGCTCGGGGGTGACCACGTGGCCCACGACCGAGACGAAGCCGACCGCGCCCACGGAGAGCAGGGGGAGGTTCAGCATGTCGTCGCCGGAGTACCAGGCGAGGCCGGAGCGGGCTATGGCCCAGCTGGCGCGGCCGAGGTCGCCCTTGGCGTCCTTGTTGGCGACGATGCGCGGGTGCTCGGCGAGGCGGACGAGCGTCTCGGTGTTGATCGGGACGCCGCTGCGGCCGGGGATGTCGTAGAGCATGACCGGCAGTGCGGTGGCGTCGGCGACGGCCGTGAAGTGCCGGTAGAGGCCCTCCTGTGGGGGCTTGTTGTAGTACGGCGTCACGACGAGCAGGCCGTGTGCGCCGGTGCGCTCCGCCGCCCGGGCGAGTTCCATGCTGTGGTGGGTGTCGTTGGTGCCGACTCCGGCCACCACGTGGGCGCGGTCTCCGACCGCCTCCAGGACCGCCCGTACGAGATCCGCTTTCTCCGCGTCGCTGGTGGTCGGGGACTCGCCGGTGGTGCCGTTGATGACCAGGCCGTCGTTGCCTGCGTCCACCAGGTGGGTGGCGAGTCGCTGAGCGCCGTCGAGGTCGAGTGCGCCGTCCGCCGTGAAGGGCGTGACCATGGCGGTGAGGACCCGCCCGAAGGGGGTCTGCGGAGTCGAGGTCGGAGCCATGGGTTACACGCTACTCGTTGCTCAGGACCTGGTCTGCCCTCGGGGCAGGCGACAAGTCGTGACAAAGGTGGAGCCCGGCACTGCCTGCTCGGGGGTTCAAGCAGTGCCGGACCCGTTTGATCAGGCTAGATGAACTACACGAAATGCCGCAATACGGACACTTCACGCGACTGAACCGTACATCTGTACCTGACCGGGGAACCGGGGCCCGTTACGGCGCCACGCGTCCGTTCGCGTTGAAGGCGGCGTACGTGAGCGGCATGAGCCGGGCCCACTCGGCCTCCATCTTCTCGCCCACCATCTCGATCTCGCGCTGCGGGAAGGAGGGAACCTTGGCCAGCTCGTGCTGGGTGCGCAGGCCGAGGAAGTGCATCAGCGAGCGGGCGTTGCAGGTGGCGTACATCGAGGAGTAGAGCCCGACGGGGAGGACCGCGCGGGCGACCTCTCGGGCGACGCCGGCGGCGAGCATCTCCCGGTAGGCCTCGTACGCCTGCCGGTACGAGTCCTCCATGACCCGGCCGACCAGCTCCTGCTGGGCCTGGGTGCCCTCCACGAAGACGTACTTGCCCGGGCGGCCCTCCTGGACCAGCTTGCGGGACTCGTCGGGGACGTAGAAGACCGGCTGGAGCTCGCGGTAGCGGCCGCTCTCCTCGTTGTACGACCAGCCGACGCGGTGCCGCATGAACTCGCGGAAGACGAAGATCGGGGCGCTGATGAGGAAGGTCATCGAGTTGTGCTCGAAGGGGCTGCCGTGCCGGTCCCGCATCAGGTAGTTGATCAGACCCTTGGAGCGCTCGGGGTCCTTGTCCAGCTCGTCCAGGGACTGCTCGCCGAGGGTCGAGACGCGGGCGGCGAACAGGACGTCCGCGTCGGACGCGGTGTGCTTGACCAGCTCGACGGTGACGTCGCTGCGGTAGCTGGGCTTGGGGTCGTCGGCGGGGGTGTCGGTCACGGTTGGCAGGGCCTTCCCATCTCGTCGTGTGGCGACGCCACTCTACGGCCCGACCGATTCAGTGCGATCGGTGGCGTGCCGCTATGAAGTCGGTGAAACAGGGCACCTCTGAGGGAGTTCGTTCGTCTGTACAGACGAAAGTGATCCGTTCCACCCTTGAAGGAGACGCACCCCTGATGTTCGGTCGGCGTGAACCCGTACCGTTTGCCTTCGTCGCCGAGGCCGACAGGTTCCGCAGCAATGTCACTCCCCCACCGCGTGAGCGGCTGTCCATCGGCGAGATGGCCGGCCGCTGGCTGCTGGGGCTCACCATCACGGCGGGGCTCGTGGGGTCCCTGGTCATCGGGACCCCCGCGCTGACGCCCGACCACTCGGCCAACCAGCCTCAGCAGTCGCAGGCATCCGAGAAGCACTGAGCCGCCAGGGGCCGGGTGCGGTGACTCCATCCGGTCCCCCGCAGGTGGTGACCGGCGACACAGATCGGTAGCCTCACCGGGCACAGCCCACGCATGGATCGAGTGAGGACCACCCGTGCCCCTGCCCTTCCTGACGGCCGACCGCGTTTTCGAGGACGCGGACGACGTTCCGCTCCCGTACGACGACCGTGACTGCTGGCGGCGGCCGTACCGGCCCGGCCCCTGGCGGGTGGGAGCAGCAGCGCTGGCGCTGCTGCTCGCCTCGTTCGTCCTGTTCGCGGCGGTCGTCATCGCGGCGACGGCTGAACTGGCCTCCGCCGCGCTGGTGTTCGGCCTCGCACTGCTCGTCATCGCTGGAGCGCTGCGGCTGCTGCGCGTGGGTGTGTGGGTGAGCGCCCGCGGGCTGCGGCACGTGGGCCTCTTCACGACGCGCACGATGCCCTGGGAGCAGGTCGCCTCCGTGCGGACGGTGCAGCAGCCGGTGCGTTGGCTGGGACTGCCCCGGACGGTGCAGGGGCAGGCGCTGCTGCTCGTGCGGCAGGGTCGTGCGGCGGACGGTGTGCCGCCGCTGATGACCACGCACAACGCGGACTTCCTGGGCCGCACGGAGGCCTTCGACCGGGCGGCCGACTCGGTGGAGGGCTGGGCCGACGAATACCGGCCGCACTGACGCTCCTCTTCTCATGCCGGCGGGGCCGGACCGTACGCGGTCCGGCCCCGCCGGCATGAGTGGGGTGCGGTTCAGGCGGCTTCGGGCTGCTTGCCGTCGTGCAGGGCGATCGCGCGTTGCATCGCCTTGCGGGCGCGCGGGGTGTCCCGGGCGTCGTGGTAGGCGACGGCGAGGCGGAACCAGGTGCGCCAGTCGTCGGGGGCGGCCTCCGTCTCGGCCTTGCGCTTGGCGAAGACCTCGTCGGCCGAGTCCCGGTCGATGCGCCCGCTGGGGGTGCGCTTCAACTCGTCGACGGGCAGGCCTCCCTCGGCGTCGAGTTCGGCGGCGAGGGCGTTGGCCCTGCGGACGAACTGGGTGTTCTTCCACAGGAACCACAGGCCGATGACCGGCAGGATCAGCACCGCGACGCCGAAGGTGACGGTGAGGAGCGTGCCGGTCTGGATGAGCAGCACACCGCGGCTGCCGACCAGGACGAAGTAGACGACCAGGACGGCGGCCGTGAGGGCGTAGGTGAGCTTCGCGCGCATGACGGTCAGCAGCTCAGCTCAGGTCCAGGAAGTGTTCCAGGCCGAAGGTCAGGCCCGGGGTGCTCACCACGCGGCGGGTGCCGAGCAGGATGCCCGGCATGAAGCTGCTGTGGTGGAGCGAGTCGTGCCGGACCGTGAGGGTCTCGCCCTCGGCGCCCAGCAGGACCTCCTGGTGGGCGAGCAGGCCGCGCAGCCGGACGGCGTGGACCGGGACACCGTCGACGTCGGCGCCGCGGGCGCCGTCCAGGGCGCTGGCCGTGGCGTCCGGCGCCGGGGCGGTGCCGGCGGCGCGGCGGGCCTCGGCGATGAGCTGGGCGGTGCGCGTGGCGGTGCCGGAGGGGGCGTCCACCTTGTTCGGGTGGTGCAGTTCGACGACCTCGACGGACTCGAAGTACGGGGCGGCCATCTGCGCGAACTTCATGGTGAGGACGGCCCCGATGGAGAAGTTGGGCGCGATGAGCACGCCCGTCCTGGGGGACTGGGCGAGCCGGCCCTCCAACTGCGCGAGGCGCTCGTCGGTCCAGCCGGTGGTGCCGACGACCGCGTGGATGCCGTGCCCGACGCAGAAGTCGAGGTTGGCCATGACCGAGTCCGGGGTGGTCAGCTCGACCGCGACCTGCGCGCCGGCTTCGGTGAGCGTCTCCAGCTTGTCGCCGCGGCCGAGGGCGGCGACCAGTTCCATGTCCTCGGCGGCTTCGACGGCCCGGACGGCTTCCGAGCCGATCCGGCCCTTGGCGCCGAGGACCGCCACGCGCAGCTTGCTCATTCTTGTGCTTCCTTCACCAGGGGATTGTCAGGCGACGGCGTCGTGCAGGCGGGCCGCCTGTTTGTCCTTCAGCGGGCCGATGACCGACAGGGAGGGCCGCCGTCCCAGGATCTCGCGGGCGACCGCGCGGACGTCGTCCGGGGTGACCGACGCCATCCGGGACAGCATGTCGTCCACGGACATCTGCTCACCCCAGCACAGCTCGCTCTTGCCGATACGGTTCATCAGCGCGCCGGTGTCCTCCAGACCGAGGACCGTGGACCCCTGGAGCTGGCCGATCGCACGCCCTATCTCGTCGTCCGAGAGGCCGTGCTCGGCGACGTGGTCGAGTTCGTCGCGGCAGATCTTCAGCACGTCGTGGACCTGCGACGGCCTGCAGCCCGCGTACACGCCGAACAGGCCGCAGTCGGCGAAGCCCGAGGTGTACGAGTACACGCTGTAGGCCAGGCCGCGCTTCTCGCGCACCTCCTGGAAGAGGCGCGACGACATGCCACCCCCCAGGGCGGTGTTCAGCACGCCCAGGGCCCAGCGCCGCTCGTCCGTGCGGGACAGGCCCGGCATGCCGAGCACGACGTGCGCCTGCTCGGTCCTGCGGTCGACCAGTTCGACGCGGCCCGCGGTGCGCAGGGCGCGTGTGCCGCTGCGCGGGGCGACGGGCTCGGCGGCGACGTCCTTGAAGGCACCGGCCTTCTCGAAGGCGGCCCGGACCTGCCGGACGACCTTGGCGTGGTCGATGTTGCCGGCGCAGGCTACGACCAGGTGGGTCGGGTCGTAGTGCTTCTTGTAGAAGCGGCGGATGCGGTCGGCGGTGAGGGCGTTGACCGTGTCGACCGTGCCGAGGACCGGGCGGCCGAGGGGGTTGTCGCCGAACATCGTGTGCGCGAACAGGTCGTGCACGCAGTCGCCGGGGTCGTCCTCGGTCATGGCGATCTCTTCGAGGATGGCGCCGCGCTCGACGTCGACGTCCTCCTCGAGGATGAGCGAGCCGGTCAGCATGTCGCAGACGACGTCGATGGCGAGCGGCAGGTCGGTGTCGAGCACGCGCGCGTAGTAGCACGTGTACTCCTTCGCCGTGAACGCGTTCATCTCGCCGCCGACCGCGTCGAGGGCGGAGGAGATGTCCAGGGCGGACCTGCGGTTCGTGCCCTTGAAGAGCAGATGCTCCAGGTAGTGGGTGGCGCCGTTCAGCGCCGGGGTCTCGTCGCGGGAGCCGACGTGCGCCCAGATGCCGAAGGTCGCGGAGCGGACCGAGGGCAGGGTCTCGGTGACGATGCGCAGGCCACCGGGGAGGGTGGTCTTGCGGACCGTACCGATGCCGTTCTCGCCCTTGATGAGGGTTTGGGTACGGGCGACGGCCCGCGCCTCCGAAGAGGTGCGGGCCGTCGCCTGGGAGCCACGGGACGTCACTGGTCGGCGTCGTCCTTCTTCTCGTCCGAGCTGTCCTCGCCCTCGATCACGGGGATCAGGGAGAGCTTGCCGCGGGAGTCGATCTCGGCGATCTCGACCTGGACCTTGGAGCCCACGCCGAGCACGTCCTCCACGTTCTCCACGCGCTTGCCGCCGGCCAGCTTGCGGATCTGCGAGATGTGCAGCAGACCGTCCTTGCCGGGCAGCAGGGAGACGAACGCGCCGAAGGTCGTCGTCTTCACGACCGTACCGAGGTAGCGCTCGCCGACCTCGGGCATCGTCGGGTTGGCGATGCCGTTGATCGTGGCGCGGGCGGCCTCGGCGGCGGGACCGTCGGCGGCGCCGATGTAGATCGTGCCGTCGTCCTCGATCGTGATCTCGGCGCCCGTGTCCTCCTGGATCTGGTTGATCATCTTGCCCTTGGGGCCGATGACCTCGCCGATCTTGTCCACGGGGATCTTGACGGTGATGATCCGCGGGGCGTTCGGGGACATCTCGTCCGGCGTGTCGATCGCTTCCATCATCACGTCGAGGATGTGGAGGCGGGCGTCACGGGCCTGCTTGAGAGCGGCGGCCAGGACGGAGGCCGGGATGCCGTCCAGCTTGGTGTCGAGCTGGAGGGCGGTCACGAACTCCTTGGTACCGGCGACCTTGAAGTCCATGTCGCCGAAGGCGTCCTCCGCACCGAGGATGTCGGTGAGGGTGACGTAGTGCGTCTCGCCCTCGATCTCCTGGGAGATCAGGCCCATGGCGATACCGGCGACGGGGGCCTTCAGCGGCACACCGGCGTTCAGCAGCGACATGGTGGAGGCGCAGACCGAGCCCATGGAGGTCGAGCCGTTCGAGCTCAGCGCCTCGGAGACCTGGCGGATCGCGTAGGGGAACTCCTCGCGGGTCGGCAGGACCGGCACCAGGGCACGCTCGGCGAGGGCGCCGTGGCCGATCTCGCGGCGCTTCGGGGAGCCGACTCGGCCGGTCTCGCCGGTGGAATACGGCGGGAAGTTGTAGTTGTGCATGTAGCGCTTGCGCGTCACCGGCGACAGCGTGTCCAGCTGCTGCTCCATGCGGAGCATGTTCAGCGTGGTGACGCCCAGGATCTGGGTCTCGCCACGCTCGAACACGGCGGAACCGTGGACCCGCGGGATGGCCTCGACCTCGGCGGCCAGGGTGCGGATGTCGGTGACACCGCGGCCGTCGATGCGCTTCTTCTCCTTGATGACGCGCTCACGGACCAGGGTCTTGGTCAGCGAGCGGTACGCGGCGGAGATCTCCTTCTCGCGGCCCTCGAACTCCGGCAGGAGCTTCTCGGCGGCGAGCTGCTTGACGCGGTCCAGCTCGGCCTCGCGCTCCTGCTTGCCGGCGATGGTGAGCGCCTGGGCGAGCTCGGGCTTGACGGCGGCGGTCAGCGCCTCCAGCACGTCGTCCTGGTAGTCCAGGAAGATCGGGAACTCACCGGTCGGCTTGGCGGCCTTCGCGGCGAGGTCGGCCTGGGCCTTGCAGAGCACCTTGATGAAGGGCTTCGCGGCCTCCAGACCGGCGGCGACGACCTCCTCGGTCGGCGCCTCGGCGCCGCCCTTGACCAGCTGGATGGTCTTCTCGGTGGCCTCGGCCTCGACCATCATGATCGCGACGTCGCCGTCCTCCAGGGTGCGGCCCGCGACGACCATGTCGAAGACGGCGTCCTCGAGCTCGGTGTGCGTCGGGAAGGCCACCCACTGGTTGTTGATCAGCGCGACGCGGACGCCGCCGATCGGACCGGAGAAGGGCAGGCCGGCCAGCTGCGTGGACGCGGAGGCCGCGTTGATCGCGACGACGTCGTACAGGTGATCGGGGTTGAGCGCCATGATCGTCGCCACGACCTGGATCTCGTTGCGCAGGCCCTTCTTGAAGGACGGGCGCAGCGGGCGGTCGATCAGGCGGCAGGTGAGGATCGCGTCCTCGGAGGGACGGCCCTCGCGGCGGAAGAAGCTGCCGGGGATCTTGCCGGCGGCGTACATCCGCTCCTCGACGTCCACCGTCAGGGGGAAGAAGTCGAGCTGGTCCTTGGGGTTCTTGGAGGCGGTGGTGGCCGACAGCACCATGGTGTCGTCGTCCAGGTACGCCACGGCGGAGCCGGCGGCCTGCTTGGCCAGGCGGCCCGTCTCGAAGCGGATGGTGCGGGTGCCGAAGGCGCCGTTGTCGATGACGGCCTCGGCGTAGTGGGTCTCGTTCTCCACTAGCGTTTTCTCCTCGTCCTCGTCCCGCCTGCCCGTGTGGAAGGGGGACGGTTGCGGAGAAGCGCGCCGTGCTGTGCGGGCCGGTCTTCGATCGAAGCACCCGGGGTTCGCCCCGGGGGCCACTACCGAGGACCGGCGGCGGCTAGGTGCGCTTCTCCTCGTTCGTCGTACGTGATACGCCGTACCCATCTCAGGTAGGACGTATCACGCTGTGTCGCGTCTTGCGTTGTGCTACCACACTACAAAGCAGTGGTGACACCCCGCACGTACAGCAAAGGGAGCGGTCCCCTTTCCTGCCGGGAACCGCTCCCCTCACGGCGTCTTACTTGGCGCCCGCCGCACCGCGGCGGATGCCGAGGCGGTCGACCAGCGCACGGAAGCGCTGGATGTCCTTCTTCGCCAGGTACTGGAGAAGGCGGCGACGCTGACCCACGAGGATCAGCAGGCCACGGCGGGAGTGGTGGTCGTGCTTGTGGGTCTTGAGGTGCTCGGTCAGGTCGGAGATCCGACGCGACAGCAGAGCGACCTGGACCTCGGGGGAGCCGGTGTCACCCTCCTTGGTACCGAACTCGGACATGATCTGCTTCTTCGTAGCGGCGTCGAGCGACACGCGTACTCCTCATGGTCTGTAAATGGCCACCGAGTGCCCCCGGTCTGCTTCTCGGGGGAGCTTCCGTGACTCGGAAGGCGGGGATCCGCTGGGCGCGGCCTCCAGAGCGGTGGGCTCCGGGGGTGCGTACACAAACGGCCGTCACACAGGCTACCAGCCCGCACATGTCGGGATGTCCGCCGGGTACCTGCGTCCGGCGGCCGGGAGGTCAGACGCCGCCGCGGACCTTCGCGTAGACGTCGAGGACCGCCAGGCAGATCGGCACCAGCGACAGCAGCACCATCGAGTCCGCGAGGTCCAGCATGCGGCCCCAGAAGGGGGAGAGCCCCTTCTGGGGCACGATCAGGGCGATCGCGATCAGCAGCAGCACGCCGGCCCCGACCGAGGCGCCGAGCCACAGGCTGCGTACGTCGACCGGCCCGGAATTGCCCTGGAGCAGCTCCAGGACGATGTCGGCGGGCGGCGAGATCGCGAGGCCGAGGACCAGCAGGCCCAGTGTGACGACACCGGCGACGAACAGGCACGTGACCTGGGCGGTGTAGCGGAACAGGCGGGCCCGCAGCATCGCGGCGAGGCCGGTGCACAGGGCCAGCAGCTGGGCCCAGCCGTTGTCGCTGAAGCCGAGCACCGCGCCGCCCGCGCCGATGATGACGACGGCGCAGCCGCCCACCAGGCCGAGCAGCAGCTCGTGGCCCCGGCTGGTCTGGGCGACGATGCGCTGGACGTCGACGGCCTCCATGTCGCCCTCGTGGCCCTCGCGGCGGGCGCGGGCCAGGTCCTCGGGGTTGCGGAAGCCGATCGGGAGCTTGGCGAAGCGGGCCGACCAGCCGGGCAGGAAGCCGACGACCGCCAGGGCGACGACCGCGGTACCGGCGGCGATCTCGCGCGGCGCGGCCTCGGTGAGCACCCCGCAGAACACGGCCAGGGTGCCGATCGCGGAGGCCAGCGCGGCGGCCACGAAGGGAGCGTCGCCCTGCGGCAGCAGCATGATCAGGACGACGGAGAACAGCAGGACGGCGACGCAGCCGACGAGGAACTGGAGCTTCCCGGGCCCTTCACCCGCGTCCTGGGGGATGACGCCCGAGCCGGCGATGAGCGCGTGCGGCAGCGCCGAGACGCCGAGCGCGACGGCGGAGCCGCGATCCTCGTACACCCGGGCCCGTACACCGGCGAGTGCCGTCAGGGCGAGTGCGGTCACTCCGGCGAGGATTCCCTGGAGGCCGTTCATGTCGTGCCGGACCGGATCCGCGAACCAGAAGACGAAACCGAGCATGACCAGCAGCAGCGCACCCGAGACGAGACCGGCCACCCGCATCAGGTTGTCGTTCCAGCTGCGGATGTCCTGCTTGACCGCGGCGGCGATCGCGTCCACCACGTCGTCGTGAACGGCGGGCGGCAGGGAGTCGGCGAAGGTTCGCAGCAGCAGCACGTCACCGTCCCTGACCCGGTGCTCGAGCAACGAACGGCTCGCGTCGAGCACTTGGCCCTCACGGCTCACGAGGTGGTAGCCGGCGGGGCTGGTGTCCGACTGGACCAGGCCCGAGAGTCTGATGATCTCAGGAAAGAGGTCCTGGATCGGCAGGTCCTCCGGCAGCGCGACATCGACACGGCTGTCCGGCGCTGCGATGGTGATTCGGCAGAAACCTGTCGAAGTCCCCGTGCTCACCTGGTGTTTCCCCCTGCTAGACAAGGCTGCTTCGCGCCGCTCGTACGACGCGAAGCGCCACCTTATCCGTTGCCGCGCAAGGCGCAGGGGCTGCCTCCCTCAATCCTCTCCGTACCCCCTCCGCATCTCCATCCTCCTGGCTCTCCCGGGCACTGGGCGCATCAGTAGGATCGACGCCTACGCGGACGACGCCTACGCGGACGGGAACACGTCGCGGTACACGGGGGCGTCGGTGCCAGGACGTATCAATCGCGAAGGATGAGTGCATCGGTGAGCGTCGTCATCATCAAACGGCCACCGCGGATAGTGCCCCCGGTGGTCCCGGACGGCGAGGTCAAACTCGAGACGCCGCCCGAGATCCCGCGTGAGGGCGACGAGAGCATGCTGATGAACCTGCTGCCCATGATGGGCATGCTGGGTTCCGTCGGCTTTTTCTTCATGCCCAACCTGCCCTCCTACATGAGGGTCGTCGGCGGGCTGATGCTGGCCTCGACCCTCGCCATGGCCATCGCCCAGTTCGCCAAGTCCCGGCAGGGCGGCGGGGCCGGGATGGCCCAGGACCGGCGTGACTACTTCCGCTATCTCGAGCAGGTCCGCAAGGACGTACACAAGACCGCTGAGCTGCAGCGGCAGAGCCAGCTCTTCCAGCACCCCGACCCGGAGCAGCTGTGGGCGGTGGCGGCCGACAGCAAGCGGCTGTGGGAACGGCGTCCGACCGACGCGGACTTCGCGTCCGTGCGGATCGGCCGAGGCGTCCAGCAGCTGAACACTCCACTCGTCGCGCCGGAGACGGCCCCGAAGGACGAGCTGGAGCCGCTGACCGCGGCGGCCATGAAGGCGTTCCTCGACGCGCACGGCAGTCTGTCCGACCTGCCCGTCTCCGTCTCGTTGCGCGCTTTCTACCACGTGACGGTGTGCGGAGACACCGACACGGTTGACGGCAATGCCCGTGCCTGCCTGTCCCAACTGGCGACGCTGCACTCGCCCGAGGACCTGATGATCGCCGTGGTGGCGCACCCCTCGGCGACAGCGGACTGGGACTGGATCAAGTGGCTGCCGCACAGCCAGCACCCGAAGGCCAAGGACGGAGCGGGTTCGACCCGGCTCCTGTTCGACGACCTCGGCGAGCTGGAGGAGGCGCTGGCTGACCAGCTGGACGACAGGCCCCGCTGGAACCGTGAGGCCAATCCCGTCTACGACCGGCCTCACCTGATCGTGGTGCTGGACGGCGGCACGGTGCCGCCGGACTCCGAACTCGCCAGTTCCGAAGGGCTCCAGGGCGTCACCTTCCTCGAGATCGCCCCCGGCGAACTGGAGGAGGAGCTGCGTGCCGGTCTGACGATCTACGCGAAGCGGGACCGGATGCGGCTGTTCGTCGGCCATGAGTCCGCGTACTCCGGCAAGCCGGACGTGCTGAACGCGGCGCAGGCCGAGTCTCTGGCGCGGCAGCTCGCCCCCTTCCGGGTCGGCTCCGCGGAGGAGGGCGAACCCCTCCTGTCCAACCTGGACTTCACGGATCTGATGGGCATCGGCGACGCGGGCACCGTCGACGTCTCGCGCACCTGGCGTCCGCGGACGCTGCACGAGCGGCTGCGGGTGCCGATCGGTGTCGGCGAGAGCGGCGAGCCGGTCATGCTGGACCTCAAGGAGGCCTCGCAGGAAGGTATGGGCCCGCACGGCCTGTGCGTCGGCGCCACCGGTTCCGGCAAGTCCGAGGTACTGCGCACACTGGTGCTCGGTCTCGCGGTGACGCACTCCTCGGAGACGCTGAACTTCATCCTCGCGGACTTCAAGGGTGGCGCGACCTTCGCCGGCATGGCGGACATGCCGCACACCGCGGCAGTCATCACCAACCTCGCGGACGACCTCACCCTCGTCGACCGTATGCGCGACTCCATCATGGGTGAGACGCAGCGCCGTCAGGAGCTGCTGCGCTCGGCGGGCAACTACGCCAACCTGCACGACTACGAGAAGGCCCGGGCTGCGGGCGCCGCGCTGGAGCCGATGGCCTCGCTGGTCATCGTGCTCGACGAGTTCTCCGAACTCCTGACGGCCAAGCCGGACTTCATCGACATGTTCATTCAGATCGGCCGTATCGGCCGGTCCCTGGGCATTCACCTGCTGCTGGCCTCGCAGCGTCTGGAAGAGGGCAAGCTGCGCGGCCTGGACACCTATCTGTCGTACCGCATCGGTCTGCGGACGTTCTCGGCCGCCGAGTCCCGTACGGCGATCGGCGTCCCGGACGCCTACCACCTGCCGTCGATCCCCGGTTCCGGTTATCTGCGCTACGACACCGACACCATGGTTCGCTTCAAGGCCGCGTACGTGTCGGGGCCGTACCACGGCGAGGGCCCGTCGCGGGTGAGCCGCTCGACGCAGCTGCGGCCCGCGTTGTTCTCGGCGGAGCACGTGGCGCTGCCTCCGCAGCCGGTGGTGGAGGAGCCGGAGCCCGACAACCGGGTGGACGACGCGCTCGCCGACACCGTCCTCGACGTCCTCGTCAGCCGGATGGTGAACCAGGGTCCGCCCGCTCACCAGGTGTGGCTGCCCCCGCTGGACGAGGCGCCCTCGCTGGAGCAGCTGCTCCCACAGCTCGCCGTCACCCCGGACCGCGGTCTCACGGCGCCCGACTACACGGCGCTCGGCCGGCTCAATGTGCCGGTCGGCCTGGTGGACAAGCCGTTCGAGCAGCGGCGTGACGTGCTGTACCGGGACTTCTCCGGCGGTGCGGGTCACGGCCTGTTCGTCGGTGGCCCGCAGTCCGGCAAGTCGACGCTGCTGCGCTCGCTCATCTCGTCGTTCGCGCTCACTCACACACCGTCCGAAGTGCAGTTCTACTGCCTGGACTTCGGCGGTGGCGGTCTCATCGCGATGGAGGAGCTGGCCCATGTCGGCGGGGTCGCGAACCGTCTGGACGCCGAGAAGGTGCGCCGCACGGTCAGCGAGGTCGAGGGCATCCTCAACACGCGTGAGGAGTACTTTCGTACCCACAACGTCGACTCGATCCAGACATACCGTCAGCGCCGCAACGCGGGCCGGCTTCCGGACCAGCCGTGGGGTGACGTCTTCCTCGTCATCGACGGCTGGGCCACCTTCAAGACGGACTACGAGATGCTCGAGTCCACCGTCACCGAGATCGCCACGCGTGGCCTCGGCTTCGGCGTGCACGTGATCCTGACCGCGAGCCGCTACACCGAAGTTCGGCCCGCGCTCAAGGACATGCTCCAGAACCGCATCGAGCTCCGGCTCGGTGACCCGACGGAGTCCGAGATCGACCGCAAGGTCGCGCAGAACGTCCCGGCCACCGTGCCGGGCCGTGGTCTGACCCAGGAGAAGCTGCACTTCATGGCGGCGCTGCCCCGGGTCGACGGCTCCTCGGAGACGGAAGACCTTTCCGAGGCGAGCTCGATCCTCATCCGCGGCATCAACGACAACTGGCAGGGCAACCACGCCCCGGTCGTGCGCCTGCTGCCCACGATGCTGCCGTCGGACCGGCTGCCCAAGGGCTTCGAGCACCCGGACCGCGGCGTCGCCATCGGCATCGACGAGTCCTCGCTGTCGCCGGTGTTCGTCGACTTCGAGACCGACCCGCTGTTCATCGTGTTCGGTGAGAGCGAGTCCGGCAAGTCCGCTCTGCTCAGGCTCCTGGTCAAGCAGATCACCGAGCGGTACACGCCGGACCAGGCGAAGATCGTCATGGGTGACTACCGTCGCGCCCACCTGGAGGGCGTGCCCGACTCGCACCTGTCGCGGTACTGCGCGTCGGCGCCCGCCCTGACGGAGACGCTGGAGGGCCTGGCCGGCTCGATGAACCGCCGTATGCCGGGCCCGGACGTCACACCGGAGCAGCTGCGCAACCGCAGCTGGTACAGCAGCCCGGACGCGTTCGTCATCGTCGACGACTACGACCTGGTGGCGACGGGCGTGAACCCGCTGGCCCCGCTCCTGGAGTATCTGCCGTTCGCCCGGGACATCGGCCTGCGCATCATCATCGCGCGTGCCTCGGGCGGTGCGAGCCGGTCGCTGTACGAGCCGGTCATGCAGCGGATGCGCGAGCTCGGTGCCCAGGGCGTCGTGCTCTCCGGCGACCGGTCGGAGGGCGCGCTGCTCGGCAACATCACGGCGACGCAACTGCCGCCGGGGCGTGGGTATTTCCATACGCGCCGACGTGGTGGGCAGCTGGTACAGACGGGGTGGCTGCCGAACCGGTACTGAGGGGTCGGTTGACGCGGAGGGGCGGTGCCCGGGTGGGCGCCGCCCCTCTTGCCTGTTCCGGGGGCTCGGTCTCGTGTGTGCGTGCAAACAGACCCGGTCTCGTGTGTGCAAACAGACCCGGTCTCGTGCGTGCAAACAGACCCGGTCTCGTATGCGCGTGCGGACTGGGTCTCGTCCGGGTGACGCCGTTAAAGTTGGTTGCGACGGAAAAGGCAAGCCACGGGGGGCAGTTGTGTCGTCGGACTACATGGACTCCGATCCTCAGGTTCTCAAGACCGAGGGCTTTCACATGTTCAACGTCGGGGTGGACTTCGCCAAGGCCGTGACCCAGCTCCAGACCCACCTGACCGCCCTCGAGAAGGGTGACACCCCGCCGTGGGGCGACGACGACATCGGCGAGAAGTTCGGAGTCGTCTACGAGGGCCTGCGCGACGGCATGTACGAGTCGATGGGCAGCCTGGCGGAACGCTTGGCCGGGATAGGCGTCGCGTTCACCAAGATGGGTGTGGCACACGAGCTGAACGAGGCCGAGCAGGACGGCATCTGGAAGGAGACGATGGCCGAGTACGACGGCCAGGTGCACGTACCCTCCAGTGCCCCGCACGCCAGGTTGCGACCGCACCAGAGCCTGTGATCCGCGAGGGACATGTGGGGGCCTCTCACGACAAGTAGGGTGAGACACACACGTCGGTCGCACGTCAGGAAGAGGCCCAGCAGTATGACCGAGGCACAGAACAACGAGGTCGGAACTCAGGCCGAGGACATCAAGGCGCGCAAGGCGCGGGAGCGGGACGAGCTGTACGCCCTCGACATCTCGGGCGTCGAGTGGCACTGCGCGCCGGGCACCGAGCAGGAAGAGGAGCGCGTCGAGATCGCGTACCTGCCCGAGGGCGCGGTGGCCATGCGGTCCTCTCTGGATCCCGACACCGTGCTGCGGTACACCGAGGCGGAGTGGCGGGCGTTCGTACTGGGCGCGCGGGACGGGGAGTTCGACCTGCAGCCGGCGCCGCACAACGGGGGTGTGGCGGCCGAGTAGGTCTGCTCCTCGTCGTACGAGGGGACTTTCCGGCCGCCGTTCGCAGCAGCGGGCGGCGGCTGCTCTCGCGGCAGACGGTCGAGATATCGGCGTCCCGTACATCTGGTCGGTGAGTCCGAGCAGACGGAGTGCCATACCGGCCGACCCGGCGTGAGAGGACACAGGGAGCGGACCAGGAACCGTACGCGGTGACACGACGTCTGTGACGGGTCAGCCACGCTCGGTCCAACAGTCCGGCCCTGCAACGAATTTGTGACAGCAACCCTCTGAAGTTGCCTGCCGGTGACTCCGTAAGCTGTGGGCACGGCTGTACCTGTGTGTGGTCTCCCGCGACAGGTGAGGGAGTGGTACGGCCGTGTTCGGCTGACCGGGGGGGCTTTGCTGCTGTGGCGATGATGCTGCCGGACGAACTCGAATGGGTTCTCCAGATGCTGGGCTACAAGTGGCCGACGGCCAACGAGGACAAGCTCAGAGACTGCGCCGTCATGTGGCGGGAGTTCGGCGAGAAGGTCACCGAGCTCCACACCAAGGCCAACGACAGCGCCCGCACGGTGACGGCACACAACGCCGGCGAGTCGATCGACAAGTTCACCAAGACGTACGAGAAGTTCGACGGCGGAGGCGGCCAGGACGGTTACCTCCGCAGCGCCGCCGAGGCCGCCTTCCTCATCGCGAACGTCCTGGAGTCCTGCGCCTACCTGGTCGAGTTCGCCAAGTGGGCGGTGATCGCCCAGCTGATCGCCCTGGCCATCCAGATCGCCGCCGCCGCTGCCGCCGCACCCTTCACCTTCGGTCTGTCCTCGGCAGCGGGAATGGGCGCCACCCAGGCCGCCCGCGTGATCGTCCGGCGCATTCTCGACGAGCTCAAACAAGCCATGATCGAGGCGCTCATCGAGACGATGAAGGAGCCCGCGATCTCCGCGGTCGAGGCGATGATCAGCGACCTCGTCCGGCAGACGGTGAACGTCGGCTTCGGCGCCCAGGAGGGCTACGACGTGGGCGCCACCATGAAAGCCGGTGGCGAGGCAGGCCTCGACGCGCTCAGGCAGAGCCCGCAGACGTTCGCCGAAGGCGTCCGTGACAGCCTGGGGCACAAGGCCGGCAGCCGGACTCGGGACGCGATCGACAGCCGTATCGACGGGTATGACGGGCCGTCGGGGTTGTCGGGCGGGGAGGGTGCCGGCAGCGGCGACTCCGGGGCGGGGAGCTCCAACTCCTCGTCGTCCGACTCCTCCTCGTCCCCCAACTCGTCGTCCACTGACTCGGGTTCGTCCGGGTCGGACTCATCCACGTCGACGCGTACGAGCAACGGCAACGGCCCCGGCGTCAACATAGGCAGCGGCATATCCGCCGACACCGGCGGCAACGACATCGGTGCCCCGAACGTGGGTTCCGCCCCCAACGTCGACTCCGGTCCCGGATCCGATGACAGGATCCCGTCCTCCTCGGACACCCCGTACTCGAGGCCGGCGCCCTCTGCTGGGCCGTCCCTGTCGGACTTCGACGACCCCTCCCCCGGCGGAACCTCACCTGGTGGTGCGGACTCCAACGGTTCTGCCGGCACCCCGAGTACGTCCGGGCCCTCGCACTCCGGCGGCGGCTCCCCCGTGTCGGGCCTGTCGTCCCCGACCGCGCAGTCCGCGCCCACGTCCGCGTCGTCCGGCGGTGCGTCGTCCTCGCCCGGGGGCGGTTCGATCGGCACCCAGATCGACGGGCTGGCGGCGACTACACCCACGCAGTCCAACGCGGCGCCCACGCCGACGACGGCCGACTCGTCACCCGCCGGCACCGGCGGCCGTTCGGACGGCGGCTCGGCGATGCCGACGTCGCCAACGGCGCCCTCGACAGGGGGCGCGACTCCGAGCACGCACCACGGCCCGAGCGCCTCCGGCGGCACCTCGTCGGCGACGAGCCCGAATCCCAATTCCGGCCAGGCGAGGAATCCTTCCGTCCCCGCGCCCGGCACGCCGTCCGCTGCCGCTTCCGCCGCTTCTACCGTTACGAGCCCGAGCGCCTCCAACGCCGGTCCGGCGCGGAATCCTTCCGCCACGACGCCGGGCACCACGGCGTCCGCCACGGGAACGGGGCCTGCCTCGACACCGATCCCCACCACACCCTCGACCACGCCACGGACAGCGCCGTCCTCGACGCCGTCGCAGACGCCGGATCCACGAACACCCGGATCCGACGGCCGGACCTCCGCTACGGCGGACAGTCGAATACCGAGCCAGAACACTCCGGGCACCACGCCGGGAGACCGCACGCCACCTCGGGACACTCCGGGCAGGTCGCCGGGCGAACGGAACTCTCCGCGAGACGGCGCCACCACGACGCCAGGCGACCGCACCCCGAACCGGGACAGTGCCAGCACCACGCCCGGCGACCGCACTCCGCCACGTAACTCCGCGGACCCGACCGGCGCCCGTACGCCCGGCCAGAACCCGAGTCAGACCACTCCGAACCAGCACGCGGCCCAGTCGTCGCCCTCCAGGACTCCGTCCGCGTCCACCAGCACCCCGACGGACACGCCTTCCACCTCCTCCAACAACGGCACTGACCGAGCCTCGACCTCGAGCAGCAGCGCTCAGAGCCCGTCAGCTCAGCTCGGCCGCTCTCACTCGCCGGGCACGCCGCCGACACCAAGCAACCCGAGTCAGCCGAGCGCCGGCACCGGCTCCACCCCGCCGCGGCCTCACCAGCCCGCCGGCAACACGCCCAACACCCCGCCGAACCCGAGCCCGAACGACCCCACACCGCAGCAGCCGGCCGCGCAGCCCCACAAGCCGGAGAACGGGCCGCCCGACCGGGACCGGCAGCACCAGGAGCAGGTGACGGCGGTCCCCATCCACACGGTCGTCACGACCCCGGCTTCCGCGCAGTCACCGTCCCACGCGGACCCTGGCACGCCTCAGCACCCAGGTTCGCCCCAGGCCACGCCCAACGGCTCCAGCAACCAGAACCACCCCCAGCAGGACAGCCTGGACGACATCCGCGCCGACCTGGACCACGCCCCGGGAGGCCTGTCCCAGCCCGACCCCGCCGATCAGCAGGCACTGGTCGACGCTGTCCCGCACAACGAGGACGGCACCCCGCAGCGCTTCCCCGACCCCTTCAGCCCCTGGGCCCAGCTCCAGAACGACGGCGGCAACACGGTCCCCGGCCGCAGCAACAACTGCGCCGACTGCTCCCGCTCGTTCCTGGAGACCTGGTACGGAAACCCCCAGGTCTCGGCTCCCCGAACCGTCGACCTCGACGAGAACGGCAAGCACAACCCGTTCACCCCCGAGGACAACGCGAACGACAACCAGATCCGCTGGACCGGCGCCGCCCACACCTACGCCGGGCCCGGCGGCGACCCCGACACCGCCAACACCATCGCCTCCACCCTCCAGCAGGCCGGCCCCGGCTCAGCGGCCATCGTCCAGGTCGACTGGCCCGGCGGAGGCGGTCACGCCTTCAACGTCGTCAACCACAACGGCAAGATCGTCTGGATCGACACCCAGAGCGGCGAGGTCAGCGACAAGCCCCTCCACCTCGACAAGGCCGCACACGTCTGGCACATTCCGCTGGACGCCGACCGCAACCCCATCGACACCAGCCAGGCAGACGACAAGGACTCCGAGGGTCACAACGGCGAGTCGCAGAACCAGAACGACGAGCAGTCCTCTCCG
The DNA here is from genome assembly GCF_053592115.1 of Streptomyces sp. NPDC002788. NCBI lineage: Bacteria > Bacillati > Actinomycetota > Actinomycetes > Kitasatosporales > Streptomycetaceae > Streptomyces > Streptomyces sp. NPDC002788. Next base: position 329,243 of record NZ_JBSFVB010000007.1, on the reverse strand, counting down.
GAGAGCTCTGAGAACAAACAACAACCTGAGAGCACTCAGGCCCCGCCTAGCGACACGCCGGGCGCCACTCCGCAGGACGACGCCCCCGCCGCGGGAAGCGACTCGACCGAGCCGGCGACCTCGCCGGCCCCGGAGGCATCGGACACCACGGATCCCACCCCGCCGTCCACAACCGACCGGAACACGACACCGGACCCTAGGAGGGACGGGTCTCAGAGCCAGACCGGTCGGCCCGAGGGCGAGGGCAACGGCCCGTCCCCGAATGAGGCCACGCGCCCCGACGACGATGGCCGCACTCCCGACGGGGAGGCCGAGCAGCCGACCACAAGGACGGATCACCCGGTAAGGCCGGAGTCCCCGGGGGCCTCCGATACCACCCCGAATGACGAGGGCGACAAGCCTTACACCGAACCTCACGACCGTGGTGAGAGCAACACGTCCGACGAGAGCCGCCGTGTCACCGAGGACGGCCCGGACAGCGACACCTCACGCACGCACGAGGGGCCGGAATCCAAGGGTTCCAAGGAATACGGCATCCAGCCCGACACGCTTCAGAACGAACTGCGTCAGCATCGAGGCGTCCACCGGGTGGAACTGGACCGGGTTCACCACAGCCTCAACCGGTGGGCGGAGTCGGGCGAACTCACGAACGTGCTGCGGGCGACGTCCGGAGACGGTCCACACCCCAACGGGGACGGCCCACGAAGCTTCTCCAGGTCCCATCTCAGCCAGCAGCTGGAAGGGTTCGACCGGCTCTCGAGGGGAGAACAGCAGGCGGTCGTAGCTTCGCTCGCCCGGCTCAGCATGTCCTTCCACAAGGAACACAGCGTGGGCGCCAACCCAGAGCGAGTCAGCCGCCCTTATCGAGGCGAGAACGAGGGCGACCCAGCTCCGAAGACCCCCGACCGGGGCGCCAAGATTTCCAAGGAGTCACTCGGTGTACGACTGCACCGCATGGCGGTCAACCAGCTCTTCAAGAAGGCAGCTCTCAACAAGCTACCCTCCGACGAGGCAGGAAAAGTCAGGCGCAACGGACCAGATTTCAGCGGCAAGAACTTCGCGGTCCTCGAAGTTCAGGGCCCGCCACCGGACCACGAAACCACATATGTCGTGGACTCATCGGTTCCTGCCAATCAAAAATTGCCAGGCGTTCAACCACGTCACTCGGAGCGGCACCTGCTCGAATGGCTCAAACGTGTGGACCCGGAGGGTACTAAGTACACACCGCTCGGGCTCTATACCGAGCGCGAACCGTGCGGGCTGGGTGAGGGACACATGAAGTGCTCAAAAGTTCTCCTGGACGACCGCTTCAAAGGCGTACCAATTCATTACAGCACGACCTACCGGGACGACCCTGTAGGGGTTGCAATACGCAAGCAGATGCTGAAGGGCAGGGACGAATTTCTCGGGAAACTCGCAGGCATGCCGGACGACAAAATCAAGGAACACATGACAGAGTACTGGAGCGAGCACTACAAAGACGATGAGAAGCGACTCGCGAGGGCCTTGAACAGACTCGAAGGCAAGTCAGGCGGGGCACTCATAAAGTCCATCACTAAGGAGTTTGATGTCGAGCGCAAGGAGGCCAGGACCACGAAAGAGCAAGCCATCACCGCTGAGTTCGATCGACACATCGATGCCCTCAGGAACACCTGGGACGCGATCCTCCCCGGGCTGAAGAAGTGACGGCACACAAGTCAGATCCCGCTCCGGGGTACACCCCGACCGCTCCAATGGACCAGAACTAGGCTGTCCCCCATGCCAGAAACCATTGACGCCCTCGTACGAGACCTCTCGGCCAGGGACCGCGCCGTTCGTACTGCGGCCAGGGACGCCCTGGTCGCACTAGGGCCTACGGGTATCGACCGTCTCCTGCCCTACACCCTCGACCGAGGCCCGACGAGTCCCAGGCGTGACGTCCAGTCCATCATTGAACGCATGGGTGACGAGGCGCTCCCACGCCTCCGTGAGATCCGGCGTGAGGGGCCCGGCCGGCTGCGCACCAATGCCCTCGAGATCCTGGTCAACCTGGGTGGCGCTGACGCGCTCGACGAGGTTGACCAAAGTGGCGTGGAACGCCTCGTGCGGATCAAGATCATGGACGAGCTCCCCGTGGAGACCCCCGCTGAAGCCGGCCGCTGGCTGGCCTTCCCCGCTGACCGGCTCGACGATGCCGTAGCCGCTCTCGGCCTGCACGACCTTCGGCCCGCCACCACCATCATGGGCGTGGCCGCAGCCACCCGAGCCACCGACTCGCTGGACTTCCAGGATTCCCGGGGTGAGTCCCAGAGGGCCTACCGGGTCTTTATCACCCCAGAATTCGAGAACTGGCGCGCCGAGGGACAGATCAAGAACTGGCGCATGCTGTGGGGTAATTCCTTCTTGGATGAACTCGACGGCTTCACATTGGCCAATGAGCTCAGCAAGCGATGCGGTGAAGGTCACTTCTACGTCCTTGACCCATACAACTCCGCCGAGAACTGGTGCGTCGCCCGCGACGGCCACACGGTGCGCAGCTACGGCACCCACGCCTACCCGCAGTTCGAAGGGGAACCATTGCCCTTCGAGACCTGGTACATGGAGAACGCGGACGAGGACGAGGACGAGGCCGAGGCCTATGCCGAAGGCGTTCCCGACGCGTTCAAGGTAGCCGACAACCTATCGGTCCACCCCGGCCCCCAACTCGCCAAGTACACCCACGGCCACGGCTGGCTCGCCACCACCCACCCCGACGCGCCCAACTCCCGCTTCAAGGGCGCCCTGCCCATCTGAAGCCCGCACCACCCATGGCCTGAACCGATCGACATCCAAAGGACCTCGACTCATATAAGGAAGACGTTATCAAAGCCGAATTCATCGGCACATCACCGCCCAGCAAAGAACTTGGAAAAAGCTCCGCGCCGACATTCAGGGCTGACCGAGCACCCGCAGTTGCCGTTCATCGACGCCCTTACTCATCTCGGTACACCAGAACTAGGCTGTGCACCGTGTCAGACAGCATCAACGCTCTTGTTCGGGACCTCTGTGACGATGGTCGGAGCGTGTGGCAGGCCGCCGAGGACCGTCTGGTCGCCCTCGGCGCACAGGTGGTCGACCATCTGCTGCCCCATGTCGCAGAGGGCGGGGCGTCACGGCTGAAACGGAGTGCCGAGACCGTCCTGCAGAGGCTGGGCGAAGAGGCATTGCCACGCCTGCGGGAGATCCGACGACAGGGCCCTGGGCCTCTGCGCAGCAATGCCCTGAAAGCCCTGGTAGACCTGGAGGGCGCCGAGAACCTGGATGAGGGTGACCGGCGTGCCGTGGAACGCCTCGTGCGGATCAAGCTCATGGACGAACGCCCGGTGAGGCTCCCGTCGGAGGCCGGCCGCTGGCTGGCCTTCCCAGCCGACCGGCTCGACGACGCCGTAGCCGCTCTCGGCCTGCACGACCTTCGGCCCGCCACCACCGTCATGGGCGTGGCCGCCGCCACCCAGGCCACCGACTCCCTCGAGTTCCAGGACTCACAGGGCAAGACACGGACCACGTACCGGGTGTTCATCACACCGGCGTTCGAGACCTGGCTCGAGGAATTGCCGATCCAGAACTGGCGCCTGCTGTGGGGAGATTCGTTCATCGACCAGCTCGACGGCTTCACGCTGGCCGACAAACTCAGCGAGCGATGCGGTGAGGCCCACTTCTACGTCGTCGACCCCTACAACTCCGCTGAGAACTGGTACGTCGCCCGCGAGGGCCACGGGGTGCGGAGCTTCGGCAGTTACGACCACCCGCAGTTCCAGGGAGAACCCCTGCCGTTCGAGGTGGAGTACCGGGAAGACGCCGACGAGGACGAGGCCGAGGAATACGCCGAGGGCGTTCCGTACGCTCGCACGGCAGCCGACCTCATCTCCGTCGAACCGGGCCGCATGCCCGCCTCCGGTACCCACGGCCATGGTTGGCTCGCCACCACCCACCCCGACGTACCGAACTCCCGCTTCAAGGGCGCCCTGCCCATCTGAGGCCCACGTCCGCGCCTGCGGAGGACAGAAATCGATGACCGATTCAACCGACGGCTACGCGCCACACCCCCACATAGGCGGCCGCACCAACGCCCTGCGTGCGCTCGCGGCCTGGCGCATGGCGTGGCCGGGGGCGCCCCGTGTAGTCGCGCTGACCGGAGACTCCGGCAGTGGGCGTTCGCGTTTGCTCACCGGGTTTCTGATGCTCTGCGATGCCGAATCCCGCAAGCAACTGGATCTCGATCGGCTCGACCCGTCCTGCGTGCCTCCCGAGCTGCCCGCACCCGCCGCGACGAATGCGCGCGGACTGACAGCCCAGCAGTTCCTCTGGGCCCTCGCCGATCACCACGACCTGGCCGTGGCCCGCAGCGAGGACGTCTACGCGGAGCTCGCCGCCATCGGCGAGCCCGTGTCACTGGTGGTTCTGGATGTGGACCAGGCGGGTCCGGTCCGGCACACGGACGAGCCGTCCCACCTAATACGCCACGTACTCAAACCGCTCGCCGCCCTCGAATCGGTCCGCCTGGTGGCGGAGCTGCCGCGGCATCTCGTCACGGAGCTGGCCGAGGGCCTTCCGGCAGGCGCCGTGCAGATCATCGATCTCGACGAGCCCCAGTGGGCCGATCCCGAAGGCCTGGTGAGGCACGCGCAAGCGGCGCTGACACCTTCGTTCGCGGGAGCGGACTTGCCCTTCACCGTGGATCCGGAGGTCCGGCACGCCCTCGCAGCGGCCATCGGGCGCCGTGCGGGCACCAGCCCGCTCGTCGTACAACTGGCCGTCCAGAGCATCCTCATCGCCCCGGAGGGCGTCGACCCGACCGACGAGGGCCGGTTGCCGACCTCTGTCGGCGAAGCACTCGATCTGCACGCCGGACGGCTCGGCGCCGACCCGCGGACGCTACGGCTGATGCTGGCCCCCCTCGCCCTCGCCGAGACCGACGGCATGCCCGCCCGTCTGTGGGCACGGCTGGTGAGCGCGGTCGCCGGGCAGGACATGAGCCAGGCCATCGCGGACGGTATGCCGCTCGTCGCCCCCTTCCTGCAGCCCGTGGAACGGACGGCGGACGCGGGTCGAGACGGAGAAGACGAGAACAGCGGTCAGACGCTGCTGCGCCTCCTGCACCCCGCCATAGGCGACGCGATCCGGGCCGGCCTGCCGAACGTCCGCGCCGCTCAGACGCAGATCGCCATGGCTCTGCTGGAGGCCGTGCCGGAGCAGGACTGGAGCAAGGCCGACCCGTACGTACGCGACCACATCGCCGGCCACACGCTGGCGGCGGGCCTCCTGCCTCAACTCCTGACGGACCCGGGGCTGTTCGTCCACGCCGACCCAGTGCCACTGCGCGCCGCCATCGAGGCCGTCCCCGTGGAGGAGCTGGGCGCACCGGCCCGTACCTATCTGCGGACTGCACCCCTGCTGACCCGTAACGAGGTCTCCGCGCCGTGGCGTGCCGCTCTGCTGGAGACGGCGTTCGTCGAGGACGGACTGCCCGAGTATGCCAACGCCCTGCACCAACTCGGCTTCGAGCTGCCCTGGCAGACCTTGTGGAGCCTGCCCGTCGCCGGCATCAGCGAAGTGACGGTCGGCAGCCTTCCCAGCGCCGAGGGGCCTGGGGCGCCCGTGGCGGTGCTCGTGGTGCCCCCGGGCACTCCGGGCGCGCGCCCGACGAGCGAGGGGGGCGAATCCGCCGTGCTCGTTCATGGCCTGGTAGCTCCGGATGACGACCTTGCGGACCCGGACCTCGGGCAGATCCTGCGCCCGTCCGAGGAGGAGCGCGATGCCGCCCCTCTGGGGCTGAGCCGCGGCGCCGACTACCTTCGTATCTGGGTCCGCGCGAGCGATGAGGTCGTGGCCGCACTGGTCTCCGACATCCCGTTCACCTCCGCCGACCTCTCCCCCGACGGCATCCTGGTCGTCGCGACCGAACGCGGGGCGAAGGCCCTCCGCATCCGCCGGGTGGCCCCGGCGATAGCCTCGTAGACAGGCCGCACGTTCTTTTCCACCCTCTCGACCTCCGCCCTCCCTCGACCGATCACTCCGAAGGAGCCTTCCCGTGACCAGCCAGGAGCAGGCCCTCGCCATCGCCGACCGTTGGCTCAACCCGGAAGGCTCGGCGGAGCCGCGGCGCGAGGTCCGGATGCGGGAGTTCGACCTGGGCTGGGTCGTGTGGGCGGCTGCCGCGGAGCCCGAGCGCGACCCGTTCACCGGGGAACGTCGGCCTCCCGCCGAGATCGGCAACGCGTGCGGGGTCGTGGACCGCCGTACCGGCGAGCTGACGGTCTGGCCGTCGGTACCGGTCGACGAGGTCGTGCAGATGTACCGGCAGCAGCACGGCGGCGCGGCGCACGGCGCGGGAACGCCGGAAGGTGCCCGTCCGGTCACCGGTCCCGGCAACACCGCCGTCTTCACGTACATCGACCCGGCGAACGGCGAGGAGACCACCCTCTTCCGTACCTCCGCTCCTGGCCTGCCCCCCGCCGAGTACCAGGCGTGGGCCGAGCTGCAGCGGATGAACGTCCCCGTCGACAACATCGTGGCCATCCACACCGATCTGCGTCCCAGTCTGCTCCCCGGCGGTTACACGGCCGAACTCCTCAACGCCTTTCGCACCGCCCAGCTCTCGTGCTCACAGACCTATGGGACCCGCCCCGAGGCACGCGCGGAGGGCATCGCGGCGCTGGTCGAGCAAGTCGAGACGATGCACCGGATGGCCGGGCAGCAGCCGCCGCCCCGCCCGCACCGGGTTCCGGTTCCCGCGCAGGTGACGCCCGCGGAGCCGATGCTGGACGTGGCCCTCGGCCGCCATCTCGTCGAGGTCTTCGGCCAGGACGGCGTACGCCGCTACAACGCCGACGACATCGCCGACAGCCCGCTGCCGGAGGCCACCAAGGCGACGCTCACGTGGGCGGGGCTCCCCGCCGACCTCCCCCTCTTCTTCACCGCCGACCGGCCCGACGCCCCTCCGGTCGGCGGCCTGTTCACCGACGTCGCCACGAATCTGCGCGAGCGGCGGAGCCCGGCCGGCGAGGAGAAGATCGGCGCCCTGTCGTATCTGGTGCGGATCGGCTTCGACGGGGTGGCGGTCGTAGCGGTGCAGTGCCAGCCGGGTTCCGGGCAGCCGGACGGCCTGGGCGCGGTCTGGGCGGTGGACCCGGTCACGGCCGAGGCTCGGTACGTGAATGTCTCGGCCGCCGCGTTCGCCCGTTCCCTGGCCCTGATCGCGGCGGTACGGCAGCGGATGCAGGGCCTGGACCCGGTCGCCGCGGGCGGAGAAGTGGCGGCGCTGCAGGAGCAGTTGGTGGCCATCGACGCGTCCGCGCTGGGCAACGCGGACACCTGGTGGTCGCTCATCGTCGAGCAGATGTGGCACGGGCTGTTCTGACCAGACCTGGAAGATCCCGATCGAGAGATCCTCATACCCGACAACAAGGAGAGCACCTCGTGACCTCGGGCAACCCGCTTGACCCCGCACCGCCGACCAGTCCCGAGCAGGCCCTCGCCATCGTGCGCAGCCGGTACGCGGAGCCCAAGCTGTCGGACGGCACCCCTGCCGAGCTGCGCGTCGAGGAGTTCGACATCGGCTACCTGGTGTACGCGGTGTTCCCGCCCGTCACGGACGCCGCGGGACGGCCCCAGCCCGCTCCGCCCGGCGGCAGCAAGATCGTCGTCTCGAAGGAAACCGGCGAGACCGTCACCGTCCCCAACTACCCGAGTGAGACGGCTATCGCGCTGTACCGCAAGCAGCACCAGTCGTGACTCCCACGTCGAGCGCGTGATCGGTTGTCCGTCATCAGTACAGCGAGAATCCGCCGCTGTGGCGCCCCTGGTCCTTTTTCCCGGACTGCGAGGACTCGTCCTTGGAGCTGCTGGGCCCGGACTGCCCGGAGGAGGCGTCTCCGCTCGCCGGTGCCTCTCCGTGCCTGATCTGGTCGCGCTCCTCCTCCGACAGCGACTCCCACTCGCCGCGCAGGGACGCCAGGCCTCCGCCCAGGGCACGGGCGACCGCGGGGTCGTCCAGGGCGTCGCGGAGGGGGAGGCGGCCGGAGAGCATCCTCTTGGCCGCCTCCTGAAGGTCCTTGCTGACACCCTCGGTCTCGGACAGCTTGCGCAGGGCGGAGTTCAGAGAACGTATCTGCTCCGGTTCCAGTGCCTCGTCCAGTACGCCGCGCTCCGGCGAAGCGCCGTGCGGGTTCGGTGAGTTCCCCGGTCGCCTGGTCATGTCGCCTCTCCTCGCTGCTCCTTGTCCTTCCGGACCCGCAGTATCCCCCGTCGCTTACAAATGCCATGCTGGCCCCCGCCCGGACAGGCACCACCGAGAAGGACCCGCAGCAGAAGGACGGCATCGTCGTGGCTCAGGCGCAAGGCACGGGAAGCGGATTCGACCGTTTCCTCGCAGGTCTCGTCGGCAGTGCCTTCGGCCGCCTCGGGCGCGCGGGCGGCCTGGTCTTCCTGCTCGGGGGCCTCGTGCTGAGCGGCTGGGGTGCGTACGAGGGGGCGTACGCGGCGGGGTGGGCGGGCACGCACGGCACACTGACCGTGAAGCGGTGCGAGGTGAACTACCCGAACAACGCCTCGCGCAGCAGCCGTAAGAACCGTCGCCCCGTGCGTTGCGAGGGCACCTTCGTCTCCGAGGACGGCCGGCGCACGGACGCGGGCGCCGCGGTGCGGGTCCGGCGATGGTACGCGTCGGGCACGGAGTTGGCGGTGCAGCAGACGTCGCCGCCGACGGGGAACGGTGCGGCGGAGGGCGACTACCTCCAGGCCGGCACGGGCCGGGCCTGGCGCTGGTTCGCCGCCTTCTTCGGGGGGTGGGTTCTCACGGGCCTCGGTGTGTTCTGCCTCGCCACCGGGTTCGCTCCGTTCGGCAGGAGCCGTATCTCGTTCGACGGAGCGTGGGAGGCGGCGGGGCGAGGAGCGACGCGAGCTGTCGTGATCGGGATGATCGGGGTGGGGCTCGTCGGTGCCGGGGTGTCGTTCCTGGTGAGCTACTTCGTGTGACCCGTTGATCACCCGGTGGGTGTCGGAAGGTAGCCTGCGTCGGTCAACTCTGTGTCGGACTCGGTTCGTTCACTCAACCACGGGGTCTCCCAGGGCATGTCGACGCCTCCACCGCAGCACCAGAACCAATCGCCGTACGGGCAGCCACAGCACCCGTACGGACATCCACAGCAGCAGCCGCAGGGGCCGTACGGGTATCCGCAGCAGCCACAGGCTCCTCACGCTCCTTACGGACACCCGCAGCAGCCGCGTGGACCGCAGCGGCCGCAGTCGGGCGGGGCGTTGCGAACCGTGAAGTCCGCCGTAGTCGTCCCGGCGGTGTTCGGTGCCGTGGGCTACTGGGTGTGGGACCACGACACCAGCCCCATTGGGGGCAAGGCGAAGGCTGAGGCTTCGGCGTCCGCTGCGGCCGAGGAGGACAAGAAGCACGAACCGGAGATCGGCGACTGCGTCAAGGTCGCGGACCCCGACGGCGAGCCGGTGCCGACGGTCGTCGCCTGTGACTCCGCCGAGGCCGAGTACAAGCTGGCCGAGTGGATTCCCGGCAAGTACCGGGAATGCGGGTCGGAGTGCGACTACGGCATCCGGTACCGCAACAGCAGGCCACCGGTCCCGCCACACGTACTGCTTCACCAAGGTCTGACCCTGCCTTCGGCACGCTGACCGAGAACCCTTCGGCACACTCTGCGAGAGCCGGTCACGGCAGCGCGTCCGCCAGTGACGCACCCGCCGCCGCGAAGATGATCGCCATCATGGCCCAGCGGGTGCGCGTGCGGCGGGCCAACTCCACGCTCGTACCGGCGAGGACCAGAGCCAGGCCGTACATCACGGTCCCCACGCCCGCCTGTGTACCGCTGCCGAGACGCCCCACGAGCGCGACGAGGCAGACCAGCGCCACCAGCCCGCCCGCGGCCATGAGGCCACCGCGGGCGCTCCGCGCCTGCTGCGACCGCTGTCTCGCGAACCCAGGGTCCGATTGCCCTCGGAAACTCGTCCTGAGTTCGTCCACACCGGGCCCGGCCGGGTCGCCCTCGCCGCCTCGCACCTGCATCTGTACCTGTACCTGTTCCCCGCCGTGCGTCGTCATGACGAGGCAGCGTAGGTCAATTCGGTAGGCTCACGCACCATGTCGGCTTCGCACACGCCCTCCCCCGCGCCGGACGCCACGGTCATACGGACCGGCCGCCGCGGTGCCATGGTCGGGCTCCCCTGCTCCGTCGCCCTCATCGCGATGGGCGCCGTCGGTGTCATCGGTGCCGTCCGACGAGGAGCCGCTGCATCCCGACCTGCCCCGCCTGCGCTACCGCGTCCCCTTCCCCTCCGGTTGCCGGGAGCAGGTGGTCACGGCGGTCCGGCAGTACGTCCCGCACATCTGGCTCGGCGAGTCCGAGCGCGCGGAGGGGCACATCGGGCGACCTGACGTGAAGGGACACAAGGAGCGGACTCGGGGCCGTGAAGCGGTCTCGTACCCCCGTCACTTAGGACAACGGTGGTGGCCTGCAGCGGATTTGTGACAACCGCCCTTGAAGTTGCCTCCTGGTGGATCCGTAAACTTTGCGGACGGCTGTACTCCTTTGTGATTGCCCTTGAAGGGTGGGGGGGTGTACGGCCGCTATGGGTGACGGGCGCGCTTTCTGCTGTGGCGGCGATGATGTTGCCGGACGAGCTCGAGTGGGTTCTCCAGATGCTGGGCTACAAGTGGCCGACGTCGAACGAGGACAAGCTCAGAGACTGCGCCGTCATGTGGCGGCAGTTCGGCGAGCAGGCCACCGAGCTCCACACCAAGGCCAACGACAGCGCCCGCACGGTGACGGCTCACAATGCCGGCGAGTCGATCGACAAGTTCACCAAGACGTGCGAGAAGTTCGACGGCGGAGGCGGCCAGGACGGTTACCTCCGCAGCGCGTGTCAGCCTCCGTCGTCAAGCTGCTGCCGGCGCTGGCTTCCTGTGGAACCAGGACCCCGGCAACGCCGTGCCCGCCTTCGACCGGGCCCTGCTGGAGCCGATGCTGCTCAGCAGCAAGGATCAGTCGGCCAACCACTTGTCGGCGAACGGCGGTTCGGCGGTCATCACGCGCATGGTCGGCCGCCTCAGTCCGAGCGACGCGGCACCGCCGCCGGCCGGGTACGAGGGCTGCAGAGACTCACCTCGCTCTCGGCCCGCGACACCGTGACGATCTACCACTAACCTCCTGTACTTGACGCGGGGCCCGTGCGCGACTTCGTGATGGGCACCCTGCGCCAATCCGCCCAAGTCCGCCTCGGACGGTTCGACCAGTACTTCGGCATCGCGAGGGCTTTCGACGAGCCGTGGGCGGTGAAGCAGGGCTGGGCGGGGGCGTCGTACCCGGAGGGTTCGTGCACCTCGGACGGCGTGCCGAGGGTGTCGCGTACGACGACGGGCCTTGCCGCGACCGCCGCCGCCACCACGAGCGTGGACCTGTCTGCGGCCTACGCTGCACAGCACCGGGACGGTCGGCTCCAGGGACCGGTCCCTCGCGGCCGTCTTCACGCTGCACCCGGTGGAATGATCGCGCCATGTGACGTGCCGTGATGCGAGGGCATGGGATACCGCGCCCGGCCGCCGCCGCGGGGTCGAGGGCGCTGCGAAGGTTCACACCGCCCGCTCCGCCCGCTCCGCCCCCGACGGCCCTACCCCGGTCTCACTGATAACTTGCTGTTCTTACCTGTTCACTCCGTGGGGATCCGATGAGCCAGCCGCCGTTCCAGCCGCCCCCGCCGCCGCAGCAGCCCCCGCAGGACCCCAACAACCCCTACATGCAGCCGGCCCCGCCGCAGCAGGCACCGAGCTTCGGCCCGGCGCCGGTCCCCGGGCAGCCTCCGACGCATCCCGGACTGCCCCCCTTCCAGGGGCAACCCGTGCAGCCGGGCCAACCGATGTACCAGATACAGCCGGCCCCGCCCTTCCAGGCGCCCTACGGTCAGCGGCCGAACGTGAGCGGACACCCGGTGGGCGCAGTGTTCCTGGGGTTCTGTGCGTCGGTCGTCGTCTCGCTGCTCTACAGCGGCCTCATCCTGGCCACGTACAAGGACCTGACGGTCACCCGGGCCAACACCATGTACCTGGTCCACGCGCTGGTGAACGGGGCGCTCGTCGGCTGCCTGGTCGGTCTGGTGGGTCATCGCAGCACCGGCGCCCACGTCAGCGGTGCCGTGATCGCCGCGGCCGGGGCCTTCTTCGGCTTCACCAACGCCCTGCCGCTGATCATCGCGGAGAGCCAAGCGCCCGCGGCCATCGGCAACATGATGGAAGTGGACCCCTTCCTCCCGGCCAAGGCATGGTGGAACAACGAGACGGAAGGCGGAGTCGACTGGTTCTCCCCGCTCGGCCTGCTGCTCGCCGCGGCCGCCGCCTGGGGCCTCGCGTACCTCGTCGGCAGCAGGCGCCGCCAGGCGTGACACCTCAGTGAGGCCGACCCGGGCCACCCCTCGATGCCCGGTCGGCCTGGCGCCGGTCGGCCCGGTGCCCGGTCGCCCCGGACTGCAGGCGCGCCCTTCGCGCTACGCGCCCTCCAGCGACGCCAGCACGAACGTCAACGGCAACGTGGCGAGAGCGAGGGCGAGCCCGGACGCGGCCATCCCCGCGCGGATCTCGCTCTTGCCCCCGACCCCCAGATACGTGGCGATCAGCGGCAGCACCCAGCACGCAGCACGTAATAAGCCCCACCTGTTGAACTCTGACAGGCGGACCATTTGCCGTCATGATCATTTAGCGGGGAGCGATCGGACGAGACCTGGTTTCCGCTGGAGTCGGCCTGGATCGAGGCGAACACTGTGAAGTGCATATGGTGCAGTACTTCACCCACACGTTCCCTCAGCCGTCAGTTCGCGGTTTGTCATCTCCCGCATGCGACCCCTTGAAGTCGCCCGGACCGTCGCCGACGGCACCGCACCAGCACCAGCACCAGCACCGGCACCGGCACCGGACACAACGAATTCGCCCGGAACCGATCGAACCGGTTCCGGGCTAATTCACTGACGGCCGGCTCGCGCCTGGCCACTCATCTCAGCGGCGGTACCGGATCGAGGTGGCTCAGCCGGAGCGGGAACGCTTCCGAGATCCGGCTCCAGCCCTGGCCCCCGAAGTGGACCGAGCACCACGAACCGTCGATGAAGCCGATCTCATGGTCGCCGCCCGCCACGTCGCTACGGTCCCGGATCCAGGTCACGTTGCGAAGGTCCGTGGCCCACCCCACCTCGGCCGACCCGGGCGTACCGGTGAAGGACCGCGCACGGGACACGTACGCGATCTGGATACGGCGGTCGGTGATCTGCAACATCACGGCCGTGCTGTTCTTGGTCCGGGGCAGTACGGCGCGGGCTAGGGACTGTCTTCAGTTGCGATCAAGCTCGGGGTGGGGTGCCGGTCCGATAGGACTGTGGTGTGACGCGTGCGCTTAACGACAGTGAGTGGGAGTTCATCGGGCCGTTCCTGCCCGTCGGCAGATTCGGCCCGTACCCCGAACGGCTGCGTGAGCAGTTCGAGGGGGTGATCTGGCGGTTCCGCACCGGCAGCCAGTGGCGTGAGATGCCTGAGCGGTTCGGCGCCTGGCAGACGGTCTACAACCGCTTCATGCGGTGGCGGGACGCCGGGCTCTTCCAGGCCCTGCTGGAAGAGGAGATCGCCGAAGCCGCTCGCAGGGACGAGATCGAAATGTCCCTGGTCAGCGTGGACTCCACCACCACGCGGGCTCATCACGACGCGGTCGGCATGCGGGTCAGCGAGGAGACCCTGGCCGCACTCGAGGAGGCGGCCTCGCAAAAGGGGGAGCGTCCGAGGAACAAGGCGGACAGGACGGCGAAAGCGACCCGGCCCGCTTCGAACGCCGACGTATCCGCCGCCGACGGCGAGCCCGACTGAAGGCCGCCCTGCTCGGGCGGTCCCGCGGCGGGCTGACCAGCAAGATCCACCTGGCCGCCGACCGGCGCTGCCGGCCGATGGCGCTTCTCCTGACCGCCGGGCAAGCTGCCGACAGCCCCCAGTTCATTCCGGTCCTGGGCAAGGTGCGGGTCCGCCTGCCCGTGGGTCGTCCCCGCACGCGGCCTGCCGCCGTCGCCGGCGATAAGGCCTACTCCTCCCGCGCCAACCGCGCCCACCTGCGTAAACGCCGCATCAAGGCAGTCATCCCGGAGAAACAGGACCAGGCCGCCAACCGCCGAAGGAAAGGCAGCCAGGGCGGCAGGCCGGTCACCCACGACACCGACCTCTACCGCGACCGCAACACCGTCGAACGGGCCATCAACCGGATGAAGGACTGGCGCGGCATCGCCACCCGCTACGACAAAACACCCGAGAGCTACTGAACTTGAATGCGTGATGTCGGTCTGCCATCTGTGAGAGCTGCCGTCACACCAGGGCGATGGACCTCAACGCGCAGCGTCCATCAGTAGACGATGGACACGATCTGGCAGGCGGCTTCGGCAATCTGGCGGTCTCCGCTGATGCGGGCCCGGGCGAGGGCAGTGCTGGGATCGATGCTGCGGGTGCAGAGTCGCCATGCGGTCTCTGGGTCCAGCCGTACTGATGCGGTCGGCCGGCCGCTGGGTGCTTCGGCCAGTGACCAGCGGTCCGCGGCGGCGGTCACGGTCCAGGTACCGATGGCTGGCTCATCGATGACCACCTGGAGTTGTGTCCCGGCGGGTGCGGGCGTGTCACGCAGCGTGTGGGGCAATGCCCTCATGAATGTGTCCAGGACCGTGGACAGAGCGTTGGGCTCCGGGTCGGTGTCCTGGCCGGTGGCGTGGCGGATCTGCTGGCGGTGGGTCCAGTACTCGGTGAACTCCCGAGCGACGTCCAGCCACTTGGGCGCCGGGTCGGCCCCTGCCCAGGACACTCCCAGGCCCGTTGCATGGAGGTCGGTGCCCTTAAATTGACGGGTGACCTGGGCCCCGGCCAGTTCCAGGGCCTCGATGAGCTCGGTGGGGCTGTGATCGGCGTGGAGGTCGATCCATTCCTGGTTGACTCGGTGGATGAACGCTTCCAGCGCTTCTCCGGCCGCCCTGGCGCGCTGGTGGCTCTCCGCGCTCCAGCCGAGACGGCCGTGGTAGTCGCCGAGGATGTGGGCGGCAAGATCCTGCACGGTCCAGCCCGGGACCGCAGCCCTGCTCCACTCATTGCGCCGCAGACCGCGTAGCACGTCGAGGAGCGACGCCAGCTCTGGCCCGAACAGCGGGCGAGCGTCAATCGGCTTGCCCAGCCAAGAGGGGTCGGATACGCCGTTGGGCCGGAGACTCATGGCCAAAGCCTGTCAGCCGGGAGGCGGAGTCTGCCATCGAATACCCTCTCACTGCACGCGGGGCATGTCGGTCAGCCGCCCATCATCAGGCCAGTGCCGGCCAGACAGCCGTCGACCAGGTCGGGCCGGTACTGGATCTGCTTGAGTCTGCGCTTCACAGCCCGGGTGATCTGTGCGAGGTCGGCTGCGGCGAGGTTGCCGAGGTCGCGTTTGACCAGCGACCAAATGCCCTCCTGCGGGTTCAGGTCGGGTGCGTAGGCGGGCAACTGGAAGACGGTGAGCCAGGTGGCGTTAGCAGCGATGAATTCCCGCATCCCGGCAGTGAGATGGAGACGCACGTTGTCCCAGACGAGCACGATGGGCCCGCCGAGCTGGATACGGGCCCGCACGACCAGGTCGCGCAGGTCCCGCCAGCCGAAGCCCTTCGGCTGCCCCACGCGGCCCCGGTACTCGCGTACCGCGTAGAACATCCGCGAGCGCCGGCCCGGCTGGTAGCAGACCATCCCTGCCATCGACACCCGGCCCGATCCCCTTCCGCGTACCCGCACCACGGGCGTGCAGCCCCGGCGACCCCAGCTCCTGGAGCGCGGCGGCGTCAGCGACTGCCCGGCCTCGTCCTGGAAGACGATCCAGGCACCGAGCGCCGCCGCGGTGCTTTTACCCGCGGCCAGACGTCCTTCTTCCACAACTCGACCGCCGTGTCATCGCGTTCAATGGCCCGGCGGGCGGGCTGCTGCCACGACCAGCCGTGCCGCCTCAGCAGCCGCCACGTGCCTTGGAGCGTGTACGAGACGTGGAACATGCGACCGATCAGCGACTTCACCCGGGCCAGTGTCCACCGCTGATCCGCCCAGCCATGTGCCAACGGCCCACGCTCCAACTCGCTCTCAAGCCTCGCCACTTGAGCATCGCTGAGCTGAGGTCGTCCGGGTGATCCCTTGGAGGCGACACCGGCCGCGCCGCATTCGCGCCAGGACCGGCGCCACCGCTCCACGGACCGCTCGCTCACCCGCAGTACGGCGGCGACCTTCTGGTTCTTCTCCCCGCGCTCGAAGCGGTCCACGGCCTGCAGCCGGACCCGCTCCCGCGCTGCCCTCCCGGCGTCGGTCAGCCCGCCGCCCTGCGCATATCTCACAAGCCCACAGCTACCTGACCACCGCAGAGGCGTCAGGAGAACGCCCCGACATCACCCGATCAAGTTCAGTACCTCGCCGGACTCCATCTCCGAGCAGCGACGATCTGGATCAGCGGCCTCTTACGAAGCCCATTGATCACAACTGAAGACAGACCCTAGTACGCGTAGGTCATGTTCGGTTCCTTCTCCACCAGCTTGGTGAGCCCGGCCTGCTGCGCCCGCTCGATGCGCGAGGTGTCGGCCTTCTCACGCTCGTCGGCGAACTTTTGCCAGTCCGATGGCTGCATGAACAGCATGTCGCCGGTACCAGGGACGATCAAGACTCCCCCAAACGGAAGATCACCGGCGACCCAAGCACCGCCGTCTTCGGCACCCTTGGGCCAACGACGAACTGTTGACGCGTTGATCGCCCGCATCAGCGGTGCGCCGTGCTGACCACGAGTGGAGACCTTGACAGTGAACACAGTGCCGAGCAGCCGCCAGTGCTCGCTCTTCTTGTCCACCCGCGTGCGGTATTCAAGGGGGTAGGTGCGCAGCACTCTCTCGCACGCGGCGAGGCGTCGCCCGTGCCTAGTCCGCAGGAGCAGAAATAGCAGGACGAAAAGCCCGGCAGCGACAGGGAGCACCATAAAGAAGGAGTCCGGAACTCCCGCTGCATGCAGTACGAACGACGATGCGATCATGGTCAAGCTGAGAGCGATACGTCCTGTGACGTGCCTCGCCCATGCGCGCCTGTTGTGCTTCAGTATCTGCTCGACATCGGGTTCCTCCATGGGGCCCGTCATCAGTTCTCCTTCCTCACCCGAAGTCGCTGCGCACCATGGCATCCACGGTGCCCGGCTCGGGTTCCACGCTGCCCCCCGCTGCGGGCAGCGAAGGATCGGTGAATGTCACCGTGTGCGCGACGCCGAGCAGGATGTTCCTGTAGTTGTCGGCGAGCTCTACGGATGATGTCACCAGCTGGAGCATGATGATATCGGGGGTGCCGGTTCCGGTTAGTGCGACCGTCCCCTGCCAGACCTGCCTTCGCGGAGGAGTATCACTTCCCTCAGGCGGCAGGCCCGGTGCGATGGTGACAAGCTTTTTCTCTGCCAGGAAGCCCGTACCGCACGGCAACTCCAGGGGGCGCATACCTTCGTCGCGGTTATCGGCAGCGGTACCTGCAAGGCTGGCAATCACCAGCTTGGCGTTGACTCCGGACACCGGGACCGTCGAGACGGTGAGCACGGAGAACGCGAGCCCACCGCCGTCGTCCGGATGCGTCCCGATCAAGCAAGCTTGAACTCGATTCGCATTCAGCGAAGTAACGACGCCAGCGTAAAACCGCAGGACTTCTTCCGCACGGTCACGCATCTCGTTCGGCAGGTTCAGCACCTGCCGGACCAGCGCTTCGGTCTGCTCCACCGGGGGGTTAAGATCCAACTGCAGGTAGCCGTGCGGTATCGCGTACCAGAAGCCTGGCTCCGGCTCGCTCGCTGACTCTGTCGTGAGCTCAGTCACTGGCGATCTGCCTTTCGAGGTCTGTGGCGGTGCGCGTCATACGAGTTTCAGCATTCCGGCAAGGCCGTAGAGGCCGGCGCCAGCCTTGGTGACCTCTGCTGCATTGTGGGCGCTACCTTCCTCAGGCAGCACTCCCTCGTCTTCGAGTGAGGACACGGAATTTGCCACGACATTGAGGCCGTTGGCACTAATATTAGCCATCAATTTGGCAGAGCCGGTGGCGCTGCCGGAGGCCGCTGCCCAGGCGTCGTCCACATCACCTTTGGTGGAAGTTTTGAAGACATGACCGAACTCTCGGGCGAACTCGGTCACTTTTTCGGTATTCTTCACTGCGACGCCCATGCTATCGGCCATCCGTAGGCCGTCGGCAATTTCCCGTCCTGCCGTGCCGAGCGCTGTTCCGCCGGGAATCATGCCGAGCGCGTCAGAACCGAAGGAGGCGTAAGCTTCGAAAGTGTCCATGTTCCACCCAAACTTGCCTCCCCAAGGCAGAAACGCGTCCCTGAATTCAGGGTCGGCGAAGTTCTTGGTCATGGAAGCCGCACTTGCCACCAAGGCTACGCCCGCGAACAGCGGCGCAAGCGGCGTGGGGAAGAGCGCAAGCAGACCAGCAATGGCACCAATGGTCCCCGCATGTTTCCACAGAAACTCACCAGTTGCCTTGATTCCGTCCCAGATGGCATCGACGGCCTTACTCAGCCAGCCAGGTTCCTTCGGTGCCAGCTTGTCCGTAGCGTCGTCGAGAGACTTGGCGACCGTCTCCGCGTTGTCCGCGTGGGTGGTCTCCAACTCCCGAGCTTTCGCCATAACGTTTTCGTACTCGCCATTGGCTTTATTCAGCGCGAGGGTCGCTTCGTTGAGGCTGCGCTCGGCCGCCCGCAGTCGCTCAGTTGCCGCATCGGCCTCTTGCTGCGTGGGAAACTGCTGGCCGGCGAGCCTCAAGTCCGGGTGCTTCTCGGCCTGGGCGCGACGGTCCTTGGCTGACGCGATCGCGGACTTCTTCTCGGCAGCGGCATCGTCGTACTTCCTCGCCAAGTCCCGGTTGGACGTCAGGCAGCCGTCCCAGGTGTCCAGTTGCGCCGCCGCCTTTTCCAAGGAACGGGCAGCGTTCTTGATGTAGGTCGGCAGCTCACCGTCGATGGCTTCTCGGAACGCCTTCGCCGCGTCGCCCTCCCAGTAGCTGCTCTCACCGATCAGCTTCTCGAGCTGTGTGTGACAGCTGCGGAGCGCGGTGGCAGCCGAAATCACCTTCTGTTTCAACGTGTTGACTTCACCGGGTATGCCGGGTACGGGGTTCCAGCCAAGATTGGGGTAGGGGTTCGCTGCCATTACTTCGAGCCCCCTCCACCTGAGGTGGCCTGATCCGCCATGTCCTTGAAGGCCTTCTCCAAGGCTTCCTCGATCTCTTCGTAGCCCTTCTTGTTGGACTTCACGCCCTCGCTGACAGCCTCGACCATCCTCTGAGTTTGTTCTGATCCGTACTTCCAGCGCTCCTGAAAGCCGTCGCATGCCTCGTCGAGACGCTTGGTCCCGATCTGGTCGGCACGGACGTGAGCCAGAGCGGCCCGCGCCTCATTCAGATCCCTGACGCATCCCTCAAGGGTCTTGAGGAATTGCCCCAGCTGATCTACATCCGTCTTGAAGTGCTCCCCCATGAAGAAGTGGTCTCCTTGAATATCGAACGAGGACAAGGGTGAGTTCGCGAAAGTTAGCGACATATCACACGAACTCACTGCTCAGATTGATGCGAGAGGCAGTTGCCGGGGCACGTTCGGAGCTTAGTCGCCCCACCCCGAACCAAGCGGACACCTACCGGCCCTGGTGCGGCGGTTGCTGAATGTACGGATTCGCAAGGTATCCCTGGTTGGGAGCTGCCGTGGGGTACGGCTGCTGAGCGGTCGGATACATCGCTGGATGAGGCGGGGAGCCCGTTTGCGGCGGACAAGTAGGACTGACAGGGCCGCGTTTTCCGGAGTTGCGGCGGCTACGCAGCACAACGAAGACGACGACGGTGCCAATTACGGCTCCGAGACCCATAATGCCAACCACAAGGACAACGACGCCCATTAACAGGATCCCTTCTCATTCTTAGCTTCTAGCCACTGCAGAATCTCGGCTACGACGAGACAGAGCAGCAAGGTCGCGGCATGAATCCCTGCCCACCACCCTTTCAGACCGCGAATGCCATCGCGGTGCCCACGCGCCATGACCAAGAGACCCACATGCCTGCCGATCAGATTGAGCAGCGCCAGCCACAAAATCGTGCGGAGGTGATCGACATAACAAAGAGCAGCCAGGGGGGGTGAGGGTTGCAAGCCCAGCGAGATGGTGGTGAAGTGGCTCGCTGTACGCGCCGTCATCTCATCGGCAGCGGATTGGGAATCCATGCCCGGTAGTTCCGAGTTCACAGGCTCTCCGAGGGGACCCCTACTGCCCTTGGTGCGGGGGCTGCTGGGCGTAGGGATTGGGGTGCTGCGGAGCCTGTCCGGGAGGCTCGGGGTAGGTGTGGGCTGTATTGGGGTACGGCTGGTAGCCCGCCGAGGGCTGGGGCGGGTAGCCCGTGCCGTGAGGATGGGTTCCGCCGCCGGAGCCGGGGCCGCGGCCGTTGCCTCCGTTGCGGCGGCTTCGGATTACCGCGAAGATGATGCCGCCCATCACTACTACCGCTGCGATGCCGCCGATGATGAGAGGGATGGGCAGGCGGCTTGAAGAGTCCTGCTCCTTGGCCTGAGTTGAGCCGTCTTCGTTGCCTTCGGTGGCGCTGCCGGTCTTTGACTCTGTGCTGGACGGGAGTTGCCCCAAGGGGCCTTCCTTGGGGCCCTTGGGGATGTCCATCGTGAGCGCCTTGTTGGGGCGGAGGATGCCGTAGCCGTATTCGTCATCAGGAGCCTTCAATCCCTTGTGGTGAAGGAATGAAGCTGACTTGATGAGGCGGTTGATTACCTGGCCTGCGGTAAGGTCAGGGTACTTGGCCCGGACAAGCGCTGCCGTAGCGGAAACATAAGCCGTGGCGTCCGAAGTTCCGGTGCTCAAGCTATATCCGTCGGATCGATTGTTGTTTGCAGTGACGATCTCAACGCCTGGAGCAACGAGGGTCAGCCCCTCTCCAGTGTTAGATTTCTCCCAGAGGTTCCCTTCATCATCTACGGCGCCGACAGAGACCACACCCGGCAGGGCTGCTGGCTCATCAACGGTGAGCCCTCCATCGTTACCCGCAGCCGCAACAACTACGACGTCGTGTGCTTGGGCATACGCGATTGCCTCGCGGCCACTAGGGAAAGTCCTACTGCCTCCTCCTCCGCTGAGAGAAAGATTGATGACCTTCGCGCCGTGGTCCACGGCATATCGCACAGCCTCGGCCCAAGTGTCGTCCTCGAAATCATCATTCTTGTTCTGAAGAACGCGCAGCGGAAGGATTTTTGCTTTTGGCGCGAGCCCCACCATGCCCGCATCGTTTCCCGCGCCATGGCCATGGCCAGCAATCAAGCTCGCCATGCCGGTGCCATGCCCGGCCACATCCTCCTGAGCATTTCCCCCTCCGGTAAAGTCTTTCCCTTGGAGGATTTGACCAGTCAGATCAGGGTGGCTGCCATCGACACCTGAATCGACGACGGCAACAGTGACTCCCTCACCCTGAGTCAACGCCCAAGTTGCGTCCATCTTGTAGGCATCCAGGACCCACTGCTGGTCCCGAACGTAATCGGCCGAGGCAGTCGGTGCTGAAGTGAGGAGCAAGGCTCCTGTCAACGCCACAACACCCGTCGTGGACCAGACTCGCTTGGCACCCATGTTCCTTGCTCCTCACTCAACAACGGCTGGTACCGCCAGCCTTCATACGGGCGAGCCGCACGCTCTCCGTGCGGCTCGCTTCATGCGCCTACTCGATGGTCCGCGGTACGTTGCGGTTCCGGTCTTCTTCCGAGATCCAGGTCTCTTCGTCCTCGACCAAGTAGTCGGGACGGTCGCCCCGGCTGTTCTCGTCCTCGGACCGTCGACCGTTACGACCACCCATGCCGCCAGCCATTCCACCGGCCATGGCGCCGCGCTGCGTTCCACCGCGACTGCCGTGCAAGCCCGCACCGCCGCCGGCGCCCTTGCCCGTGACATCCTTGGCTGCGCCGACCACACCACCGCGGGACTTGGCGAGGGCTCCACGACCGCCGGCGCCCGCACTGCCTCGGCCAGCTGCGCCAGCTCCGGCGCCACCCATGCCGCCCATACCTGCTCGGCCAGCAGCTCCGCGGCTGGCTGCCGCGCCGCCACCAGCCAGGCCGCCGCGACCGCCCGCAACTCCGATGCCGCCGCGTCCAGCAGCGCCGCGCCCGACTCCAGTTCCTCCGCCAGGAGCCACAACGCCCGGGCCCTGCGCTCCGCCGGTGCCGATGCCACCGCCGCCGCCGCCGGGTACACCAACGCCCGTGTTCGGGCCAGTCCCTGTCAGACCAGGGGAAATGCTGTCCACCTTCGTCTTGGCTGTGGGGAGCTGCGAGCCACCCGTGATACCCGGATTACGAGGCACCGAGGGGGCTGGCTTGATGCCGGTGGTTCGGCCTGCACTCCACGGCTTGTTACCCGATGTCGAACCACTTGGACGGGACGCACCCGCACCGGGTGAGACGACAGGTGGCGGGTACTCCACTTCACGGTTCGGGTCTTTGATGTGGCCATCGTTACTCTCTCGGAGCTTATTGTTCTTCAGGTTCCGCGTGACACGCATATAGTTGACCCCGAGAGTCTCCATCGCCCCGACGGCCTTCAACTGCACGTACCTGCTGGAACCTATATCACTCTCATATTCGTCCGCGATTTGCGCGGCACTCTTGTCCCCTTTCGCAAGTGCCGCGTTGGCGTTGGATCCGTCGGTTGTAATCTCGCTCAGGTTATCAAGGCCCTTTTCCAAGGCGCCGGGTTCCTGAAGGCCATCCACTTCAGTCTTGGCGATCCGCAACTGCGTACTCGCGTCAGCCATCTGTGACCTGTTGAGATCAGCATGCCAAGCCGCGTTCCGGATGCTGGTCGAGATCTTGGCGGCCTCTTTCGAAAAGGCCGTTGCTGCTTCCCCTCCCCAGTGCTCCAGAACCTCCTTGACCGCCTTGTCGAGCGCACCGGCGATCCCAAGGCTGTCGCCCTTACCGCCGACGAGGATGTCGTGGACCTTTCCCCAGTTCTCACTCGTGGTCATGAGCAAATCCGGATCCGCGCCAGCGAGCATCGCTTTGAGCTTCACCAGCGGAAACTCGATGAAATCCGTCTTCGTCTCAGGGCGTCCCGAATAGCACATTCCCTGATCAAGCACCGGCGGCTTCTGTGTCTCTTTACCATCACCCATGGCGAACCCTCCCTCAGTCAGTGATTGTCGATCGGGGCACTTACTCGAATGACTTAGTTCCCGAGCCGCCGCCCATCTGCTGCCTGTTCGCGTATTCCTGCTCGGTGTACTTGTCCTTGACCTTGGAGGTGCTCTTGCCGAACCTGGTGATCAGTCCGTGTAGCGACGCGATGGCGCCTTCGAGGTCACCTTTCGTTTCCTTGTAAGCCAGGGAAAGCTCAGACGCCTCTTGGAAGGTGCCTTCCGCACCAAACGCCTTCGCCGAAATATCCGTGCGATACCTCGACGTCTGCCCCGCCTCATCCATGTCGTCCAGCAGCTTCCAAAGGCGCCTGATGACCTCATCCAGCGCGCTCAGATCAACCCGCATCCCGTTACTCATACCCCGTTGTCCTCTCCCCTGTGTTTCAAGTCGTCAGCACCCACTAGGTGCCCAAGTCATCGCCCACGTCGGCTGACTGACCGCCCGGCCCGTTCACTCCGCTGACTACGCCAGTCCCGCACAGCCACCCCACTCCCCGCAACCACAAGCGCCAGAGCCAGCCCCGTGCCCAACACGTAGACGGCGATGCGGCGTTCCCGCTCCGCCTCGCTCTCGCCCATCGTCACCGCCATGGGGACGACCTCGCCGGACCGCACGGTCGCCGGCGGATCCGGCTTCGGGGAAGTCCCCGGCGTGGAGTCGTCCGACAACGCAGCAACCGGATCCACGACCCCCCACCCGATGAACCGGTTGGGCCCGCGGCCCGGACGCTGAGCAGTCTCCTCGATGCGGGTGGCGATCTGAGACGCCTTCCAGTCCGGGTGTTTCTCCTTCAGGAGGGCCGCGACGCCCGCGACGTACGGGGCCGCGAAGCTCGTGCCGTCGGCGGTGCACTGGCCGCCCTGGGGGACGGTGGACACCATGCCGACGCCAGGGGCCGCGACGTCGACGAAGTCGCCGGCCTGCGAGAAGAAGGCGCGTTCGTCGTTGCGGTCGGAGGCCGCGACCGCCAGGACGCCCGGGTAGGAGGCCGGGTAGGTGTCGGCGGACTTGCCGTCGGCTCCGTCGTTGCCGGCGGCCGCCACGATCAGGGCGCCCGCGTTCACCGCGTTGGCCACGGCCCGCCGCAGGCCCTCGTTGTCTTCCTTGTCGGCGGTGTCCGAGGAGATGTTGATGATTTTCGCGCCCGCAGCGACTGCGGCGCGGATCGCCTGGGACATGGTCCCCGAGTCGCCCTGCTTCTCCCCCTCCCCGCCCGAGTAGCGGAGGGAGAGGATCTTGGCGTCCGGTGCGATGCCCACGAAGCCCGTGCCCTTGAGCGGTCGGGCGGCGATGATGCCCGCGACCCGGGTGCCGTGGCCTTCGATGTCCTCGGTGCCGGAGCCGTCGACGTAGGACTTGCTGCCTGAGGCCATGGCGCCGCGGAGTTGGGGGTTGGAGTCGTCGACGCCCGTGTCGATCACCGCGACCGTGACGTTTCTGCCCGTCGCCTGTTCCCACAGCTGGTCCAGGAGGATTCGCTGGAGTGACCACGGCGTGGACTTGATGACGTCGCCGCCGAAGACGCATTCCGTGCTGGCCGAAAGGCCGAAGTTCGAGCCGCCGGAGCCGCCGGGGCTACTGGGGCTGCCGGAGCCAGGGGCGGCGGAGTCGGCGAGGCGGGTGGCCGCCGCCGGGTCGGCGAATGCCGGCGGCGCCGACGCGAAACAGATCCCGGTCGCCGCGAGCACGCCGAAGACCCGCTGCAGTGCGCGAATTCCACTGTTGCGGCTGCGCGAACGGGCTGTGTGGCCCACCACGTTCAGGCCCCCCATGTTCAGGCCCCCAGGGCTTCCTTGCTTCCTTCGAAGCTGGGTCATGTAGGTGTGACGGATGCAGCGAAGCCTGTGATGGCTTGCCGGTTTTGCTGTGTGCGGTTCCACGGAAGCCGTGTACGACCCCGAAGCAGAGGTCGGCCCAGCGGACGCCATGGCGTCGGCTGGGCCGATTCTCTTCATGTCATGTCCCTCGGGTCGCCGACGGGCTCAGCCCCAGGTCTGGGCGTTGCTCTTCTCAGTGGCCTGGTAGTTGTCGGCCGCGCTCTGCAGCGCCGTCGAGATCTTCAGCAGAGTCTGGTGCAGGTCGGCAGCGGTCTTGTCCCACTCACGCTGCTTGCGCTGGTAGCCCTCCTGCGCCTCGCCTTCCCAGGTGGCGGCGACGCGCTTGACCGCGGCCTCGAGGTCGTCGAGCTGCTGCTTGATGCGACCGGCGGTCGTGCGCACGTCCGAGGACGCGTTGGTGATGGTTGCGTAATTGACGAGAATCGACATCGTCGTTCCCTTTCAGGAAGAAGCGAAGGAAGTCGTGGAAATCGGGTAAAGCCGAAGAACTGCAGACCGGAACGGCTCGATCAGCCGAAGTCGGACATGATCTTGCTGATCTCGGCGTTCTGCTGCTCTTCCGACGCGGAGTAGTTGCTCCGCGTGGAGTCCACGGCTTCCTTGATGTCGTTGAGGATGTCGCTCATCTTCTTCGCGTCCGCGTTCCAGCGCTCCTGCAGCTGGTGGTAGGACTTGGCCGCCTGGCCCTGCCAGCCGCCGGCGATCTGCTCGATCACTCCGTTGAGGCGGCGGATCTCGCCCTGCAGCTGACCGTTCACGGTGTTGATGTCACCGGAAAGCTTGGTGAGTTCGTCCTCTGTTACCCGGAACTGGCCGGCCATGATGAACCTTCCCCCATGTCGTCGTTGATCCGGGAACTCGTACCGATTCCCGGAGAAGCTTCGCACGCCTGAGCGCTGCAAACACTCTATCGCCAGCCCGTCACTCATCCACAGACAAGGCCAATCAGTCACAGAGCTCACACACTTGAGCGATCATCTTGTGATCCAGGCGCCGCCTGCTGTCAAGTGCGCCTGCTCTCCGGCCTGTTGACCGTCACTGGCTCTGCGGCTGTGCCGCGCTGCCGGTGTCCAGAGTGGGCCCCTTGGGGATGAAGGTCGCCCAAGTCTGCGGCACCACCGGCGCGTTGGAGACGTCCTCGTAACCCAGCCGCGTGCGCGCCTTGTCCGTCTCGCTCGCTCCCTGCGACCCCTCGGCCCCGTCCGACGGGGACGAGCCGCTGCCGCTTTCCTCCGCCGCGCTGTCGTTGCTCGACGGCAGCGAGTACCGCAGGCCCGTGTCCGTCAGCAGATACATCGCGCCGCCACCCCCGGCCGCACCGGTGATCTCCTGGAAGAGGAGCCCCGAGCCGGACGAGACGTAGGCGTTCAGCGAGTCGGCGATGACCTTCTTGGGGTACGTCGTTCCCGCCCAGGCGGCGAGTCGCGGCTTGTTGTCCCCGCCGATGGTGCCGTTGTAGACGCTGCACGAGGTGGTACGGGCCTCACCGGTCGCCGTGGCCGCGGGGTTGGCCTGCCGCGGGACGGTCTGGGGCCAGCCCTTGTCCGCGTAGAAGCTGTCCGGCTGGCCGCCGTTGGCTTCGATGATGGTCCCGGTGGGGACCTTGACGGCGTCGCCGGACGCCGACCCGGCGGAGGGCGACGCCTCGATCAGGGCGGCGACGAAGGGCGAGACGAGGGCGACCTTGTCCTCGAGCACGACGTAGTACTGCTTGCCCTGCGCGTCGTCCGCCTGGAGCACCTGTCCCACGGTGCTCGCCTCGGCGGGGAGCCCCTGGACCGAGGTCGCCTTCCCGGCGGAGGGAATCGCCGGGAAGCTGATGGCCCCGCCGTCGTTCAGGGTGCGCAGCCACTCCGGGCTCACCGGCTGCGGCTTCGCGGTGCTGCCGATGACGGCTGCGCGCAGCTGCGCCATGGCGGTGGGTTCGAGGCCCGACTCGCCGCCCAGCAGGAAGCGGTTGCCCTTGCCGTCGACCAGGAACTCCTGCGAGGTCTTGGTGTCGACGACATACAGGGCCTTGCCGGGGTCGACCTTCCCCGCGTTGTCGAGCGACTTGGCGTCGTCGGCGTCGAGGACGAAGACGGCACGGTCGATGGCGCCTTCCGATCCCGGCGCCGGACGCTCGCACACCGCCCAGGTCTTCGCCTTCTCCGCGTCGGCCTTGGAGGGCAGGCGGTCGGGGGCGTACGGGATACCGAGGGTCGCGCCGTGCGGAATGCCGCTCTTGTCGATCTCCTTGCCCGGGACCTCGATGACGCTGCCCTTGCCCTTGTCGAGGAGGAGCTTGGCCGAGGCGTAGTTGAGGACGGGGTGCAGCGTCGGGGTCTCCTTGCCGTTCGACGTCTTGTCGTTGAGGACGACGTACCGCGTCGTGGAGTCGCTGTCGACGATGATGTACGCGCCGGGGGTGTCCCACCCCTTGGGGGCGGCCGGTTTGATCACACCCCAGGCGATGAAGCCCACCACCAGGACGACGCCGACCGCCAGGCTGGGCATCACCGTGCGGATCGGGCGCGGCGCGCCTTCCTCCGAGCCGCCCGGCGACGGCGCCAGGAACGCCGCGACGGTGCGCTTGCGAGCGAACGTGTAGGCGGCGAGCTCATCCCGACGCTGCTTTGCCATGGTCCCCGTGTCTCCCGATGTGTCCTGCTCGATCGCGTTCGTACCGCATGATCGGCGGTGCTGATCGATGGCGTGTGCGGTGTCCGATCGAGCGCAGAAGCTCAACAGCTCGACACCGCTCCGTGGGCGCGGCTTCGTCGTGCTCGAAGGTCACGTCGGCCACGCAGGCCCCTACTATGCCTTGCGTCGCCGGGCGACGATTCATCAGGTGCGCGGCTGGCCCCGCATCTTCACAGAGCTTCACCACAGCGCTCCACCGTGCCGGGAGCGTCCGTGACAGTCTGGCCACCTGGGGTTTCGGTGTCCCCTGTGTCGACTCGACTTCCGCAGCGGGTACCGTGAGCCACTCGCATGGATGTCGTGGGCCGTCGGGCCCCTGGCCCGTCGCCGGAGTCCCGGACAGAGGATTCCGCCCCACGAGCGGGCCGATACTTCGCGAAAGGGATGTCCCGGGGGATGACCAGCGCTACGAGCACTCGGCGCGGACGCCGCGCACCGCAGCAACAGGGAGGGCCGAGCGGCAGACGTACGTCGAACGCCCCGGCCTCCCCCGCCGCCGCGTCGCCGCGCACGCTGCCCCGTCCCGGCGGTCTGGGCCCCGTGCGGTTGCAGCAACTCATCCTGGTGGAACTCGCGGCGGCGGTCATGCTCGTCGCCTGGGCCGCCGGAGTGTCCTGGCTGCTGGCCCCCGCCGGCGCCGTGGCGGCGCTGCTGCTGCTCCTCGCGGTGCTGCGCCGGGGCCGGCGTCCGCTGCCGGAGTGGTACGAGACGACACGCGCCCTCAGGCAGCGCCGGCGCGACGCCAAGACGCCCGTCCCGCCGGGGACGGACGCGATGCTCGCCCCGGTCGTGGAGTGCGATCCGGCCCTGCGGACCTACTCCTTCGTCTCCCGTGACGACCGCTCGATCGGCATGATCGGCGACGGGACCTTCCTCACCGCCGTGCTCTTCGTTCAGCCGGGCGACCAGCCGCTGCGGCCGAGGGCCGTCGAACGGCAGTTGCCGCTGCGGCTGATCCAGGACGCCCTGGAGGTGGACGGGATCCGGCTCGCCTCCGTGCAGGTCGTGCAGCACACGCAGCCGGCGCCCGCGCCGCACCTGCCGCAGCAGTCGCTCGCCGCGCGTTCGTACGGCCCCCTCCAGGCGCAGTCCGGCTCTCCCGCGCTGCGGCTCACCTGGGTCGCCCTCAAGCTCGACCCGGAGCTGTGCCCGGAGGCGGTCCAGGCCCGCGGTGACGGTGTTCCCGGGGCGCAGCGGGCCCTGTTGCGCGTGGCCGACCAGCTGGCGAGCCGGCTGGCCGGGGCAGGATTCAAGGCGACGATCCTGGACGAGACCGAGCTGGTGCAGGCGCTGGCGACGTCCAGCTGCGTGAATCCGCGGGCCAACGCCCAGCACGCTCAGGAGGGGCGGGCGCCGCAGCGCCGTACGGTCGAGTCCGTGCGGACCTGGCGGGTCGACGACCGCTACCACACGACGTACTGGGTCTCACGCTGGCCGCAGCTGGGCGGCGGCGGTGTGGCGCTGCCCGAGCTGGTCACGCGGTTCACCTCGCTGCCGGTGCTCGCCACGACGTTCAGCATGACCCTGAGCAAGGCCGGCAACCGGGGTGTCTCCCTCACCGGGCACATCCGTGTCACCGCCCGCGGTGACAGCGAACTGGGTCAGGTCGGACGGGAGTTGGAGCGGGCCGCGAGTGCCGGGAAGGTCGGTCTCGTCCGTCTCGACCGGGAGCAGGTTCCTGGAGCTCTCGCCACTCTGCCGCTCGGAGGTACGTACTGATGTCCCACCCCGCCCCGACCATGCCCCCGGGACAGCAGGGCCGCACTCCCGGACGAACGCCCGCGCACGTGGCCTCGCCCACGGACACCGGAATGATCCCGATCATCCGGCAGCCGGAGACGCCCCAGCAGCAACGGCGCATCTTCAGCCCGGGGTTCGGGTTGCGCGGGCCGCGCCGCAACCGCCATGTCGTGACCGCCGACGAGCTCGCGGCGATGAGCATGCCGCTCGGCGACGACGGCGTGATCATCGGCACCGATCCGGAATCGCAGCCTGCCGTGCTCGGTCTGTCCCGCCCCACCCCGTTCGACGTCGTCCTCGTGGGGGGTCTGTGGCTCGCCCAGGTGCTGGCGTTGCGCGCCGCCGCGACGGGGGCGCGCGTGGGCGTGGAGACCGGCCGTCCGCAGGCCTGGCAGCAGTTGGCCCAGGCGGCGGGCGGTGGCCAGCAGTGCGTGACGGTCTATCCGGTGGGACGGGTCCCGGCGCAGGGGCCCTCCGTCTCGAGTCCGGTGGTGTTGTTCCGGGACTGCGGCATCCGCCCGCCGCGCGGTCGCGTGACCTCGGTACCGTGGCAGGCCGTGGTGACGGTGCTGCCGTTCGTCAGCGAGCACGCGCCACGCTGGCTGGCCCAGGCCCATCTGGTGGGCATCCAGCGCATCTCGCCCCACGAGACCGAGGTCGTGCACGACACCCTGGGCATCCCGCAGGAGCATCTGCAGCATCTTCCGGCCCTTCACGAAGGCGTCGCTCTGTGGTGCACTCGCAAGCACCACAAGTTCGTCATGACCGAACCCACCGATGCGGAGACGGGTTTGCTGGGCGCGGCCCGCCGTATGGACTGACGTCGCCTTCGGCAGGGGTGCGAACCCGCAGTGCCCACGGGTTGCGCCGACCGCCCCCACCGGGGTTTCCCGTCCGCGCCCACGGGGGCTTTTCCATCCCGCCATGCTAGTGATTACGCTTCTGGTGGTGCGGTGACGATCGCAGCCGCAGGGGGGCTCGCCACTCGGTCCGCCCGGCCGCGACGACGACCAGCTCAGCAGCAGTGGCTGACCAGGAGGCAAGCAGTGAACAGGGATCGGTCCGAGTACAACGGCGGGAGCCCTTCCTCGGACGGGGACGATCACGAGGTGGATCTCACCGGCGAGTTCGAAATCGTCTACACGACTCCCGCCTGGTACGCCCAAAGCACGCAGAGCGGTTCCACGGCCGGCGGACAGCAGGACGCCGCGCGAACTCCCCCACCACCGCCGACCGGACAGTCCGTCGGCCCGCCCACCGGCCCGCCCGGCGGCCCTGCGGCGCAGGGCTCCGCGCCGCACGCTCCCGTCCCGGCTCAGCCTCCCGCCCAAGGCGTACCGCAGCAGCCCGCTCAGCCCTCGCAGTCCTCGCAGCCCGGTCCGGCTCAGGCCGGGCCCGGCGGGCACGGCTCCCTCCAGCAGACGGGAGCCGGTGCGCCGCAGCCGGGCCATGACACGTCGGGGGGTTACCAGGTTCCCCCGCAGCACACCCCGGCCCAGCCGCCCGCAGCGCCCGGCTTCCCGGTCCTGCGCCCGGTCGAGGAGGACGCCCAGGCCGGCCCGTTGCCGACCGCCACACCGGCGGCGGGTGTCCCCGCGACCGCCGTGCCGGGACAGCCCGCCCCCGAGCAGCCCGCCCCGCGTCAGCCGGTGTCCGAGCAGCCGGAGGCAGAGATCGACCATGCCGCCGCCGACGCCGAGGCGGCGCGGCTGTTCGGCGGTGCCGACGACGAGGCGGAGCCGGCGGAGGAGCGGAGCGACGAAACCCGTTCGGGTGGCTCCGCCCGGCCCGAGTCCGGTGCCGAGGGTGACGAGTCGGCGGACGACCGGTCCGACGCGGACGCCCCCGCGCCGCCGGACACCGAGGCCGCGTCGGCTACGGCTGAAGCGGAGCCGGAGGAGACGGCCGCGCCGACGCCCGCCGTTCCCGCACACCCGCCTGTGGCTCAGGGGGAGCAGCCCGCCGGGCAGGTCCCCCCGCCGCCCCAGGCCGGCCAAGGGCTCCCTCCGCTGCCGCAGGGGTTCCCGCCCGCGCAGGGGGTACCACCGGCGGGCCAGCCGGACCAGCACGCCCCGCCCACCGGCGCCCAGGCCGGGCCCGCCGACGGATACGGCTACCCGCGGCCTCCCGCCCCGCCGCAGCCCGCACAGCCGGGGCAGCAGGCCCCTGTGCAGGGGCAGTTCGGCCCGGCCCAGCAGCCCGGCTACCCGGCGCAGCCGCCGCCGTACCCGGCGGGGCAGGGCGGGCAGCCCGCGCCGGTGCACCCGCAGCAGGCGCCGCAGCCCGGTCCAGCGCACGGCGCACCGCCGTACGGAGCGCCGCCGTACGGCGTACCGCCGCAGGCAGCACCACCGCATGCGGCACCACAGCACGGTGGGCAGCCCCACGGGGCACAGCCGGAGGCCGCCGGTTACGGCTACCCCGGTCAGGCCGGTTACGGGTATCCACCCCAGCAGGCGGGCTACGGCTACCCCCTGCCCGGACAGCCCCAGCAGCCCGGCCAGCAGCCCGCCGCCCAGCCGCAACCCCAGCAGCCCGGGCAGCAGCCCCCGGCCCAGCCGCAACCCCACCCCGACCAGGCCGGCTACGGCTACCCCCAACCCGGACAACCCCACCAGCCCGGCCAGCAGCCCGCCGCCCAGCCGCAACCCCAACAGCCCGGGCAGCAGCCCCCGGCCCAGCCGCAACCCCACCCCGACCAGGCCGGCTACGGCTACCCCCAACCCGGACAACCCCACCAGCCCGGCCAACAGCCCGCCGCCCAGCCCTCCGCGTACGGCAACCAGGGCTGGACCGCCCCTCCCGGCCCGCAGCCCGGCGGGCCCGGTGCCCCCCAGCAGCAGGCCGCGCCCGGCACCCCGCTCGGTTACAACGCCGCCGTGGAGCTCACGTCCGACCGGCTGCTGCGCAATCAGCCCAAGGCCCGCAAGAACATTTCCGGCCCGTCCCGCTTCAAGTTCGGCGCCAAGAAGGAGGAAGCGGAACGGCAGCGGAAGCTGGGGCTGATCCGTACGCCGGTGATGTCGTGCTACCGGATCGCGGTGATCAGCCTCAAGGGCGGCGTCGGCAAGACCACGACGACCATGGCTCTCGGCGCCACGCTGGCCAGCGAGCGGCAGGACAAGATCCTGGCGATCGACGCCAACCCGGACGCCGGGACGCTCGGCCGGCGAGTCCGGCGCGAGACGGGTGCCACCATCCGCGACCTGGTTCAGGCGATCCCGCAGCTGAACAGCTACATGGACATCCGCCGCTTCACCTCGCAGGCGCCCTCCGGGCTGGAGATCATCGCCAACGACGTGGACCCGGCGGTCTCCACCACCTTCAACGACCAGGACTACCGCAGTGCGCTCGACGTGCTGGGCCGGCAGTACCCGATCATCCTGACGGACTCGGGTACCGGTCTGCTCTACAGCGCGATGCGCGGCGTCCTGGACCTCGCCGACCAGCTGATCATCATCTCCACCCCCTCGGTGGACGGCGCCAGCAGCGCCTCGACGACGCTCGACTGGCTGTCGGCGAACGGGTTCGCGGATCTCGTCCAGCGGTCAGTCACCGTGATCTCCGGAGTCCGCGAGACGGGCAAGATGATCAAGGTGGAGGACATCGTCGCGCACTTCGAGACCCGCTGCCGCGGCGTCGTCGTGGTGCCCTTCGACGAGCACCTCGCGGCAGGCGCCGAGGTGGACCTCGACATGATGCGTCCCAAGACCCGCGAGGCCTACTTCGATCTCGCCGCTCTCATCGCCGAGGACATCGCCCGCACGCAGCAGGGTTTCGGCAACCCGAACGTGCAGTTCCAGCATCCGCAGCAAGGGTACGCCCACCCTCAGCAGCCGTACCCGCAGCAGCCGTACCCACAGCAGCCGTACGGCCGGCCCGGTGAGGCCCCCCAGCCGGGTCAGGGCTGGCAGCAGCCTCCGCAGCAGCCCGGGCCGGGTCAGGGCTGGCAGCAGCAGGCGCCGCCGGCCCAGGACCCGCAGCAGGGGGTCGTACCGCCCGGCTGGACACAGCAGTAGCGTCGTCGGCCGGCCGGAGGAGATGGCCGGCCCTCGCACAGTCACCCGATCGGCCCCTTTCGAGGGGCCGATCCGGTTTTTCGGCCCGCGCCGTTCCCACTCGGCGCGGGCCACGGCGCGTTCCGGGGCGAAATCCGTTGCCAGGCCCTGGCCAGGAGGGCATCAGTGGTCTCCACCAATGGGCGCGAAAAGCTCGCCAATTCGTTATTTCCGCAGGCCACAAGGGGTGAATCTGCCGTTGACGGGTGGGAACGGCCGCTGATACACACTCAGCATCCACTGACAGCTGGTCAACCCGTCCTTCCCGTCCGAGCGATGACGCGAGGTCCGACCATGGGAACGAACGATCAGACACGCGGCCTCCCCCGCGGCCTCAGGCTCGTCGCCGTGGCCGGGGCGGCCGCGCTCGCCCTCACCGCCGGGCTCGCGACCCCGCTCGACCCGGCGCCCCGGCAGGCCCGCGCGGCCGACGACGGCAAGAAGGTGCTGACCGTCGCGGTGGCGCAGAGCGTGGACTCGCTCAGCCCGTTCCTCGCGGTCCGGCTGCTCAGCACGAGCATCCACCGGCTCATGTACGAGTACCTGACCAACTACGACCCCAAGGACAACCACGCCGTCCCGGGCCTGGCCACCAAGTGGGAGTCGTCGCCGGACAAACTGACCTGGACGTACACGATCCGCTCCGACTCCGCGTGGTCGGACGGGGAGCGGGCCACCGCCGAGGACGCGGCGTGGACGTTCAACAAGATGATGACGGACGACGGGGCCGCCACCGCGAACGGCAGTTACGTCGGGAACTTCGAGAAGGTGACGGCGCCGAGCCCCACCAAGCTGGTCATCGAGCTGAAGAAGCCGCAGGCCACGATGACGGCCCTCGACGTGCCGATCGTGCCGAAGCACGTGTGGGAGAAGGTCTCGGACTTTTCCGAGTTCAACAACGACAAGAGTTTCCCGGTGGTGGGCAACGGGCCGTTCGTGCTGACCGGCTACAAAGCCGACAGTTACGTGCGGCTCAAGGCCAACAAGAGCTTCTGGCGGGGGTCGCCCAGGTTCGACGAGCTGGTCTTCCGCTACTACAAGGACCAGGACGCGGCCGTCTCCGCGCTGCGCAAGGGTGAGGTGTCCTTCGTCGCCGGGTCTCCTTCCCTGACACCCGCTCAGGCGGCGTCCCTGGAGGGCGCGGACAGCATCAAGGTCAACGACGCCCCCGGCCGCCGCTTCTACGCCCTCGCCACGAACCCGGGCGCGAAGGCGAAGAACGGCGAGAAGTTCGGTGACGGCCACCCGTCCCTGCTGGACCAGCGGGTGCGCAACGCACTGTTCATGGCCGTAGACCGCGAGGCCATCATCGACAAGGTCTTCCAGGGCCACGCGGTCGAGGGCGAGGGCTACATCCCGCCGCGCTTCCAGAACTACTTCTGGCAGCCGTCGGCGACCCAGAAGCTGGCGTACGACCCGGCGAAGGCCGCACAGCTGCTCGACCAGGCGGGGTACAAGAAGAACGGTGACGGCAGGCGCGTCGGCAAGGACGGCGGACCCATCACCTACCGCGTCCTGTGCCACGCCACCGACCCGAACGACAAGGCCGTCGGCAAGTACCTCCAGGAGTGGTGGGGCAAGCTCGGCATCGGCGTGCGGCTCGACTGCCTGGACAACGTGACCGACCCCTGGCTGGCGGGCAAGTACGACCTGGCGTTCGACGGCTGGTCGGTCAACCCCGACCCGGACTTCGTGCTGTCCATCCACACCTGCGGGGCGCTTCCCGCGACGCCCGAGGAGACCGGCGCGACGGACAACTTCATCTGCGACAAGAAGTACGACGAGCTCTACGCCCGGCAGCTGGCCGAGTACGACCCCGCCAAACGGGCGGACATCGTCAAGCAGATGGAGTCGCGGCTGTACGACCTCGGGTACATGAACGTCATGGCGTACCCGAACGCGGTCGAGGCCTTCCGGACGGACCAGATCAAGTCGATCACGACCATGCCGGCGAAGGCGGGCAACATCTACGGCCAGGACGGCTACTGGAGCTGGTGGTCGGCGGTGCCCGCTGATTCCGGCGGTTCCTCCGACAACGCGTCGTCGACGGGGGTCGTGGTCGGCATCGTCGTGGGCGCCGCGGTCCTGGCCGGGCTCGGCGCCTTCGCGGCGATGCGGCGGCGGGCCACCGCCGAGGAACGCGAATAGAGCGGCGAGCGGACACTCATGACCGCTGACGCGACCCCCGCGCTGGTCGAGGACGGACAGCGGACGGCAGCCGGGCCGCGGGGACGCAAGCGCTCCGCGTACCCGCGGTACCTGGCGGGCAAGGTGGCGGGCGCCGCCGTGTCGCTGCTGGCCGTGCTCGTCACCAGCTTCTTCCTCTTCCGGCTGATCCCCGGCGATCCGGTGAAGACCATGACCGGCGGCCGTCAGGTGTCGGCCGAGCAACTGGCCTCCTACCGCGAGGAGTTCGGGCTCGACCTGCCGCTGTGGCGGCAGTTCACGGACTACTGCGGCAAGGCGCTGACCGGCGACTTCGGCACGTCGTACCAGTTCCGCGCCCCCGTCGTCGACAAGATCACTGAGGCGCTGCCGAACACCCTGCTGCTGACCGGGACCGCGTTCGTCCTCTACACGGCGCTGGGCATCTTCCTCGGCACCCGGTCGGCATGGCGGCACGGCAAGCTCGGTGACCGCGTCAACACCGGTCTCGCGCTGACGCTGTACTCCATCCCGTCCTTCTGGCTGGGACTGCTGCTGATCATCGTGCTGTCGGTGGGCATCGGCCCGCTGCCGGGGATGTTCCCCACCGGTGGCATGGAGTCGGGCGGCAAGGAGGGCTTCGCGTACGTGGTCGACGTGGCGCACCACCTTGTGCTGCCGGTGGTGACGCTGGTGGCCGTGGAGTACGGGCAGACGCTGCTGGTCACCCGGTCGGCGCTGCTGGACGAGATGGGCGGCGACTATCTGACGACGGCGCGGGCCAAGGGGCTGCGCGACGACCTCGTACGCCGTCGGCACGCCGTGCCGAACGCGCTGCTGCCGACCGTGACGCTGATCTTCATCAACCTCGGCCGGACGGTGGCGGGCGTGATCCTGGTGGAGACGGTGTTCTCCTGGCCGGGCCTGGGCGGACTGTTCTACCAGGCGCTGAGCGTGCCCGACCTGCCGCTCGTGCAGGGGCTGTTCTTCGTGTTCGCCGCCGCGGTGATCCTGATGAACACCCTCGCCGACCTGGTCTATCCGCTGCTGGACCCCCGGGTGGCCCGATGACGACGACCGAGACGGCCCCGAGCCCGCGCGCCCTCGCCCGGCAGCGGCGTCGGGCCTCCGTCGCCCGCTTCTGGCGGCAGTACCGCTCCGAACGGGCGGGGCTGTACGGCCTGACGGCGCTCTCGCTGTGCGCGCTGCTTGCGCTGTTCGCACCGCTGTTCGTCGGCTCCGACGTGAGCAGCGTGACCGAAGCGCCGGGGCGTCCGATGCAGAGCCCGAGTGCCGAGTTCCCGCTCGGAACCGACCAGTTCGGGCGGGACCTGCTGGGCCTGGTGATCTGGGGCTCGCGGGTGTCGCTGCTGGTCGGGTTGCTCGCGGCGGTGCTGTCGGTCGCGATCGGCACCCTGATCGGGGTGACGGCGGGGCACTTCAGGGGCTGGTACGCGACGGTGATGATGCGGATCACCGACTGGTTCCTGGTCATGCCGACGCTGGTGCTGGCGATCGCCCTGGCGACGGTGATGTCCCGTTCGCTGACCACGACCGTCGTCGCGATCGGCGTCACCACCTGGCCCACCACCGCCCGGCTGGTACGCGCCCAGACCCTGGCAGTGGAGACCCGGCCGTACATCGAGCGGGCGAGGGCGCTCGGCGGCGGCCACCGGCACATCATGTCCCGGCACGTCCTGCCCAATGTGATGCCGCTGGTGCTGGCCCAGACGACCCTGATCATCTCCTCGGCCATCCTCGCCGAGGCGACGCTCGCCTTCCTCGGCCTGGGTGACCCGGCGGTCGTGTCCTGGGGCGGGCTGCTCCAGGACGCGCGGGAGGCGGGCGCGGTCAGTGCCGGGGACTGGTGGTACCTGGTGCCTCCGGGCATCGCCATCGCCGTGGTGGCGCTGGCGTTCACGTTGTGCGGGCGGGCCGTGGAGTCCGTCCTCAACCCCAGGCTGGGGGTGTCGCGTTGAGTCTGCTGGACGTCAGGAACCTGACCGTGACGTACGCGGGCGGGGCGGCCGCCGTGCGCGGGGTGGATGTGCGGCTGGAGGCGGGCCACAAGCTCGGCCTCGCCGGGGAGTCCGGCTGCGGCAAGTCCACGCTGGCGCTGGCCCTGCTGCGGCTGCTGCCGTCGGGCACCCGCGTCACCGGGGAGGTGCTTCTCGACGGCGAGGATGTGCTGACCATGAAGTGGGGCCGGGTCCGGGCGGTCCGCTGGGCCGGGGCCTCCATCGTCTTCCAGGGCGCGATGCACTCCCTCAACGCCGTGCACCGCGTCGGCGACCAGATCGCGGAGCCGATCCTGCTGCACCGGAAGGCGACCGCCGCCGGGGCCAAGAGGAGGACCGGCGAGCTGCTGGAGCAGGTCGGTCTGCCGGCGGCCCGCGCGGACGCGTACCCCCATGAACTTTCCGGTGGGCAGCGCCAGCGGGTCATGATCGCCATGGCCCTGGCCTGCGACCCTCGGCTGATCATCGCCGACGAGCCGACCACCGCCCTCGACGTGATGATCCAGGCCCAGATCCTGCGGCTCATCGAGCAGCTGGTCGCCGGCCAGGACCTCGGACTGATCATGATCAGTCACGACCTGGCGGTCCTCGCGGA
The DNA here is from genome assembly GCF_053592115.1 of Streptomyces sp. NPDC002788. Lineage (NCBI taxonomy): Bacteria > Bacillati > Actinomycetota > Actinomycetes > Kitasatosporales > Streptomycetaceae > Streptomyces > Streptomyces sp. NPDC002788. The sequence goes on along the minus strand of NZ_JBSFVB010000007.1, from coordinate 290,927 downwards.
CACCTGTGACCGGCTCGCGGTGATGTACGCGGGCCGGGTGGTCGAGGAGGGGCCGGCCGCCCAGGTGTACGAGGACGCCCAGCATCCGTACGCCCGGGCCCTGTCGGCCGCGTTCCCGCGCATCGGCGACCCGGCTTCCCGGTTCGCGCCGCAGGGGCTGCCGGGCGACCCACCGGACCCGGCCGCGCTGCCGTCCGGCTGCACCTTCCATCCCCGGTGCCCGGTGGCGCTGGAGTCGTGTGCCGAGGAGGACCCGGTGCTGCGCGGGGCGGGGCCGGAGCGCCGGGCGGCGTGTGTGCTGGTCGGCCCGCCGGGGGCGGAAGCGGAGACCCGTGCAGGGCGTGCGCCGACGGAAGCTGAGGCCCGTGCAGGGCGTGCGCCGACCGAACCCGAGGCCCGTAAGGCGGTCCAGGGCCCTGGGGCCGGCGGTGAGCGGTCGGCCGAGGAACCCGAGACCCGTGAGGCGGTCCAGGGCCCGGCGGCCCGCGGTGAGTCGTCGGCCGAGGAACCCGAGACCCGTGAGGCACCCCAGGGCCCCGCGCCCCTCGACGAACGGTCGGCGGAAGAACCCGAGACCCTGGAGGAAGCGAGGCCCGGCACGCCATGACCACATCCCCTCCGGCCCCCGAGGTCACCACGGCCCCACTGCTGAGCGCCCAGGGCCTGAGCGTCACCTTCCCCGGCCGGCACGGCGGCCCCCGGGCCCGCGCGGTGGACGGCGTCGACCTCGACATCCGCCCCGGCGAGATCGTCGCGCTGGTCGGCGAGTCCGGCTGCGGCAAGACGACCCTGGCCCGCAGTTTGCTCGGACTGGTCGAGCCGACGGCGGGCCGGGTCACCTTCGACGGCCGGCCGCTGGACCACTCCGGCCGGTCCCTCAAGGCCTACCGCAAGCGCGTCCAGCTGGTCCTCCAGGACCCGAGCGGCTCCCTCAACCCGCGTCACACGGTGTACGACGCGGTCGCCGAGGGCCTGCGCATCCACGGCTTCGGCGGCGGCGAACGCGCGGCGGTCGCCGAGGCCCTGTCCCGGGCCGGCCTGCGCCCCCCGGAGCGGTTCTTCCTGCGCTACCCGCACGAACTGTCCGGCGGGCAGCGCCAGCGGGTCGTCATCGCCGGCGCGCTCGCCCTGGAACCCGAACTCCTCGTGGCCGACGAGCCGGTGGCGTCCCTGGACGCCTCGGTACGCGGCGAGATCCTCGCCCTGCTGCTGCGCCTGCGCACCGAACTGCGCCTGTCCGCGCTGGTCGTCACGCACGATCTGGGCCTGGCGTGGAACATTGCCGACCGGGTCGCCGTGATGTACCTGGGCCGGATCGTGGAGACGGGCGCGGTGGAGCAGGTCCTCACGGCCCCCCGGCATCCCTACACACAGGCGCTCATGTCCGTGCTCCCGGAGGCTCCCGGGGTCCCGGTGGTCCTCACCGGCGAGCCCCCGGACCCCACTCACGTCCCGTCAGGCTGCCGCTTCCACGCCCGCTGCCAGATCCTGGCGGGTGGAGAGGCGGAGCGGGCGGGTGTGGCGGACGCGTGCAGACACCAGGACCTGGAAGTGCTGAGCGGGCGCGGAGAGTCACAGGTCGCTTGCCACTGGGCGACGTCCCTCAGGGGCGCGGGGAACTGCGCGACAAGCCACAACGCACCCGCGGAGGGCCCAGCCGAGAGCTAGGCAGCCCCCGCAGCCGCCACCAACTCCCTGCACTTCTGCACGTCCTGCCCCATCTGAACCAACAGCGCGTCCAGCGTCTCGAACTTCGCCTGCCCCCGCACGAACGCCAGGAAGTCGACCCCGACGTGCAGCCCGTACAGATCGAGCCCCACCCGGTCGATGGCGTACGCCTCCACGGTGCGTTCGGTCCCCTGGAACTGCGGATTCGTCCCCACGGAGATCGCGGCGGGCATCACTTCCCCCTGGGCGTGCAGCCAGCCGGCGTACACACCGTCGGCCGGGACGGCCGTGTGCGGCAGCGTCTCGACGTTGGCCGTCGGGAAGCCCAGTTCACGCCCGCGCTGCGCGCCTCGGACGACGACGCCCTCGACCCGGTGCGGTCGGCCCAGGATCTCCGCCGCGCCCCGGACGTCCCCCTCGGCGACCAGTCGCCGCGTCAGCGTCGAGGAGAACGGCTCGCCGCCGCCCGCCTCGCCGGTCACATACAGGTCGACGACCTCGACCTCGAAGTCGTAGGTCTTGCCCTGCGTGGCCAGGAACTCCACGTTCCCGGCGGCCTTGTGGCCGAAGCGGAAGTTGGGGCCCTCGACGACGGCCTTGGCGTGCAGCTTGTCGACCAGGACCTTGACGACGAAGTCGGCCGGGGACAGCTTCGAGAACTCGGTCGTGAAGGGGAGGATGAGCACCGCGTCCACGCCCAGGTCGGCCATGAGTTCCGCGCGGCGGTGGTGCGGGGCGAGCAGCGGCGGGTGACTGCCGGGCCGGACGACCTCGCTGGGGTGCGGGTCGAAGGTGACGACGACGGCGGGCACGCCCAGCTCCCGGGCGCGGCCCACGGCGTGCCGGATGATCAGCTGGTGTCCGCGGTGGACTCCGTCGTAGGAGCCGATGGTGACGACGCTGCGCCCCCAGTCCTGGGGGATGTCCTCCAAGCCACGCCAGCGCTGCACTGTGCCTGCTCCTTGTCGAAAGCTCGTCGAACCCGTGTCCGGTCGGTTGTTCGTGATTGCCTCGTGCGCAGGTCTAAGGGTGCCATGCCGGGTGCCTCCTGCCCGCATCGGCATGGGGGCTGTGACAGGGCGCACGGCACCGTGCTGCGGCCAGGCCTCCGGGAGGCCGGTCATGCCGGGACGCCCGCGCCCGCGAGAGTCTCGATCGTGCGGTGCGAACTGGGCCCGACCAGCGCCGCCCACTCCTCGGGCGCCTCGGCCAGCCAGCCGGCCGCACGCGCGGCGAAGCCGGGCACGTGCCGTCCCAGGTCGACCAGGGCGCGGTCGAAGCGGGTGGCGCCCTCCGGCGTGCGCACGAGGAGCAGTCCGATGCGGTGGACGAGGTCGCGCAGGTCGTCGCCGCCGTTGCGGGCGGCGGCCTGCAGCAGCGCGTCCAGGACGTCGGTGTCGTGCTCGCGGGCCAGGAGCGCGTCGCGCAGTTCGCGGCGCAGCGGACGCGAGGCGGGGATGCCGGGCAGGGTGAGGACGGTGGTGAGGGCACAGCGCAGCCGCACGTCACCGCCTTCCAGGAGGCCGGTGACCAGCGGGCGGAGCACGGGCCGGGCGCCTGGTCCCCGGTCGAGCCGCTGGTCCGCGTAAGCGGCCACCTGCCCGGGGAGTTCCGGCCGCCGCTGTGCCGCCCAGCACACCAGCGCGGCGACCCGCCGGGCCAGGCCGGGCGAGCACGCGTCGGCGAGGGCCCGCAGCGCCTCCTGCGCGTCCGGCCGCTCCAGCCGGGCCGCGAAGGCCCCGAGGACCGGCTCGGGGTCGGTCAGGAGGGCCCCGGCCAGCGCGTCCGGTGAGACCTGCGGGTCGCCCGCCGCGAAGTACTCCAGCGCCCGCGGGAGGTAGCGGGCCCGGGTGTGGGGATCCTGGACCAGGAGGGCGAGTGCGCCGCCGTGCTGGGCGCGGTCGGCGGGGCGGGCGAGCAGGGTGAGGGCCGTGTAGCGCAGGAGGGCACGGTCGTCTGTCGTGCTCACATGCGGCGCGACGCGCAGTCCGTGCGCCGCCACGGCGTTCCGCCGCGTCGGCCGCTCGTCGCGCGCCCACCGGTCGACGGCCCGGCACATGGCCGAGGGCTCCTCCTCGGCCAGCACGGCGAGGAGTTCGTCGGCCCGCGGGTGCGCGCGGTCGACGAGCACGTCGATCAGATCGTCCAGGGCACCGTGACGGTGGGTGTGCAGCAGCGCCTGCGCGGCGGTGGCGACGGTCGCGTGCGGGGTCGCGGGCAGCGGCTGCTCGTCGTCGAACCAGTGGGCGAGCTGCGGTTGCACGGCGGTGGGGTCGCGTGCGAGGAGTCCGGCGACGGCGTCCAGGAAGCGGGGCCCGGCCTCGCACGGCGGCCCGTCGGCGTGCACCAGCCGCCGCAGCAGCGCACAGCGCGCCTCCTCCGGCAGCCGTACACCGGTCCAGAAAGCGGGCCCGAGCTCCTCGGGCACGGGCCGCTCCTGCCGCCGCCACGCCACGATCCGGTCGGCGAGCATCCGCAGCACCTGCGCGTACGGCGCCGCGTCGGGCAGGGCCGACAACGTCCCGGCGAGCAGCCGGGTGGCCCACCAGGATCGTGGATCGGCGTCCAGGGCGTGTACGAGGTCGGCCAGGCGGGTGGCGAGTCGGCCGGCACCGTGCTGGCGGGCGAGGCACAGCAGGGCCTGGACGACCGGCCCGATGCGGTGGTGCGGCACGGGCTCCGACTGGGCCTCCTCGCCGCGGTGGACGAGGGCGTGCAGAGCCGCGTCGAGGTCGAGGTGCGTGCCCTGGAGCCAGTCGCCGAGCTCCTCGTGGGCGAAGCGGTAGCCGGGCCCGGCGGGCACGAGCAGCCCCTCGGCGAGCACGGCCGACGCCCAGCCGGTGCCGCCGCCGAGCCGCTTCGGGGCGGGCCCCCACGGGAACACCGCCTCGAACGTCTCGCGGTCCAGGTCCCCCGGCCCGGGGCCGAGGCTGCGCCGGGCGGCCTCGTGCACCTGCCCGGCGACCTTTGCGGCCAGTCGGCGTACGGCGGTGCCGCGCAGGCCGTTTCCGGCGGCCAGGCGGGTGGCGATGCGCAGGGACATCAGGTCCAGGTGGGCGGAGAGGACCTCGTGCCGGTCGAGGGGGGCCGCGGGGAGGTCCGGGGCGCCGGTGAGCGCGGCCCGGATCTCGGCGAGCAGACGGAGGGTCAGGGGATGCCGGGCGTCGGTGTCGACGAGGGCGTTCTCCGGGACGCCGTACCGCAGGCGGGCCTGCCGGGCCTCCTCCTCGGTGAGGTCGCCGAGACGCACACACACGGGCCGGTGCAGCGGGCCCGACACCCCCTCCCAGTACTCCGCCCGGCACGCCACCACCAGCCGCGCCCCGGTCTCCCGCAGCCACCGCACCGTGCCGCCCGTCCAGTCGGCCGGGCGGCGGGCCGGGTCCAGCGGCATCTCCTCGGGGCCGTCCAGGAGGAGCAGCAGGGGCCGGCCGTGGGCACCGGCGAGCCGGGCGAGACGCTCGGGCGTGGTGTCGCGCAGGTCGGCGGGGAACGGGGCCCGGGAGGCGGCCACGACAGGGGCGGCCCGGGTCAGCGCCCGGCGGACGGCGTCCGCCACCGACGCGTCACCGTCCCGCATTTCGCAGCCGCGCAGCCACAGCGTGGGGTGCCCGCCGCGACGGCGGCGCGCGGCGAGGGCGGCGAGTTCCGTCGTACGACCGCTGCCGGGCGCCCCGACGAGCCCGAGGACGGTCGCCGGTCCTGCCGCGAAGGCACTCAACTCGGCGACCACGGCCGCCCGTTCGACCGGCTCCGGGACACCGGTCCCGCCGGGTGGGCCGTCCAGTTCCACCGAGGTGCCGGTCAGCTCCAGCACCCCGGCAAGGTTCAGATCGGCCCCGTAGGCGGGGACCGTCGCCGCGTTCTCGGCGAGCAACTCGGCGAGCGGGCCCCCCGCTCCGGGGACCCGGGCGTGCAGCGGTACGGCGAACCCGACGTCGCGGTGGTCGGAGCTGAGCGCAGTGCCGAGGACTCCGACGACGGCTCCGGTCACGGCGTCGAGCACGGGCCCGCCGGCCGCTCCACCGCCCAGCCGCAGCGCGTCCCGCCCCGCCGTGCCGACCGCCAGCTCCAGGGCGTCGAGGCGGTGACAGCGGTCCTTGGCGGCGTACGTCACAGCGGCCCGGCCCAGCACCCGCGCCTCGCGCCAGCCGCCCGCGGCGATCCGCACATAGGCGCCGGTCCCGGCGCCGTCCCGCACGGTGACGGGCAGCGGCGGCACGCCGAGCCCCTCGGTCCGTACGAGGGCCAGGTCCAGCGCGGGCAGCGGGGTGACCGCGTCGGCGGCCACCACCCGGCGGCGCCCCCCGGCCCCGTGCAGCACGAGCCGGGGCAGGCCGTCGACGGCCTCGTGGCTGGTGATCAGCGTGCCGTGGTGGTCGGCCAGGAAGCCGGTGCCGCGAGGGCGGCCGGACGGATCGTGGATACGGACGAGGGCGTCCGCCGGGGTCGCCCTGTCCTCGTGCCCTGCTGTTCCGGAGCGGTCCCGGCCGCCTTGTGGGCTGTCGTCCGCCTCCCGGGACCCGTTCCGCGACGCCATCGTCGAGCCTCCCCGCCGTACACCCGTGCCCTCGCGTTCGACAGTAGGGGCGCGATGATCAGCGGGACAGATCGCTCTGCGGAAGCGCCCCCTTCCGCTCCCCCGGTTCACTCCGAGCGCCCGCACGGACGGGTGAAGGAACGGGGGCGGCTGGATACACCTTAGGGGTGGGGGAACCGAGGGGGATCGTGGAGCGGCGGCAGTGGGGGGGTACCCCGTGGCCGCCGCTCCACGGGCGGGTGCCCGGTCCCCGGTTCCTCCGTCAGGCGAAGACTGCCAGGCTCTTGGCCTTGCCCCGCTGCTCCTCGACGAGGGCGAGGAAACGCCCCTCCGGGTCGAAGACGGCGACCGCGCCGGCGCCCGCGTACGTCTCGGGCATCTCCAGCCGTACGCCGTTGGTGAGCAGCTTGGCCCGCCGTGCGTCGACGTCCCAGCGGGGGAACGCGGCCGTGGCGGCCTCCGCGATCGGCATCACGGTCAGATCCTGCTGGAGCTGGTCGAGCGTGCGGGCCGCGTCCAGCTTGTAGGGGCCGACGCGGGTACGCCGCAGGGCGGTGAGGTGACCACCGACGCCGAGGTCGGCGCCCAAGTCGCGGGCCAGGGCCCGGATGTACGTACCCGAGGAGCAGACGACCGAGACGACCAGGTCGAGTACGGCCGTGCCGTCGTCGGCGACGGCGTCCCGGACGTCGTACACGCCGAAGGAGGAGACCGTGACCGGCCGGGCCGGGATGTCGAACTCCTCGCCCTCCCGGGCCCGCTTGTAGGACCGCACGCCGTTGATCTTGATGGCGCTGACCTTGGACGGCACCTGCATGATGTCGCCGGTCAGCTTGGCGACACCGGCGTCGACGGCGTCGCGGGTGACCCCGGAGGCGTCGGTTGAGGAGGTGATCTCCCCCTCGGCGTCGTCGGTGAGGGTGTTCTGCCCGAGCCGGATGGTGCCCAGGTACTCCTTCTCGGTCAGCGCGAGGTGGCCGAGGAGCTTGGTGGCCTTCTCCACGCCGAGGACGAGCACGCCCGTCGCCATCGGGTCGAGCGTGCCGGCGTGCCCGACGCGTCGTGTTCTGGCGATGCCGCGCATCTTGGCGACGACGTCGTGCGAAGTGAAGCCCGACGGCTTGTCGACGATGACCAGGCCGTCGGGCGTGGTGTGCTTCTGGGTCATTCGGCGGTGTCGTCCGTCTCGTCGTCCTCGTCCGGCTTGCGGTACGGGTCGGCGTCACCGGCGTACTTCGCACCGGCGGACGCCTCGCGCACCTTCTCGTCGGACTGCCGCGCCTTGTCGAGAAGGTCCTCGATGTTCCGGGCGGTGTCCGGGAGGGCGTCCATGACGAAGGTCAGGGTCGGCGTGAACTTCACACCGGCCGCCCGTCCCACCTCGGAGCGCAGGATGCCCTTGGCGCTCTCCAGGCCGGCGGCGGCCGCAGCGCGCTCCTCGTCGTCCCCGTACACGGTGTAGAAGACGGTCGCCTCCCTGAGGTCACCCGTGACCCGGGTGTCCGTGATGGTGACGTGCGAGCCGAGCCGCGGGTCCTTGATCCCGCGCTGCAGCTTCTGGGCCACCACCTCTCGGATGAGGTCCGCCAGCCTTTTAGCCCGCGCGTTGTCGGCCACTGGTCCGTCTCCCGTTCTTTCCTGTCCGGTTCGTTCTCGGTTCGTCAGTCGTCTTCGCCGTGGAAGCGCCGCCTGACGGACAGCAACTCCACCTCGGGGCGGCCGGCCACCAGCCGTTCGCACCGGTCGAGTACGTCGCTCAGGTGCCCCGCATCACCGGACACCAACGCGAGGCCGATGACGGCCCTGCGGTGGAGGTCCATGTGATCCACCTCGGCCGCGCTCACCGCGTACTTGCGCTGGAGCTCGGCGACGATGGGGCGGACGACGGAGCGCTTCTCCTTCAGCGACCGTACGTCGCCGAGGAGCAGGTCGAAGGACAGAGTCCCCACGTACATGTGTGTCCGGATGACCCGCCGGTACGGGATCGATGGCCCTGCCATCCGCGTGGCAGGGACATCAGAACCGTACAACGAACGGCCGGGGCCGATCGACGGAAATTACTCTCCGTCGACCGGCCCCGGACCGGACCGTCTCGGAAGCCCGAGCGCTCAGACGCGCGGCTTCTCGCGCATCTCGTACGTCGCGATGACGTCGTCGACCTTGATGTCGTTGAAGTTGCCGAGGTTGATACCGCCCTCGAACCCTTCGCGGATCTCGGTGACGTCGTCCTTGAAGCGACGCAGACCCTCGATGTTGAGGTTCTCCGCGACCACCTTGCCGTCGCGGATGAGGCGCGCCTTGGTGTTGCGCTTGACCTCGCCGGAGCGGATGAGAACACCCGCGATGTTGCCCAGCTTGGACGACTTGAAGACCTCGCGGATCTCCGCCGTACCGAGCTCGACCTCTTCGTACTCCGGCTTGAGCATGCCCTTGAGGGCCGCCTCGATCTCCTCGATCGCCTGGTAGATGACCGAGTAGTACCGGACGTCGACACCCTCGCGCTCGGCCATCTGCTGCGCACGCCCGGCGGCGCGCACGTTGAAGCCGATCACGATGGCGTCCGAGCCCATGGCCAGGTCGATGTCGGACTCCGTGACCGCACCGACGCCTCGGTGCAGGACGCGGATGTCGACCTCTTCGCCGACGTCCAGCTGGAGCAGCGAGGACTCGAGGGCCTCGACGGAACCGGAAGCGTCACCCTTGATGATCAGGTTCAGCTGCTGGACCTCGCCGGCCTTGAGCACCTTGTCCAGGTCCTCCAGCGACACACGGCGCGTGCGCTTCGCGAAGGCCGCGTTGCGCTCGCGCGCCGCACGCTTCTCCGCGATCTGACGGGCCGTACGGTCCTCGTCGACGACGAGGAAGTTGTCGCCCGCACCCGGGACGTTGGTGAGGCCCAGGACCTGCACCGGCGTCGACGGGCCGGCCTCGGTGACGAGGTTGCCGTTGTCGTCGTGCATCGCCCGGACTCGGCCGTACGCGTCGCCGACCACCATGGTGTCGCCGACCCGCAGCGTGCCGCGCTGGACGAGGACCGTCGACACGGCACCCCGGCCGCGGTCGAGACGGGACTCGATCGCGATGCCCTGCGCGTCCTGGTGCGGGTTGGCCCGCAGGTCGAGCGAGGCGTCGGCCGTGAGGACCACGGCCTCCAGCAGGGAGTCGATGTGCAGACCCTGCTTGGCGGAGATGTCGACGAACATCGTGTCGCCGCCGTACTCCTCGGCCACGAGGCCGTACTCGGTCAGCTGACCGCGCACCTTGGTCGGGTCGGCACCCTCGACGTCGATCTTGTTGACCGCGACGACGATCGGGACCTCGGCCGCCTTGGCGTGGTTGAGCGCCTCGACCGTCTGCGGCATGACGCCGTCGTTGGCCGCGACGACCAGGATCGCGATGTCCGTCGACCGCGCACCACGGGCACGCATGGCGGTGAACGCCTCGTGACCCGGGGTGTCGATGAAGGTGATCTTGCGCTCTTCGTCGTTGACCTCGGTCGCGACCTGGTAGGCACCGATGTGCTGGGTGATGCCGCCGGCCTCGCCCGCGATGACGTTCGTCTTGCGGATGGCGTCGAGGAGCCGGGTCTTACCGTGGTCGACGTGACCCATGACGGTGACGACCGGCGGGCGGACCATCAGGTCCTCCTCGTCGCCCTCGTCCTCGCCGAACTCGATGTCGAAGGACTCGAGGAGCTCGCGGTCCTCCTCCTCGGGGCTGACGATCTGAACCGTGTAGTTCATCTCGTCGGCGAGGAGCTGCAGCGTCTCGTCGGAGACGGACTGCGTGGCCGTGACCATCTCGCCGAGGTTCATCATGACCGCGACGAGCGACGCCGGGTTGGCGTTGATCTTCTCCGCGAAGTCGGTGAGCGAGGCACCACGCGACAGGCGAACGGTCTCGCCGTTGCCGCGAGGCAGCATCACACCGCCGACCGACGGGGCCTGCATGGCCTCGTACTCCTGGCGGCGCTGCCGCTTCGACTTGCGGCCACGACGCGCCGGACCGCCGGGACGGCCGAACGCACCCTGCGTGCCGCCACGGCCACCGGGACCACCGGGACGACCGCCGAAGCCGGGACGGCCACCGCCGCCGGGACCACCCGGACGACCGGCGAAACCGCCGCCACCGCCGCCACCGGGACCACCCGGACGACCGGCGAAACCGCCGCCACCGCCGCCACCGGGACGACCGGCGAAGCCGCCGCCACCCGGGCGACCGCCGCCGCCACCGGGACGGCCAGCGCCACCGGGACCGCGGCCACCGGGGCCACCGCCGCCGGGACGCGGACCGGCAGCCGGACGCTGCGGCATCATGCCGGGGTTGGGACGCGGGCCGCCGGGACCGCCGCCGGGACGCGGACCGCCGCCCTGCGGGCGGGGCATGCCGCCCGGGGTCGGACGCGCGCCGCCCGGAGCCTGCGGACGAGGACCGCCGCCGGCGCCCTGCGGACGGGGACCGCCCTGGCCCTGGCCCTGCGGACGCGGGGCGCCACCGGGCGCACCGGGGCCGCCCGGACGCGGGGCACCGCCCGGACGGGGCGCCTGCGGGCGCGCCATGCCGGTGGAGCCACCAGAAGTGAACGGGTTGTTGCCGGGACGGGGACCCGCCGGACGGGCACCGGGACGCGGGGCGCCGCCACCCGGACGCGAGGCGCCGGGACGGTCGCCACGGTCACCACGACCCTGGCCACCCTGGCCGGAACCACCCGGACGCGGAGCACCCGGACGCGGAGCCTGGCCGGCCGGACGCGGGGCGCCCGGACGCGGGCCGGAACCCTGGGAAGCAGCCGGCGCGGCGGGCGTCGACGGAGGTGCCGTGAACTCGGGCGTGGTCGGAGCCGGGGACGCCGGGGCGGGCCGCGGCGCGGGCTTCGGGCCCGGGGTGGGACGGGGGCCGGGAGTGGCCGGCGCGGCCGGAGCCGCGGGCTTCTCGGCGGCCGGCTTGGGAGCCGGCGGGCGCGGGGCGGCCGGACGGGCAGCCTGCGCCGGAGAGGGGGCTGCCGGCTTCGCCGGGGCAGCCTTGCGGGCAGGGGCGGACTTGCCGCCTCCGTTGCCCTGCTGGAGGGCGTCCGTCAGCTTGCGTACAACGGGCGCTTCGATGGTCGAAGACGCCGAACGGACGAATTCACCGAGTTCCTGGAGCTTGGCCATGACGACCTTGCTCTCGACACCGAACTCCTTGGCGAGTTCGTAGACCCGGACCTTAGCCACTTCGCTCCTTTGAGGTCCGGGTTGCGTCCGGACCGTCGCTAGTTCATGGGCGTACTCATCGCGTACTCATCGAGTGCTCATCGCAATCTCGACCTGCTTTCGACTCGCGAGGTACCTAGCCGCACGGGGTTCCGTACGGCACGTCTTACCGTGTTGCCTGCTCGGCAACTGTCGTCTGCTCGACGTATCGGCGCAACGCCTTTGTGTCGAGCGCTCCCGGGGCGCGCAGTGCCCTCGTGAACGCCCGGCGGCGTACCGCCTGGTCGAGACAGACCGTAGTGGGGTGAACGTACGCACCCCGGCCGGGCAGCGTACCGCGAGGATCAGGAACGCATGCGTCCTTGATCGCCACGATCCGCAGCAGTTCGGCCTTGGCCGCTCGCTCCCGACACCCCACACAAGTGCGTTCAGGGCATGCGCGGGCTCGCGTCCGGCCAGACACTGCTAAGTCTACCTCCCCGTACGTTCCTCACCCCTTTGGGGCAGGATTCGAACAGTTCCGCGCACGAACCTGTCGTGATCTGAACGACGCGCGGCTTGGATCTATTCCCCGGAGCCGTCCCCGGCGGCAGGCTCGGTGTCCGGGCGGATGTCGATCCGCCAGCCGGTCAGCCGGGCCGCGAGGCGGGCGTTCTGCCCCTCCTTGCCGATGGCCAGGGACAACTGGTAATCGGGCACGGTCACCCGGGCCGACCGGGTTGCCATGTCCACGATCTCGACCTTGGAGACCCGGGCCGGGGACAGCGCGTTCGCCACCATCTCGGCCGGGTCCTCCGACCAGTCGACGATGTCGATCTTCTCACCGTTCAGCTCGCCCATCACGTTGCGTACCCGGCCGCCCATGGGGCCGATGCAGGCGCCCTTGGCGTTCAGGCCGGAACGGGTGGACCGTACGGCGATCTTCGTGCGGTGACCGGCCTCGCGGGCGATCGCGGCGATCTCCACGGACCCGTCGGCGATCTCCGGCACCTCCAGGGCGAAGAGCTTCTTCACCAGGTTGGGGTGCGTACGCGACAGCGTCACGGACGGACCGCGGACGCCCTTGGCCACCCGGACGACGTACGACCGCAGCCGCAGGCCGTGCGGGTAGGTCTCGCCCGGCACCTGCTCCTGCACCGGCAGGATGGCCTCGAGCTTGCCGATGTCGACGAGCACGTTCTTCGGGTCGCGGCCCTGCTGGACCACGCCCGTGACGATGTCGCCCTCCCGGCCGGCGTACTCGCCGAGCGTCGCGTCGTCCTCGGCGTCGCGCAGGCGCTGCAGGATGACCTGCTTGGCCGTGGTGGCGGCGATACGGCCGAAGCCGGACGGGGTGTCGTCGAACTCGCGGGGCTCCTGGCCCTCCTCGAGGTCGTCGGGGTCCTCCTTCGCCCACACGGTCACATGGCCGGTCTCCCGGTTGAGCTCCACGCGCGCGTGGCGGCGGCTTCCCTCGGTGCGGTGGTAGGCGATGAGGAGGGCCGACTCGATCGCCTCGACCAGCAGGTCGAAGGAGATCTCCTTCTCCCGAACCAAGCCCCGCAGGGCACTCATGTCGATGTCCACGGCTACGCCTCCTCTTCCTTCTTGTCCTTACGGCTGAACTCGACTTGCACGCGCGCCCGGACGATGTCGTCGAAGGCGAGCCTGCGTGCGGTGGGCTTGCGCCCCTTGACCCCGGGCACCTCGGTGTCGACGCCCTCGTCGTCGACCTTGAGGATCCTGGCGACCAGCTCGCCGCCCTCCGCCAGCTGGAATTTCACCAGCCGGTCCGTGGCACGGACGTAGTGCCGGTGTTCCGTGAGGAGGCGCTCCGCGCCCGGGGTGCCGACCTCGAGGGTGTACTCGCCCTCGCCCATCGCGTCCGTCTCGTCGAGCTTCGCCGAGAGCGCGCGGCTCACATCGGCGATCTGGTCCAGGTCCGCACCGGTGTCCGAGTCGACGACGACGCGCAGCACACGCTTTCGGCCGACGGAGTCCACTTCGATCTCTTCGAGATCCAGGCCCTGAGAGCTGACGAGCGGTTCCAGCAGTTCTCGCAGCCTCTCGCTCTGGGTGGTGCTCATCCGGGTGACTCCTCGGCCGCGTGTGCTGTTGTGGGATGGGTCGCGTGTCTGGTCAAAGGGTATCCGGTCGCAGGGAGTGTTGCCGTCCACCCGGTCACGAACGGTGCCGCTGAGTGGTCGCGGGCAGGGGCCCGGGTACCGTGATCACGGGCGTGCAGCCCTGGAAGTCGCTTCTTTCTCTCAACGAGCCCCCGAGGACGTCTGACGTGCCGTTCCCCTCATCGCCGCGCGCCCGCTCGGGGCCGCGCAGAAGGAGCCTGCTCGCCGTCGGTTCGACGGCCCTCGTCCTGGCGGGCTGCACCGCCGGTCCGAAGGACGCGGCCGACGACGGCCCGTCGGCGGCCGAGCGCCGGGCACGCGCGCGTGCGGCGCGGGACAGCGAGGGGCTGGTGGAGCGGTACGACGCCGTGATCGCCGCCAGGCCGGCCCTCGCGGAGCGGCTGCGGCCACTGCGGGAGGAGGCCGTGCGGCACGCGCAGGCGTTCGGGGGCGGCCGGAAGGCCTCCCCGTCGGGATCGCCCTCCTCGGCGCCCGAGGTCCCGGACTCGGCGCCTCCCTCCCCGGCGCCCGAGGTGCCGGACAACGACAAGGACGCCCTGGCCGCACTGGCGACCGCCGAGCGGGAGCTCGCCGACCGGCGGGCCGAAGCGCTGCTCGGCGCACCCGGCGAGCTGGCGCGGCTGCTGGCCTCGGTGGCGGCGGCCGGGGCGGCGCACGTGTATCTGCTGACCAAGGGGAACGCGTGAGCGAGGCGAAGGACCGGGAGCTGCGGGCCCTGCAGGCGGCACTGGCGGCCGAGCACGCGGCGGTGTACGGGTACGGCGTCGTCGGCGGGCGGATCGGCGAGGCGCGACGCGTCGAGGCACGGACCGCCTACGACGCGCACCGGGCACGCCGGGACGCGCTGGTGCGCGAAGTGAGGGATGCGGGGGGCAAGCCGGTGGCGGCGGCCGCCGGGTACGCGCTGCCGTTCCAGGTACCGGACGCGGCGGCTGCCGCGCGGCTCGCCACCGAGCTGGAGGACCGGGTGGCCGGGGTCTACTCCGACCTGGTGCGGGCGGCGAGCGGCGAGCGGCGGGCGCTGGCCGCCGAGGCGCTGCGGGAGGCGGCGGTGCGGGCGGTGCGCTGGCGCGGGGAGAGCGTAGCCTTCCCTGGGCTCGCCGAGCGGGCCGGCACGGCCCCGCCCCCGGCGGCGCCGACGGCGTGACCCGCGCGGGGCACGCACCGCGGACAGCATGAAGGGAATCACTCGCGCATGGCTTTCGAACCGCCGCAGCGCCTGTCCAGAGCGCTCGGTGAGACGGCACCGGACGGTGACGACTGGCTGGAGAAGCTGCCCGAGGCGGCGCAGCGGGCCGTCGCGCTACGCGAGTTGACCGTGGAGCGGGTGCAGCTGCCGGGCGGGCGCAGCAGCCTGGTCGTGCTGGTGCGGACCGCCGAGGGGACGCCCGCCGTGCTGAAGCTGGCACCGGGCCGGGCACGGCCGGAGGCGGAGCGGGCCGCGCTCGCGCACTGGTCCGGGCGGGGCGCCGTGCAACTGCTCGAACCTCCACCCAGCTCTCGGCTTCGCTCGAGCGGAGATGCACCCCCGTCGGCCGAGGGTGTGCTGCTGCTGGAGCGGCTGCATCCGGACGTGTCGGTGCGATCGCTGCCGGAGGCGAAGGCGCTGCTGGAGGCGGCGGGGACGCTGCGGCGGCTGTGGGTCGAGCCGCCCGCCGGCTTCCCCTTCGAGACAGTGGCCGAGCGGACCGGGCGGCAGGCCGAGGCGATGCGGGCGCGTGCCCAGGTCGATTCCGAGGTGGCCCCGCTGGTCGACGTGGCGCTCGCGACGCGCGAGGAGCTGCTGGCCGCGCCGCCCGAACACCGGTTGCTGCACGGCACGTTCAGGCAGAGCAAGGTGCTCTCCGGGGAGCGGATGCCGTGGCTGGCCGTGGGGCCCGACCCGGTGGTGGGCGAGTGCGCCTTCGATCTGGCCCGGCTGGTTCGCGACCGGGTGGAGGACCTCATCGCCCAGCCGTCCGGCGCGGCCACGACCCGGCGCCGGGTGAAGCGGCTGGCCGAGTCCCTGGACGTGGACCAGGAGCGGCTGCGCGGCTGGACACTGTTCCGGGCCGTGGAGTCGGGTGTGCGGGCGGGACGGGTGGGTCGGCCCCGCGATGCGGAGCTGTTGCTGGAGTTCGCCGGGTGGTTGTAGGGCGTTTCGGCTGAGCTACGGGGCGGCCGCCCGCGGTCGCCGCCTCGGCCCTGAATGGGCCCTGTCCCCCAGCGCCGCCGGACGGGCGCGGTCAGTCGGCCTGCCCGCCCGGGGGAGGTTGCCCGGGCCGCCCCACGCCTCGGGGGAAAGGTGAGTCCGCCCGACACCGAGGGGGACGGTCTGCTCGCCCGTGGGCCGGTCGGCCCAATCCGTAATCAGGGGCGGCCCGGCAGGACGAGTAGTCCGGCAGGGAAAGGTCGCCCGGCCCGGCCACCCGGCTCGGCCCGACGCCAGGTCACGATCAGTCAGCCTGCCCGGCGGGGAAAGTCCCCCCGGCCGATCGACGCCCGCGGGACGGTCGGCCGCCCGACGCCGGCGGGAACCATCAGCCCTCCCGACGCCGGGAGGCCGTCGGCCTGCCCGGCGCCCGGAGGCTTCGGCTCTCACGCCGTGAGGCGGGCGACGGCCTCCTCGACCGTCAGTTCCTCGCGCTCGCCGGTGCGGCGGTCCTTCAGTTCCACGACGCCGTCGGCCGCGCGCCGCCCGGCCACCAGGATCTGCGGTACGCCGATCAGCTCGGAGTCGGTGAACTTGACGCCCGGGGAGACGCCGGGGCGGTCGTCGACCAGGACGCGGACACCGGCGGCGGCCAGCTTCCCGGAGATGTCGAGGGCCAGTTCGGTCTGGAGGGCCTTGCCGGCGGCGACCACGTGGACGTCGGCCGGGGCGACCTCCTTGGGCCAGCACAAACCCTTGTCGTCCGCGGTCTGCTCGGCCAGGGCGGCCACCGCGCGGGAGACGCCGACGCCGTAGGAGCCCATGGTGACGCGGACCGGCTTGCCGTTCTGGCCGAGGACGTCGAGCTTGAGGGCGTCGGCGTACTTGCGGCCCAGCTGGAAGATGTGGCCGATCTCGATGGCGCGGTCGAGGACGAGGCCCGTGCCGCACTTCGGGCAGGGGTCGCCCTGCTGGACGACCACGACGTCGACGTACTCGTCGACCTCGAAGTCGCGGCCCGCGACCACGTTCTTCGTGTGCGTGCCGGCCTTGTTGGCGCCGGTGATCCAGGCCGTGCCCGGGGCGACCCGCGGGTCGGCGATGTACGTGAGCTTGTCCAGGCCCTGCGGTCCGACGTAGCCGCGGACCAGGTCGGGGCGGACCGCGAAGTCCGTCTCGGTGACCAGCTCGACGGCGGCCGGGGCGAAGTGCGCCTCGACCTTGTCCATGTCGACCTCGCGGTCGCCCGGGACGCCGACGGCGACGATCTCGCCGTCGACCTTCACGAGGAGGTTCTTCAGGGTCGCGGAGGCAGGGACGCCGAGGGAGGCGGCGAGGGTCTCGATGGTCGGGGTGTCGGGGGTGGGGATGTCCTCGGCGGCCGGGACGTCCGAGGCGTCGACGGGCTTCAACTCGTACGTGGTCGCCTCGGTGTTGGCGGCGAAGTCGCAGTTCGGGCAGTCGGCGAAGGTGTCCTCGCCGGCCTCGGCCGGGGCGAGGAACTCCTCGGACTTGGAGCCGCCCATCGCGCCGGCGGTCGCGGCGCAGATACGGTAGTCGAGACCGAGCCGCGCGAAGATCTTCTGGTAGGCCTCGCGGTGCAGGGCGTAGGACTGGGCGAGGCCGTCGTCCTCGGTGTCGAAGGAGTAGGAGTCCTTCATCAGGAACTCGCGGCCGCGCAGGATGCCGGCGCGGGGGCGGGCCTCGTCGCGGTACTTGTTCTGGATCTGGTAGAGGATGACCGGCAGGTCCTTGTAGGAGGACGCCTGGTCCTTCACCAGGAGGGTGAAGATCTCCTCGTGGGTGGGGCCGAGGAGATAGTCGCCGCCCTTGCGGTCCTGGAGGCGGAACAGCTCGGGTCCGTACTCGTCCCAGCGACCGGTGGCCTCGTAGGGCTCGCGCGGCAGGATGGCGGGGAGCAGGACCTCCTGGGCGCCGATGGCGTCCATCTCCTCGCGGACGATCCGCTCGACGTTGGCCAGCACCTTCTTGCCGAGGGGCAGCCAGCTCCAGATGCCGGCGGCGGTACGGCGCACGTACCCGGCGCGGACGAGCAGCTTGTGGCTGAGGACCTCGGCGTCCGCGGGGTCGTCGCGCAACGTCTTCGCCATCAACTGGGACATGCGCTGGACCGGTGCGTTCGCCATGGTTCTTCTGCTCCTGCTGCTGGGGGTCCCCCTGCTCGAGCGGAGCCGAGAGTGGGGGAAGGTGATGGCAGGAGGTTATCCGGGGGGTGCGCGGGGGTGGAAATCGGTTATCCGCGCCGCAGGGGCAGAGGGGCGCCCATCACCGCGTACGGCTTGGGGGCGCTGGGGAAGAGGACCTGGCGGGCCAGGTCCTGGTAGCCGAGGGAGCGGTAGAGGGCGCGGGCCGGACTCTCGGTGTCGATCGCGGAGAGGATCGAGCGGGGCTCGGCGGCGCCGTCGGTGATCGTGGTGATCAGGGAACGTCCGATGCCGTGGTTCTGGTGGGCGGGGTGGACGTGCAGCTCGGTGATCACGAAGGAGTCGTCGAGCCAGTGGTCGTTGCGGTTCGCCCTGAGGTACGGCTCCACGACGGTGGACCACCAGTGGGTGCGGTCGTTGGGCATGCCGTAGACGAAACCGACCAGGTTGCCGCCGACCGTTGCGCCGAGGGCGCGGGCGCCGGGGTAGGTCATGTGGCGGAGGACGATCTGGCGGCGGACGGCGACTTCGTCGGGGCCCAGGCCGAAGGCCACGGCCTGGACGGCAAGGGCCTCGTCCACGTGGGCGGAGAGGTCGAGGGGGCCGATCACCAGGTCCATGGCGGGGAGCCTACAGGGGGGTTTGCGCTGTCAGAACAGCACGCTCATGAAGGCGCCTACCTCTTGGAAGCCCACCCGCTGGTACGCCCGGCGGGCCGCCGTGTTGAAGTCGTTGACGTAGAGGCTGACGACCGGGGCCACGTCGGCCAGGGCGTAGCGCAGCACGGCCGCCATGCCGGGCGCCGCCATACCGGTCCCCCGGTATTCGGGGGCCACCCACACACCCTGGATCTGACAGGTGCGGTCCGTCGCGGCGCCGATCTCGGCCTTGAAGGCGACCTTGCCGTCCGCGTCGAAGCGGGCGAAGGCGCGGCCGGAGCCGACGAGTTCGGCGACCCGGGCCTGGTAGAGGAGCCCGCCGTCGCCGGCCAGCGGGGAGACGCCGACCTCCTCGGTGAACATCGCCACGCACGCCGGCATGATCGTCTCCATCTCGTCCTTGCGGACGCGGCGGACGTACGGGTCGGGTGCTATGTCGGCCGGCAGGCGGTCGGTGACCATGAGCGGCTGGTGGCGGCGCACGTCGCGGGCCGGGCCCCAGTGCGGTTCCAGCAGCCGCCACAGGTCGGCGGTCGCGGCGGCCGGTCCGACGATCGAGGAGCAGCGGCGGCCGGACCGGCGCGCGCGGTCGGCGAAGGCGCGGACGGCGCGCGGGCCGGCGCAGATCGGGACCAGGTTGGCGCCGGCGTAGCAGAGCGACGTGAGAATGCCGTCCTCGTACCAACCCCACATCTCGCCGCCGAGCCGCCACGGGTCGAGACCGGCGATCTGCACCCGGGACGTCACGAAGGCGTTCGCGACCGGCTCGCGGTCGAGTACGGCGAGCGCGGCGTCCAGGTCGCTCGGTTCGAGGACCCGTGAGGTGGTCTGGGTCAACACGTGTGGGGCCTCACACAACGGGGTCGGCTGATCCCCGCACTATAGCTGCGCTGCTTGTGCCGGGCGCCTGGGAACTCGGGAGCGGGGACTTGCCGGTGGGTGACGGATACGCCGCGGCTTGTCGCGCCCAGGCGGCGGAGCCGCATGTCGACAACAGCCCGCGCCCCGAGGAGCGCGGGGACACCGCGACGGCTCAGCCCGCGACCGCCACCGACGGCTCGCCGGAGGCGACGCCGTCCTGCTCCATCTGCTCGGCCAGCTTCATGGCCTCCTCGATGAGCGTTTCCACGATCTTGGACTCCGGGACGGTCTTGATGACCTCGCCCTTGACGAAGATCTGGCCCTTGCCGTTGCCGGAGGCGACACCGAGGTCGGCCTCGCGGGCCTCGCCGGGGCCGTTGACGACGCAGCCCATGACGGCGACCCGGAGCGGGACCTCCATCCCGGTCAGGCCGGCCGTGACCTCTTCGGCCAGCTTGTAGACGTCGACCTGGGCGCGGCCGCAGGAGGGGCAGGAGACGATCTCCAGACCGCGCTGCTTCAGGTTGAGCGACTCCAGGATCTGGTTGCCGACCTTGACCTCCTCGACCGGCGGGGCCGACAGGGAGACGCGGATCGTGTCGCCGATGCCCTGGCTGAGCAGCGCGCCGAAGGCGACCGCCGACTTGATGGTGCCCTGGAAGGCGGGCCCCGCCTCCGTGACGCCGAGGTGCAGCGGGTAGTCGCACTGCGCGGCGAGCTGCTTGTAGGCCTCGATCATGATGACCGGGTCGTTGTGCTTGACGGAGATCTTGATGTCGCGGAAGTCGTGCTCCTCGAAGAGGGACGCCTCCCACAGGGCCGACTCGACCAGGGCCTCGGGGGTCGCCTTGCCGTACTTCTGCAGGAGGCGCTTGTCGAGGGAGCCCGCGTTGACGCCGATGCGGATCGGGGTGCCGTGGTCCCGGGCCGCCTTGGCGATCTCCTTGACCTTGTCGTCGAACTGCTTGATGTTGCCGGGGTTGACGCGCACCGCGGCGCAGCCGGCCTCGATCGCGGCGAACACGTACTTCGGCTGGAAGTGGATGTCGGCGATGACCGGGATCTGCGACTTGCGGGCGATGGTCGCCAGCGCGTCGGCGTCGTCCTGGGTCGGGCAGGCGACACGGACGATCTGGCAGCCGGAGGCGGTGAGTTCGGCGATCTGCTGGAGCGTCGCGCCGATGTCGGAGGTGCGCGTCGTGGTCATCGACTGCACCGAGACGGGGGCGTCTCCGCCGACGGCCACGGACCCGACCTGGATCTGGCGGCTCTTCCGGCGCTCGGCGAGCTTGGTCGGAACGGACGGCATGCCGAGAGAAATCGCAGTCATCTGCTGTGCAACCCCAAGTCGTGGATCAAGGTCCGGTCCCGTGAGCAGCGGGCTCCGAGCTTCGAGATTACGGCACGAGCCTGGGCGCGGGCACATCCCGCCCGTGTTGCCACTCGATGGGAGGGGGCTCGGCACAAAGGATGCCGAGCCCCCTCGAACTCCGTGTGACTAGGAGATTCTCACCGGGTTAACCACGTCCGCGATCAGCACCAGGATCGTGAAGCAGACGAAGATCCCGGCGACCACGTACGCGACCGGCATGAGCTTCGCCACGTCGAAGGGGCCCGGGTC
This sequence comes from Streptomyces sp. NPDC002788, assembly GCF_053592115.1. NCBI lineage: Bacteria > Bacillati > Actinomycetota > Actinomycetes > Kitasatosporales > Streptomycetaceae > Streptomyces > Streptomyces sp. NPDC002788. The sequence continues at coordinate 269,964 of NZ_JBSFVB010000007.1, read as the reverse complement.
CGGCCGGCGCAGGACCTTGGCGATGTTGCGGCGCAGCGACTCCCACAGCGCGCCCGCGATGTGGCCGCCGTCGAGCGGCAGCAGCGGGAGCATGTTGAACAGGAACAGGGAGAGGTTGAAGCCGGCGACCAGCATGAGGGCCATGGCCAGCTGCTGGGTCGGCGGGATGTCGAGCGTGAAGATCTCGCCGCCGACGCGGGCCGCGCCGACCACGCCCATCGGGGAGTCGGCCTCGCGCGGGGCGCCGTCGAAGGCCGCGTTCCACAGGGCCGGGACCTTGCCGGGGAGGGCGGCGAGGGAGTCGACGGCCTCGCCGATCCGGTCGCCCATCCAGGTCACGGAATCGCCGAAGTCCTGTTTGACGACGCCCGTGGCGGCGCTGAAGCCGAGGAAGCCGGCCTGGACGTACTGGCCCTCGACGATCTGGCCGCTGGAGTCCTTCTCGGCGACCTGGTTGGTGGCGATCTTCGCGTGCAGGGTGACGTCCTGGCCCTTGCGGTCGACGACGATCGGCACCTCCTTGCCGGGGTTGGCGCGGATCAGGTCGGACAGCTTGTTCCAGTCGTCGGTCGGCACGCCGTTGAAGGAGACGATCTTGTCGCCCGCCTTGAGGCCCGCCGCGGCGGCCGGGGCGGCCGGGTCGCCCTTCTCGCACTTGTCGCGGTTCTCGCTCTGCGCGATGACGCACTGGGAGACGGAGCTGACCGTGGTGGTCTGCTGGGTGATGCCGAAGCCCATCAGGACGGTGAGGAACAGCGCCACCGCCAGGACCAGGTTCATGAAGGGGCCGGCGAACATCACGATCACGCGCTTCCAGGGGGCGCGCGTGTAGAACATGCGGTTCTCGTCGCCCGGCCTGAGCTCCTCGTACGCGGCGGTGCGGGCGTCTTCGATCATGCCGCGCCACGGCGAGGTGGAGCGGGCCTCCATCCGGCCGTCGGGGCCGGGCGGGAACATGCCGATCATGCGGATGTAGCCGCCGAACGGGATGGCCTTGATGCCGTACTCGGTCTCACCCTTGTTGCGCGACCAGATCGTGGGGCCGAAGCCGACCATGTACTGCGGCACGCGGATGCCGAAGAGCTTGGCGGTGGACAGGTGCCCCAGCTCGTGCCACGCGATCGAGAAGAGCAGGCCGACCACGAAGAGACCTATGCCGAGGATGAACATCAGGGTCGTCATGCACGGGCCTCCGCCGTCTGTGCCGCCAGTTGCCGGGCCCGGGCCCGCGCCCAGGTCTCCGCTTCGAGGACGTCCGACACGGTGAGCGAGGTTCCCGCACGCGGGGTGCCGTGCTCCTCGACGACCCGGGTGATGGTGTCCATGATCCCGTTGAAGGGCAGTGCGCCCCGGCGGAACGCCTCCACGCACTCCTCGTTGGCCGCATTGAACACCGCCGGGGCGGTGCCCGCGAGCTCGCCGACGTGCCGGGCGAGGTTCACCGAGGGGAAGGCCTCATTGTCGAGCGGGAAGAACTCCCAGGTCGAGGCCTTGCTCCAGTCGAAGGTGGGCGCCGCGTCGGGTACCCGCTCGGGCCAGCCGAGGCCGATCGCGATGGGCCCGCGCATGTCGGGCGGGGTCGCCTGGGCCAGTGTCGATCCATCCGTGAACTCAACCATCGAGTGGACATACGACTGGGGATGCACGACGACCTCAATGCGGTCGAAGGGAATGTCGTAGAGCAGGTGCGCCTCGATGACCTCCAGGCCCTTGTTGACGAGGGTCGCGGAGTTGATCGTGATGACCGGGCCCATGGCCCAGGTGGGGTGGGCGAGGGCGTCCTCGACGGTGACGTGGGACAGCTCCTCCTTGGTACGGCCGCGGAAGGGGCCGCCTGAGGCGGTGACGACCAGCTTGCGCACATCGGCGCGGGTGCCGGCGGCCAGGGCCTGGAAGAGGGCGGCGTGCTCGGAGTCGACCGGGATGATCTGCCCGGGCTTGGCGAGGGCCTTGACCAGCGGGCCGCCGACGATGAGCGACTCCTTGTTGGCGAGCGCGAGGGTGCGGCCCGCCTCCAGGGCGGCCAGGGTCGGGGCGAGGCCGATGGAGCCGGTGATGCCGTTCAGGACGGTGTGGCAGTCGGACGCCGCCAGCTGGGTGGCCGCGTCGGGGCCGGCCAGGATCCCGGGGAGCGGCTCGTCCGTGCCGTACTGCGCGGCCAGCGCCTCGCGCAGGGCGGGTACGACGTCCTCGCGGGCGACCGCGACGGTGCGCGCCCGCAGCCGGTGGGCCTGCTCGGCGAGGAGGGCGATCCGGCCGCCGTTGGCGGACAGGCCGGTGACCCGGAACCGGTCGGGGTTGCGCAGCACGAGGTCGATGGCCTGGGTGCCGATGGACCCGGTGGAGCCGAGGATCACCACGTCCTTCGGTCCGTCGCCCGCTGCGGGGTCGTAGACCAGGTGGGGATCGGCGAGGGGGGCTGGACTGTCGCTCATCCCTCCATTGTTGCCGTAAGGGCCGTGTGTGAGGACAGCGCATCCCCTTCCCCGGGGGGCGCGTGCCGTGCGGCCCCACGCCCCTCGGGGACGGCCGGTCAGCGGATCGGCCGATGGACGTTCTCCTTCCTGCTCGGCCCCGGTGTCGCGTCCGCGATCCAGGGGCCCTCGCCCGACGGGTCGACGATGCCCTGCTCCAACCACTCGTACGTGCCGGAGAGGACGCCCCTGACGACCTTGCGGTCGAGGTCGTCGGTGTTGGTCCACAGGCGGTTGAAGAGCTCTTCGATCCGGATGCGGGCCTGGCGGCAGAAGACGTCGGCGAGCTGGTAGGCCTCACGGCCGTGGTCGCCCTGGCCGCGCAGGAGTTCGGCGCGTACGCAGGTCGCGCTCATGGCGAACAGCTCGGCGCCGATGTCGACGATCCGGCCGAGGAAGCCCTGCTTGGACTCCATGCGGCCCTGCCAGCGGGACATGGCGTAGAAGGTGGAGCGGGCGAGCTTGCGGGCGGTGCGCTCGGCGTAGCGCAGGTGACCGGAGAGGTCCACGTCGTGCTTGAACTCGCTGTAGGAGGTGGGGAGCTGACCCGGGCCCGCGACCAGCTTGGGGAGCCACTTGGCGTAGAAGGCGCCCGCGTTCGCGCCCGCCTTCGCCTTGTCGCCGAGGGACTTCTCCGGGTTGATGAGGTCACCGGCGACCGAGAGGTGGGCGTCGACGGCCTCGCGTGCGATGAGGAGATGCATGATCTCCGTCGAGCCCTCGAAGATGCGGTTGATGCGCAGGTCGCGCAGCACCTGCTCGGCGGGTACGCCGCGCTCGCCGCGGGCACGGAGGGACTCGGCCGTCTCGAAGCCGCGGCCGCCGCGGATCTGGACGAGTTCGTCGGCCATCAGCCAGGCCATCTCGGAGGCGTACAGCTTGGCGAGGGCGCCTTCGATGCGGATGTCGTTGCGGTCCTCGTCGGCCATCTGCGAGGCCAGGTCCGTCACGGCCTCCAGGGCGAAGGTGGTGGCAGCGATGAAGGAGATCTTGGAGCCGACCGCCTCGTGGTGCGCGACGGGTTTGCCCCACTGCTCGCGGGCCGCCGACCACTCCCGGGCGATCTTCAGGCACCATTTGCCGGCCGCCACGCAGGACGCGGGCAGGGAGAGCCGCCCGGTGTTGAGCGTGGTCAGCGCGATCTTCAGGCCCTGGCCCTCCTCGCCGACACGGTTGGCGGCGGGGACGCGGACCTGGTGGAAGCGGGTGACGCCGTTCTCGATGCCGCGCAGGCCCATGAAGGCGTTGCGGTTCTCGACGGTGACGCCCGGCGAGTTGGTCTCCACGACGAACGCGGTGATGCCGCCCCTGTGGCCCTCGCTCTTCGGCACCCGGGCCATCACGACCAGCAGGTCGGCGACCACGCCGTTGGTGGTCCACAGCTTCACTCCGTCGAGGACGTAGTCGTCCCCGTCGGGCACGGCCGTGGTGGCCAGGCGGGCCGGGTCGGAGCCGACGTCCGGCTCGGTGAGCAGGAACGCGCTGATGTCGGTGCGGGCGCAGCGCGGCAGGAAGCGCTCGCGCTGCTCCGGTGTACCGAACAGCTTCAGCGGCTGGGGGACGCCGATCGACTGGTGCGCGGAGAGCAGCACGCCGATCGCGGGGCTGGCGGAGCCGACCAGGGCGAGCGCCTTGTTGTAGTACACCTGTGTGAGGCCGAGCCCGCCGTACTTGGTGTCGACCTTCATGCCCAGGGCGCCGAGCTCCTTCAGCCCGTCGATCACCTCGTCGGGGATCCGGGCCTCGCGCTCGATCAGTGCCCCGTCGACCTTCGTCTCGACGAAGTCGCGGAGCTTGGCGAGGAACTCCTCGCCGCGCTGGGCGGCCTCGTCGGTGGGGAGGGGGTGAGGGTGGATGAGGTCGAGCCGGAAGCGGCCGAGGAACAACTCCTTGGCGAAGCTGGGCTTGCGCCAGTGCTGTTCCCGGGCGGCCTCCGCCACCTCGCGGGCTTCCCGCTCGGTGACGGCGGGACGGGAAGAGGGGGTGGTGGAAGCGGACATGAGGTTCACCTCGCCGCATAGAGGCAAATTATGGACCGTACGGTACCGACCAGTGCTACTGGATCGTTGGTACCCGAAACCGGACGCTCCCACCAGTCCTCGCGCGTCCGTTCAGCCGAAGGGGGCCAAGTACTCCCGGCACTTGTCGCGCGCCTGACGAGGGTGTTGCATCGGGGTGCCGAACGGGAGTCGCACGCCGCTTCGCGAATTCGGTATCGAAGCGCTTCGACAACCTATGGACACCCACACCCGCTGGAGCTACTGTCGAACCACCCTCACTCACTCCCATCAGCAATGCGCACTGTCGAAGCGCTTCACAAAGCTTGGAGAGCTGGATGGTCACCCTCGCCGAGGTCGCCCAGCACGCCGGAGTCTCGGCGAGCACGGTGAGCTATGTCCTCAGCGGCAAGCGGTCCATCTCCGCGACCACCCGCCAGCGGGTCGAGCGGAGCATCCGCGAGCTCGGGTACCACCCGAACGCCGGGGCGCGCGCACTGGCCAGCAGCAAGTCGAACATCATCGCGCTGATGATCCCGCTGCGCACGGACATGTACGTGCCCGTGATGATGGAGATCGCCATCGCCGTGGCGACCTCGGCGCGCACGCACGGGTACGACGTGCTGCTGCTCACCGGCGAGGAGGGCCCGGACGCGGTGCGCCGCGTCGCCGGGAGCGGGCTCGCCGACGGGATGATCCTGATGGACGTCGAACTCGACGACGAGCGGCTTCCGTTGCTGCGCGCGACGGACCAGCCGTCCGTGCTCATCGGGCTGCCCGCCGACACCGCCGGTCTGACCTGCGTCGATCTGGACTTCAGGGCGACGGGCGCGCTGTGCGTGGAGCACCTGGCGAAGCAGGGTCACCAGGACATCGCTGTCATCGGGGAGGCCCCTGCCGTCTACGAGCGGCACACGGGCTTCGCCGAACGCACCCTCGACGGGCTCCGGTCCCGTGCCCGGGAAATGGGCGTCCGGCTGCTGCACCGGCCGTGCGAGGGCGGGTACGACGCGATGGCGGTGACGCTTGCCCGGATCCTCGACGAACGCCCGGACACCTCGGGGCTCATCGTGCAGAACGAGTCGGCGATCGAGCCGCTGCTCGCGCTGCTGCGGCAGCAGGGCCGGGCCGTGCCGGAGGACGTGTCGGTGGTCGCGATCTGCCCGGACCAGGTGGCGATGCAGGCCTCGGTGCGGCTGACGTCGGTCGCCATCCCCGCCCAGGAGATGGGCCGGCACGCGGTGGAACACCTGGTCGCCAAGCTCGAGGGGCGCGGCGGCGACGAGGTCGTGCTGATCGCGCCCGAGCTGACCGTACGGGGGAGCACGGGGCCGGCGCCCAGCCGGTCGTAGTCCCCTCGCGTCTCCTGTCCCTCCTCCGCTGCCCCGGCCTCCCCTGCCCCCTCGCTGGGCACCACCCTGTCGAACACCAGCCACCTCTCAGGGCGCCCTCATGCCCGCACACCTCTGTCCGCACTCCTCCAGGAGCACAGGAGCCCGCGTGAACCAGCCTGCTGAAACCCAGACCCAGGTGAGCCTGGCGCAGTCCTCCCCCACTGTCGGCACCTTCCGCGAGCGGGACGGCGCGCTGGAGTGGAGCGGCCGCCAGGAGACCGTACGGATCGAGCCGTGGGGTCCGGACGCGGTCCGGGTGCGTGCCCGGCTCGGCGGCCCGGTCCTTCAAGGGCTTCCGGGCGCACTCCTCGACGAGGCCCCCGCGACGTCGTCCACGGTGAAGATCGAGGGCGGCCGCGGACAGCTGACCGTCGGGGCGCTCACCGTGGAGGTCAGCGCCGAGGGCCTGATCCGCTTCCTGCGCACCGAGGACGGCGGCGAGATCCTCGCCGAGGACCGCGCCCACTTCTGGTGGCCCGGCTCACGCCTCTACACGGCCGTCGGCAACGGCCACCACCGCCTGGAGCAGCGCTTCGCCGCCTACGACGACGAGAAGCTGTACGGCCTCGGTCAGCACCAGCACGGGCGCCTGGACCAGAAGGGCCTGGTGCTGGACCTGGTCCAGCGCAACGCCGAGGTCGGCATCCCGGTGCTGACCTCCAGCCGCGGCTACACGCTGCTGTGGAACAACCCGGCGATCGGCCGCGTGGAGCTGGCCCACAACGGCACGCGCTGGGTCGCCGACTCGGCCCGGCAGATCGACTACTGGATCACGGCCGGCGACCCGGCCGCCGCCCAGCGCCGCTACAGCGCGGTGACCGGCCGGACGCCGATGCTGCCCGAGTGGGCGGCGGGCTTCTGGCAGTGCAAGCTGCGCTACCGCACCCAGGACGAACTCATGGCGGTGGCCCGGGAGTACAAGCGCCGGGGTCTGCCCATCTCGGCGATCGTCTGCGACTTCTTCCACTGGACGCACCTCGGCGAGTGGAAGTTCGACCCGAAGGAGTGGCCGGACCCGGCGGCGATGGTGCGCGAGCTGGAGGAGCTCGGCATCAAGCTGGTGGTGAGCGTCTGGCCGTCGGTGTCGCCGCTGAGCGAGAACCACCCGGTCATGGAGCAGCGCGGCTACTTCATCGGCACCCAGTACGGCCCTATGGCGCACGCCGACTGGCCCGACAAGGAGGTCGCCTCCACGGTCCAGGTGGCCTTCTACGACGCCACCAACCCGGACGCCCGGGAGTTCGTGTGGTCGAAGGTGAAGGAGAACTACCTCGACCCGTACGGCATCACGGCGTTCTGGCTGGACGCCTGCGAGCCGGAGCTGAAGCCGGGCTTCCAGGAGAACCTGCGCTACTGGGCGGGTCCCGGCCTGGAGGTCGGCAACATCTACCCGGCCGAGAACGCCCGCACCTTCTACGAGGGCCTCGTCGCCACCGGCGAGGAGGAGGTCGTCAGCCTCAACCGCTCGGCCTGGGCGGGCAGTCAGCGCTACGGCGCCGCGCTGTGGTCCGGGGACATCGGCACCGACTTCCCGACCCTGCGCCGCCAGATCGCGGCCGGCCTCAACACGGCCCTGTCGGGCATCCCGTGGTGGAACACCGACATCGGCGGCTTCCACGGCGGCGACCCGGACGACCCGGCGTACCGGGAGGTGATGGTCCGCTGGTTCCAGTTCGGCGCGCTGTCCCCGCTGATGCGCCTGCACGGCTTCCGCGACCCGGGCATGCCGCTGGGCCCTCAGATGACCGGCGGCCCGAACGAGGTGTGGTCCTACGGCGAGGAGGCCGGGGCCGTCCTGGAGAAGTACCTGCGGCTGCGCGAGCGGCTCAAGCCGTACGTGCTGGACGTGATGCGCGCGGCCCACGAGGAGGGACTGCCGGTGATGCGGCCGCTGTTCCTGGAGTTCCCCGACGACCAGGCGACCTGGTCGGTCGACGACTCCTACCTGTTCGGCCCGGACCTGCTGGTCGCGCCGGTGCTGACGGCCGGCGCCACGGCCCGTAGGGCGTATCTGCCGGCGGGGGCCGTCTGGACGGACGCCTGGACGGGTGAGACCTACGAGGGCGGGCAGGCCGTGACGGTCGACGCCCCGCTGGACCGCATCCCGCTGTTCCTGCGGGACGGGGCGCGGCTGCCTGTAGCGGAGTAGCCGCGTCGCAAGGGGGTGGCCGGATCGATGGAGGTCTTCCGGCCACCCCTTTCACCTGTTCGGCCAACTTCCCTCCAGCGGAGACGGGTTCCGACGGAATAGGTTTCCGGCATGTCCACGCCTCCGCTCGCCCTCACCCTGGCGAACCTGCTGCTGCGGCCCGCCTTCGGCTCCCGCCGTGACCCCGGCCGGATCTTCGACCGCATCGTGGTGGAAGCCGGGGAGGCGCCGGGAGACCGGGAGTTCGTCGACGGCTTCCGGTCCCTGCTGGGCTGGTGGGCGAAGGCCGAGAACCTCACCCCGGTCGGCTGGCAGTCCGCGCAGGCGCACGTCCGGCGGCATCTCGCCAACCGCGCCCGGGTGCGGCGGCTGATCGCCGAGCATCCGGACATCGAGCGGGAGCCCATCGAGAAGCCGGTGTTCGTCGTGGGGCTGCCGCGCACCGCGACCACGGTCACGCACTCCGTGCTGTCGATCTCGGACGAGCACCGGTGTCCCCTGCTGTGGGAACTGCTCGGACCCGACCTGGAGCTGCCGCCCCGGCAGCGGCGCAAGGCGATCACGGCCGGGCGCCGGCTGGTGCAGGGCACGGACCTCTTCGCGCCGCGTTTCCACGACATCCACGCGATGGCCGCCGAGGACCCCGAGGAGTGCACGTTCGCGCTCCCGCACGCCGTGATGCCGGTCTCCCAGGCCCGTATCCCCGAGTACCTGGCCTGGCACTGCGAGCGGGACTTCACGGCCGACTACCGGTACCTCAAGCAGGTCTACCAGGTGTTGCAGTACGGCCGTCCGCGGCGGCGCTGGATGCTGAAGTCGCCCATGCACCTGGAGAACCTGGACGCGCTGCGCACGGTCTTCCCCGACGCGACGATCGTGTGGTGCCACCGCGACCCGGTCACCGTCGTGGCGTCCTTCTGTTCCCTGATCGAGCACGGCATGGCCGTCAGCACCCGCCCGCTCGACCTGGCCGGCATCGGCGCCACCTGGCTGGGACTGCTGAGCCGTGCCATGACGCGCGGCCTCGCGGCCCGGCCCGCCATCCCTGCGGAGCGGCTGGTGGACGCCCCGTACTCCTGGCTCGGCTCCGACCCCGCGACCGGCGCCCCGAAGCTCTACGCGGCCGTCGGCGCCCCCTGGACCGAGGCCGACGCGGCCCGCCTCCCCGCGGCCGTCGCCCGCCCCGAGGGCACCCGCAAGCACACTTATGACCTGTCCCGCTACGGCCTGACCCGGTCCGAGGTCGAGTCGGCCTTCGCGGGCTACAACGCGCTGCGGGCCGAGGTCGAGCGCGCCTGAACGGCACGACCGGCCCCGGCCCTGAGACCCGAGGATCAGCTGCTGCTGACCGTCAGGTTGTTGGTGGTGAAGTTCAGACCGCCGGACGACGAGGTGATCTCGTAGCCGAACTGCACGTCACCGATGGTCTCGTTGCCCATCCACCTCTTGGTGTCCTTGATCCACTTCAGGATGGGCAGCATGTTGACGCTGCCGGAGTTGGAGTCGGACGTCCGCAGGAACGAGAAGACCTCGTTGTGGCCGTTGCTGCCCTTGTAGACGTTCCACGTGTGGCCGCCGAGGGTCACGCTGCCCTGGGAGGTGCCGATCGGGCCGACGGCGCCGTTGTAGTTCATCCAGAGCATGATCTCGTAGTCGTAGTCGGTGTCCCAGATGTCGTACGACGTGTTGTACGCGCCGGACGACGGGACGCTGACGTTGTAGTTGCTGCTGAGCGAGGAGAGGGAGGTGATCGACTTGTTGATCACCTTCTTCGAGTTGGGGTAGGACTTGATGCCGCCGGTGTTGGGGTGGTTGGCCCAGACCCCCCAGTTGGTGCCGGAGTTGGCCCAGACGCACTGGCTGCCGGCGCCGGAGCCCCAGATGTTGTTGTAGAGCGTGTAGCCGTTCAGGCTCGTGTTGCCCCACTGGTCGCAGGAGTTCCAGACGGCGGCGGAGGCGGGGGCGGAGGCGAGGCCGACGGTGGCACCGAGCGCGAGGGCCGGGGCCAGCAGTGCCTTGGTGATCCTGCTCAGTGTGCGTGTTGCCATGGTGTCCCTTCCATGGGTGGGGGGAACTGCGGGGGGATCACCGCGCCCTCACGGTGAGGACGCGGTCTTCTCCGGCGACGAGGTCGAGGGGCTCGGCGGCGGAGGAAGTCCTGAGTTCGACGCGGACGGTACGGCTCGGCCGGATGACGGCGGTGGCGCCGTCCGGGCTCCAGGTGAGGTCCAGTCCGGCCCCGAACCGCGTGCGCACACCGCGCAGTGCGCCGCTGGGGTACGCCGTCGGCAGCGCGGGCAGCAGGACCAGCCGGTGGGGGGTCGACTGCACGAGCATCTCGATCAGCACGGCGGGCAGGGTGTGCGCGGCGTCGGCGTTGTAGACGTCGCGGCCGGGGTAGTGCGCGCTCATCAGGGAGGCGTGGAAGAAGTCGCCGTCCAGGACCTGGCCGAGGGCGTGGGCGACGCGGTCGCCGTCCCTGAGCCGGGCCGCGATGAGGGCGTGGTGCAGGTGGCCGTGCGCGGAGTCGTTCTCGGCTCCGCGCAGTTCGAGAGCGCGGTGCGCGGCGGCGGCGAGAGGGGGGGTGTCGTAGGGGGTGATCTCGTCGAGCGGCCAGACGCCGTACAGGTGGCTGAGGTGGCGGTGGTCGTAGGAGTCGTAGAGGCCGGGCCAGGTCCACTCCGCGAGGGCCCCGTTCTCGTTGATCCGGTGCGGCGGGAGCCGGTCGGCGAGGGCGCTCCAGCGGTCGGCGTCCGGGGTGTCCGGGTGGTAGGCGGCGGCCGTGCGCAGGGCGTGGCGGGCCGCGGAGAGGTCCATGGCGGCGTTGATCGTGCCCCAGCTCGCGTTGGCGGGGCGGTTCTCGGGTGAGTAGGAGGGGACGACGACGAGGTGGCCGTCCTCGTCGGTGCGGGTGAGGAAGTCCTCGTAGAAGAGGGCGACTTCGGCCAGTGCGGCGGCGGTGCGCGGGTCGCGGGTGCCCTGTGTCTCGTCGTGGTCGACGAGCGGCTTGAGCAGCCAGTCGGCGCCGGCGGTCCACAGGTGCAGGGGGTATTCGCGGTTGTAGTGGTAGGAGTGGCCGGACTCGCCGTCGGTGTGGGCGGGGGCGACCACGCCCCGGGTACCGAAGATCGCACGGGCGTTGTCGCGCCAGTCGGGGAGCTGGCGGTCGATCAGGTTCGCGTGGGCCTCGGCGACCTCGGGGAGGGCGGCGGCAGCGGCGGAGGCCGTCTGGAGGTTGAGGTTGGCGTCGTTGGTGAACGCGCCCGACCAGGCGGTGTTCCAGTCTCCGGTCCACAGCCCGGTCAGGCGGGGCGGGAAGAGGCCGCTCGCGGACAGCAGGTGGTAGCGGCCGGCGGCGAAGAGGCGCTCCAGCAGGGCGGCGCTGCGGGGCTGCTTCAGCAACTCGGATCCGGGCAGGGCCCGTTCGGCGGGATCGGCGGTGAGGTCGAGGGTGACGCGCTCGTAGGCGGTGCGGTGCGGGGTGACGTGGCGGTCGAGGAGTGCGTCGTAGTCGGCGGGCAGGTCGCGCAGGGCCCGGCCCTCCGCGACCACGTCGAGTTCGCCGGTGTGCCGGTGCACCCGGGTGAGGAGCAGCGCGGACCGGGCGCCCTCGATGCGCACGCCCGGGGGCACCAGGGTCGTCGTGCCCCCGGTGACGGTGACCTGTGTGACGCCGGTGCAGGACCGGTCGCTGCCCGGGTAGCGGGCGCGCAGGCTCAGCAGCGCGCCCTCGGGGGTGAGGACGGCCCCGTGGCCGATGCCCAGCCCGGCGGGGGCACCGGGCAGCCGGTGGTCCAGCTCGATGTCGAGGGTGAGGCCGGGGCCGGTGACGTGCTGGACGATCACGTCGTCGGCGCGGGAGACGAAGACCCGGCTCGTCCAGCCGGCGCAGGTCGCGCTCACCACGCCGGTGGTGAAGTCGACCTCGCGGCGGTAGTCGTGACGGGCGTCGGCGGGCCTGTCCAGCCGGACCTGGAAGGCCGGGTGGAAGGGCTGCACCCACTGGTGGGGGCGGCCGTCCGTGAAGCTCTCGGCGGCGGTCGTGTCACCCGCGAGGAGTCGGTCCTGGAGGGCGGGGAGGTCGGCGGCGAGCTGCGGGGGCCGGGGGTCCCTGCCGTTGGGCCGCACCAGGGTGTGGTGCGTGACGATGACCCGTTCAGCGTTCGGGTCACCGAACACAAGGGCGCCGTGATGGCCGTTGCCGCTGAGAAAGGCGTCCTCCCAGCGGGTGGCCGGATGCGGCTCCCAGGTGCCGTGGACGGGTGCGGAGGCGGTCATGGCCGGAGCACCGCCGCCTCGTAGCGGCCGAGGGTGACCCGGCCGGTGACGTCCGTGCCCGTCAGCAGGTCGTGGTGGGTGCCGGGCACCTCGACGGTCACCGGCTCGCGGCCGTGGTTGAGCACGAACAGCAGCTCCCCCCGGCGTACGCCCTCGACCTGCTCGGGCAGGCCGTCGAGCACCGGGCGGACCCCCGCGCCCTGAGCGATCGAGGCCAGCAGGTCGCGCAGCGACTCGGGCTCCGGGAGCGTGGAGAGGTACCAGGCCCTGCCCTTGCGCAGGACCGCGGGCAGTCCGTCGAGCTCGCCGCCCTTGTACGGCACGGTCTCCTCGGCGGTGCCGTCCCCCTCCAGCTCCTCGGACCACAGCGTGCCCCGGAAGCCCTCGCAGGCGACGGTCTCCCCCGCGTCCAGCGGCCACCACTCGTGCAGCGTGCGGATGCCGAACAGCTCCCGCAGCCGGGCGTCCATGCCGCCGGGACGCACACGGTCGTCCTCGTCGGCGACGCCGGTGAGGAATCCGCAGACGAGGGTGCCGCCCTGCAGTACGTAGGCGAGGAGGTTGTCGATCGCCGCGTCGGTGAGCGCGTACAGCTGGGGCACGACGACCACCGAGTACGGCGTCAGGTCGTGCTCGGGGTGGGCGAAGTCGGTGGTGAGGTGGGCCTGCCACAGGGCCCGGTGCCAGGCACGCAGGACGTCCGGGTACTCCACCCGGCTGGACAGGCGGCCGTCCTGGGCGCCGGCCCACCAGGCGTGCCAGTCGTGCAGGACGGCCACGTTGGCGGTGATGTGCCGGCCGGCCACCGCCGGGGCGATCCGCTCCAGATCGGCGCCGAGCCGCTTGACCTCCTGGTACGTCCGGCCCTCCTCCCCGGCGTGGCTGACCATGCCGGAGTGGAACTTCTCGGCGCCCTGCCGGGACTGCCGCCACTGGAAGTAGCAGACGGCGTCGGCGCCCCGGGCCACCGCCTGGAGCGACCAGAGCCGGTTGAGGCCCCGAGGCTTGGGGTGGTTCACGCCCCGCCAGTTGACCGGCCCGGCCGCCTGCTCCATGAGCATCCACGGCCCGCGTGCCTGGGAGCGGGTCATGTCCTGGACGAGAGCGCCGTTCTGCGCGCCGAGCGGGTCGCGCGGGTCGGGGTAGAGGTCGACCGAGACGACGTCCTCCTCCTCCGCCCAGCGCCACGCGTCCTGCCCGAACCACAGCGGCATGAAATTGCTGGTGACCGGGAGGTGCGGAGTGTGCCGACGGACGATGTCGCGCTCGGCGGCATAGCACTCCAGGAGCATGTCGGAGGTGAAGCGCCGGAAGTCCAGGACCTGGGCGGGGTTGCGCATGTAGTGCGGCAGCCGGGGCGGCAGGACGCCGTCCCAGCAGTCGTAGCCCTGACTCCAGAAGGCGGTTCCCCAGGCCTCGTTGAGAGCGTCGAGCGTGCCGTACTTCTCGCGCAGCCAGCGGCGGAAGGCTGCCGCGGCCTCGTCGCCGTAGTCGAAGGTGCAGTACTCGTTGTTGATGTGCCACATCGTCAGGGCCGGGTGGCTTCCGTAGCGGGCGGCCAGGTCCTCGGTGATGGCGGCGGCGTAGCGCCGGTAGGTGGCGCTGGAGTGCGAGAAGTGCTGGCGACCGCCCCACCACTCGATGCGGCCCTCCTCGGTGACGGGCAGGGTGTCGGGGTGCAGCCGGCCCATCCAGGGCGGGGGCGCGGAGGTCGGGGTGGCGAGGACGACACCGATACCGCCTGCGTGCATCAGGTCCATCAGCGTGTCGAGCCAGCCGAACTCCCGCGCGCCCGGCTCCGGCTCGAGCGTCGACCAGGAGAAGACGCCGAGGGTGACCGAGTTGACGCCCGCGGCCTTCATGAGCCGGACGTCCTCGCGCCAGGTCTCCTCGGGCCACTGCTCCGGGTTGTAGTCGCCGCCGAAGAGGAGACGGCCCCGGGTGGCATCACTCAGGCCGGGCCCTTTTCGCTGCTGCATCAGACGGGCTCCCCGTACTGCACTCCGCGCCCGTTGGTGGCGATGTAGACCCGGCCGTACACCCGCGGGTCGCCGGTGATGGCCGCGCCGATCCAGCCCCACTGGTGCTGGTCGTCGTTGATCCGCGTCCAGGTCTTCGCCTCGTCGTCCGAGCGGTACACGGCGGTGATCGTCTCGGTGGAGCCGACCATGTAGACCGCCGGGTAGGAGGCGCCCTCGGCGGCCTTGCCGAAGCCGAGGGTGTACGACGCCCAGCAGCTGCCGACCTTGGTGAAGGTGGCGCCGCCGTCGGTGGAGCGGTAGAGCCCGTTCCACTTCAGGCTCAGCCACAGGTGACCGGAGCGCCCGGGGGCCGCCGTCAACTGGAACTCGCTGTCGCCCGAGTTCAGGCCGGTGGCCCGCGCGGAGAAGGTCCGGCCGCCGTCGGTGCTGGCGTGGAGCGTGCCGGTGGTGGTGTCGAAGGCGTAGAAGCGGTTCGGATCGACCGGGTCCGCGACCGGGGCGGCGCCCTTCGGGTAGGAGGTGACCTCGGTCCAGGTGGCGCCGTTGTCCGCCGAGCGGTGGGCCGGGTACCTGGTGCCGTCCCAGTGCACGAAGGACCACAGCAGCACGCCGCCGTCGGCGCTGGTGGCGATCGGCCCCGGCGCGTCCTTGGCGATGGCGGGTTGCGTCTTGAAGGGCGCCCAGGTCTTTCCGCCGTCGTTCGAGTAGGCACCGTTGCCGTTGTCCCCCCACCCGGCCCGCACGACGTACGACGGCTTGGCCGCGGCCAGCGCGAGTCCCGTCGCCGTGCCGAACACCGGGTTCGACGCCATGCCGCGCGACGGCGATGCCGTGAGCCGCTCGTGGTACATCACGCCGATGTCCCCGGACCCGCTGATCAGGTGCGCCTCGCCGGTCGGAGGCGAGACCAGCTGGCGTACGGAGGCCTCCTCCAGACCGCGGATCTCCGGGGCCCAGTTCTTGAGGTCACGGGTGCCGTAGAGGGTCGCGCCGGTGCCGTAGACGATGTGCTCGGAGTCGAACGGGTCGAGGCCGACGGCCTGGATCCACCAACCGAACTTGGGCTTGTCGCCGCCCCACTTGAGGTACGGCGTCTCGGAGACGTCGAGGACGGCCCTGTCCTTCAGGGAGGTCCAGGTGCGGCCGCCGTTGGTGGAGCGGTAGACGGTGTCGATGTCGGCCCAGCGGTTGTTCGTCGAGACGACGAGCGTACCGGGCCGGCGGGCGTCCACGGCGACACCGCCGTAGCCGAAGGCGTCGGCGGAACCGTCGGCCGTCGTGCCGCCCGGCTTCACCGGGGTGACCTCGCTCCACCTCCCGCTGCTGACGCGCAGCTTGTGCACACTGCCGTCGGACTGCCCGTTGGGGCCGGGTGCGTTGGCGTACGTCACGAACAGCTCGCGCGTGTGCCGGTCGTACGCGGCCCGGATCGGGACCTTGGCCGCGGTGCCGGCGGGCTGCCCGGGGACGGCCTCCCAGGTCGTGCCGTCGGCGGTTCGGTAGAGGTTCGCGGAGGTGCCGTCGGAGTCGCCCCAGCCTGCGTAGACGGTGCGGCCCGCCGCGACGAGGAGGGTGATGCCCTGGCCGGTGGCGCTGGGGGTGGCCGGGAAGCTCACGGCCTTCCAGGTGGCGCCCCGGTCGGTCGACTTGAGCAGCCCGTCGTGCCGGGTGCCGAGCCACAGAGTGTCACTGTTCCGCGGGTCGACGAGCAGCCGCTCCCCGCAGCCACGCCCGTCCTCGTTGGCCCCGAGCTTGACGGTCAGGTCGGTGCGCTTCCAGGTGGCCCCCCGGTCCTCGGACCGCAGTACGGCCCCGTTGCCGGCCCAGGACTGCGCGTACGTGCCGAGGGCGAGGTACAGCCGGTTCGGATGGGCCGGGTCGACGGCCATGGCCTCGACGCCGAGCAGGTTCCAGTCGTCCCAGCCGATGTGGTCGGTCAGCGGAATCCACCGGTCGGTCCGGTCGTCCCAGCGGTAGGCACCGCCGATGTCGGTACGGGCGTAGGCGAGGCCGCGGACGGAGGGGTGGAAGAGGACGCCGGTGACGAACCCGGTGCCGCCCTGGACGGCGTTGCGCCAGCGGTACGCGGCCCCGGCGGGAGCGGCGGCCTGCGCACGTCCCTGGACCATCGGAAGGGAGACGACCGCGGCGGCGACAGCGGTCCCGGCCAGCACGGAGCGTCTGCTGAGATGAAACGTGCTCATGACATACCTCGGTTCATGCGAAGGGGGGAAGTGGGTGCCCCTTCTTCGGGGGCGCGGGGAACTGCGCGACAAGCCCAAACAGAGCCGCGGACAGCGAAGGACCGACAGTCCTACGGCGGGACGTCACTCAAGGGGCGTCACCCCTTGACGGCCCCCGTGAGCATGCCCTTCTTGAAGTGCCTCTGGACGAAGGGGGACATGACGGCGACCGGCAGGAGGGCCATCACCATCACGGCCATCTGCACGGCGAGCCCCGACAGCTGACCGGTCTTGATGGCCTGGCCCAGACCGACCGGCGCCTCCTGCTTCTGCACGAGCTGGATCATGACGTTCTGCAGCGGCATCATGTCCTGGTCGTTCAGGTACAGGGAGGCGTTGAACCAGGCGCTCCAGTACCCGACGGCGTAGAACAGCGTGATAACGGCGAGCACCGCCCGCGACAACGGCATGACGATCTGCCGCAGGATCCGGAATTCCCCGGCCCCGTCGATCCGCGCACTGTCGATGAGCTCCTGCGAGATCCCCATGAAGAAGCCGCGCAGCACGAGGATGTTGAAGACGCTGAGGGCACTCGGCAGGATCAGCGCCAGATAGCTGTCGGTCAGGCCGAGGGACTGCACCAGAAGGTAGGTCGGGATGAGACCGGCGCTGAAGAACATGGTCGCCAGCAGCGTCATCAGGATCCAGCGGTGGCCGAGGGAGCCGCTGCGGGACAGGCCGTAGGCACACAGGACGGACACCGTCATCGAGAACAGCGTGCCGACCAGGGTGACGAGGACGCTGATGATCGCCGCGCGGGTGACCTGGCCGCCGCTGAGCAGTTCCTGGTAGGCGATGAAGGTGATGTCCTTGGGCACCATCACCAGGCCGCCGGCCTCGTCGATGGTCTTGCGTGAGGACAGGCTGGTGACGACCACGATCCAGAGCGGGAAGAGGATCGCCAGGCAGGCCAGCGACAGGGCGAGGCCCTTGCCGGCGAGACCGGCCCTGGAGGGCGCCTCCTCCCAGGCCGGCCGGGGCGGCGCCTCCCACCAGCCAGGTTCCTTCACCGGCTTGTCGATGACGGCGCTCACTTCTTGTACACCCCCTGCTCGCCCATAAGATGGGCCACCTTGTTCGCGGCGAGGACCAGGCCGATGCTGATCACGCCCTTGATGAGTCCGGCGGCGGCCGCGTAGCCGAAGTCCTGGTTGCGCACGCCGTTCCACCACACGAAGGTGTCGAGGACCTCGGCCGCGCCCGGTCCGACGGCGTCGCGTTGCAGCAGGATCTGCTCGAAACCGACGGTGAGGGCGTCGCCGACCCGCAGGACCAGCAGCAAGGCGATCACCGGGCGCAGCGCGGGCAGCGTGACATGCCACATGCGGCGCCAGCGGCCGGCGCCGTCCATCGCGGCGGCCTCGTACAGGTCCGGGCTGACCGAGGCCAGCGCGGCGAGGAAGACGATGATCCCCCACCCGGCGTCCTTCCACACGCTCTGCGCGGTGATCAGGAGGGCGAAGGTGTTCGGGTCGGTCATGATGTTGAGGCCGTTGTAATCGTGCTGCCGCAGCAGCTGGGAGAGGATGCCCGCGCCGCCGAAGATTTGCTGGAAGACGGCGATGACCAGCACCCAGGAGAAGAAGTGCGGCAGGTAGAGAACGGCCTGTGCCACCGCCCGCACCCGGGGCCTGACCACGCTGTTGATGAGCAGCGCGAGCAGGATCGGGATCGGGAAGAACAGCACGAGCTGGAGGGAGAACAGCACCAGCGTGTTCTGGAGGGCGTTCCAGAACGCCGAGTCCTCGAAGATCCGCTGGAAGTTCTCCATGCCCACGAAGGGGCTGTTCAGCATGGAGACGATGCCGTTGTCGCTGATGTAGGGGTCGTAGTCCTGGAAGGCGACGACGTTGCCGAGGATCGGCAGGTAGTTGAAGACCAGGACCAGCACGACGGCCGGCAGGGTCATCAGGAGCAGGACGCGGTCGCGTCTGAACCTGAGCCGCAGGCTCAGTTTCCCCGAGGGTCGCTTCTCCGGTGAACCGGTGGCGCCGCCGGACGCCACCGAGGTCCTCTCCGTCATGTCGGCCTCGGCCCTGCTCCGAGGCACCGTGCTGTGGGACACGGCCGTTCTCCTTGCCTCAGAGCCTGGTCAGCTCGCCGCCGAGCCGTTCTCGTCGAGGATCTTCTTGTACCAGTCGCGCAGCTTGTCGCCGCCCTTGCTCTTCCAGTCGGAGACGGCCTGCTGCATGTCGCTGATCTTCTTGCGGCCGCGGGTGATGTCGTCCTCGAGCTGCTCGAAGTCGTTGCCGAGGTTGGTGTAGCGGCCGGGCTCGGTGATCTGCATGCCCCAGAAGGAGGACTTCTTGGTGAAGGCGCCCATCCGCTGCTGCCACTCGACCTGGCCCTTGGCGACGTCCGGGAAGTCGGGGTGGGCGAGAGTCGCCGCAGGGCTCGCGACCATCACGTAGGCGTTCATCACCTCGTTGTTGCCCTTGTCGGTCTTGACCGGGACGCCGTCCTTGACGGAGTAGTGGGTGCCCTCGACGCCGTAGTTGGTCATCATGTACTCCTTGGTGCCGTACGGCGCGGCGGTGACGTTGGCGACGGCCAGCACGTCACGGATGACCGACTCGGAGGCCTTCTTGTTGATGAAGGCGAAGATGCCGGCGGGCTGATCGGCCCACAGGGTGGGGTTGCCGCCGTCGTGACCCCAGACGTCCATGCCCCAGATCTTGAAGTCCGGGTTCTGAGTGGCCTGTTCAGCGGTGCGGCTCCACCACTGGGTGATGTTGTTGGGGTAGATCAGGAACTCGCCCGCCGCGAACTTGGGGCCCGGGTCGGGGGCGTTCTTGCCCATCTCGGAGTCGGGGTGGACGACCCCGGCGGCGAAGAGCTTGCGGGACCATTCCAGCGCCTCGAGGAACTCTTCCGTCTCGATGCGGTTGACGAGCTTGCCGTCGACGAGATTCCAGCCGAGCGGCTTCTCGCTGCCCGAGAGCACACCGAACGCCTGGAAGGCGGTCCACTTCATGTCCAGGCAGGCCCACCGCCTGGCCTTGGCGTTGGTGATCTCCTTGGCCAGGGCCATGAACTCGTCGCAGGACTTCGGGACTTCGTAGCCCTCCTTCTCGAAGATGTCCTGCCGGTACAGGGGCACCATGCTGGGGGCGTACGGCGCCGGCATCGGCAGGCCGCGCAGCTTGCCACCGAAGATCGAGCGCTGCCAGGCCTCCGTCGGGATCGCCGCGAGGTTCGGGTACTCCTTGACCGCGTCCCCCGAGAGGTAGGGCCCGAGGTCGGCGAACTTGCTGAGGATGGCGCTGGGTATCTTGCCGCCCATGTTCCAGCCGGGGATGACCACCACGTCCGGAACGTCGCTGGAGGCGAGAACCGCGCCGAGCTTCTGGTCGTAGGTGTTGCCGTCCTGGTTCTGCCAGACGACGTCGACGCCGATCAGGTCGTTCATCGACGTGTAGTAGGAGTTGTTCTGCTTCGGCGGCGAGCCCCAGAACGGCGACATGATGGTGACCTTGCCACCCTTGCCGAGCTTCTTCGTGACCGAGGTCTTCAACGTGGCCAGGTCGAGCTTGCTGGTGAAACCGATCGCCGAGCCGTTCTTGGCCGGGATGTCCGGCTTCACCACGTTGCTGGCCACGAAGGCCGGCAGGATCTTCTTGGCGTCCTTGCCCGACGTGGTCCCGTCCCGCGACCCGCTGTCCGACCCGCCACACGCGGCGAGCAGCGGCATCCCGCCCGCCACCGCTGCGGTGGCGACCGCCGTGGAGGCGAGGAAACTTCTCCGGCTCGGTCCGGAGGAGGCGGAGGCGGCGTTCGGCGTCATTGCGTCAACCCTTCATGGCGCACCAGGACACCCGGCGGTGGGCCGTCGGCTGCGGTGTCTCGAGTGGAACTGGCTGAGCCGAAGCGATACTCCGACGCGTGAC
Source organism: Streptomyces sp. NPDC002788 (assembly GCF_053592115.1). Classification (NCBI taxonomy): domain Bacteria; kingdom Bacillati; phylum Actinomycetota; class Actinomycetes; order Kitasatosporales; family Streptomycetaceae; genus Streptomyces; species Streptomyces sp. NPDC002788. Next base: position 249,560 of record NZ_JBSFVB010000007.1, on the reverse strand, counting down.
GAGGACTGCGCACCACCTGGTGGCGGACTTCACAGTCGAAGCGCTTCGATGTTGCTGCGAGGTTAAGTGAAGGCCCAGGGGTGCACAAGGGGCGATTCCAAGATTCCTCCGAGGTGTTCACGATCGATATCTGACGCGTCTGCCGCTTGGAATGCCACCGAAAGGCCCGAGTTGTTGCGCCGGGGTGTCTTGACACCCGCCCCCACATCGAATGAGCATCGAAGCGCTTCGAAAGCGCCTTGTCGCTCCATGCAAAGGGAATCCCACGTGACCGCACCCACGCCGCCCCTGCCGCCGTTCCGCGATCCGCGTCTGCCGTTCGCGAAGCGGATCGACGACCTCCTGTCGCGGCTCACGCTCGAGGAGAAGGCCGCGTTCCTGCACCAGTTCGCGCCCGCCGTCGAGCGGCTCGGCGTCGCCGCCTTCCGCACCGGGCAGGAAGCCCTGCACGGCGTGGCGTGGATGGGCCCGGCGACGGTGTTCCCGCAGGCGGTCGGCCTCGGCGCCACCTGGAACCCGGAGCTGGTGCGGCGCGTGGGCGACGCGGTGTCCAAGGAGGCCCGCGCGATGCGCGCCAAGGACGACCGGGTCGGCCTCAACGTCTGGGCCCCCACGGTCAACCTGCTGCGCCACCCCCTGTGGGGCCGCAACGAGGAAGGTTACTCCGAGGACCCGAAGCTCACCTCGGCGATCGCCACCGCCTACACGCACGGTCTGCGCGGCGACCACCCCGCCTACTGGCGCACCGCGCCCGTACTGAAGCACTGGCTGGCCCACAACAACGAGACGGACCGCTCCACCACGTCGAGCTCGGTGCGCCCGCGCGTGCTGCACGAGTACGACCTGAGGGCCTTTCGCGAGACCGTCGAGGCGGGCGCGGTGGCCGGGGTGATGCCGGCGTACAACCTGGTCAACGGGCGCCCCAACCACGTCTCCCCCTACCTGGGCGAGCAGCTGCGCGCCTGGACCGACGAGGACCTGCTGGTCTGCTCGGACGCGGGCGCGCCGAGCAATCTGGTCGACTCCGAGCACTACTTCGACACCCACGAGGAGGCCACCGCCGCCTCCCTCGTCGCGGGCGTCGACAGCTTCACCGACCACGGCACGGATTCCTCGCAGATGATCGGACGACTGCGGGGCGCCCTGGAGCGCGGCCTTCTCACCGAGGCCGACCTCGACAGGGCCGTCCGCCGCCAGCTCTCGGTCCGCTTCCGGCTCGGTGAGTTCGACCCTGAGTACGACCCGCACGACGCGACCGGCGAGTTCGACACCCCGGCGCACCGCGCCCTCGCGCAGGAGGCCGCCGAGCAGGCGATCGTGCTGCTGAAGAACGACGGGGTGCTGCCGCTCGCCCCACAGACCCGGGTCGCGGTGGTCGGGCTGCTCGCCGACGAGTGCAAGCTCGACTGGTACAGCGGCACACTCCTCCACCGCTCGACCCCGCTGGAGGGCCTGTACGAGCGGTTCGGCGCGGCGCGGGTGGAGTTCGCCGAGGGCGTGGACCGGGTCCGGCTGAAGACGGCCGCGGGTGTGTTCCTGCACGTACCGGCGGCCGAGGACGCCGCCGACGCGGCGCGCGGCGCCGAGGGCGCGCTCGACCCGGCGCTGCTCGCGGGTCGCACCGACCTGCCCCCGCTCACCACCGACCCGACCGGCACCGAGCTGGCGCTGGTCGATTGGGGCGAGGGCGTCCTGACCCTGCGCGCCCCCGACGGCCGCTACCTCTCGGTCGCCGACGACGGCTACGTCCGCGCCTCCGCGGACCAGCCGGGCGGCTGGGTCGTCCAGGAGACGTTCAACCTGGAACCGCACGGGAACGGGCACCTCCTCAGGCACCTGGGGACGGGTCGGCATGTATGTGTCTCCGCCGACGGCGTGAAGGTTGCCGAAGAAGATCCCGAAGTCTTCGAGCTGGTCGTCGTCGAGCGCGGCGAGGACGCGGTGGCGCGTGCCGCCGCGGCGGCCGACGTGGTCGTGGTGGTCGCGGGCAACGACCCGCACATCAACGGCCGCGAGACCGAGGACCGTACGACCCTGCGCCTGCCCGGGCAGCAGGAGCGGCTGCTGCGGGCCGCCCGCGCGGCGAACCCGGCCACCGTGCTGGCGCTGGTCTCCGCCTACCCGTACGCCGTCGACCCGGACGGCCTCCCGGCCGTGCTGTGGACCGCGCACGGCGGACAGGCGGCCGGCACCGCCCTGGCCCGCGTGCTGGCCGGCGACGTCTCCCCCGCCGGCCGCCTCCCCCAGACCTGGTACGCCGGCGACGCCGACCTGCCGGACCTCCTCGACTACGACGTGATCGGCAGCCGCCAGACGTACCTGTACTTCGAGGGCACGCCCCTGTTCCCCTTCGGGCACGGCCTGTCGTACACGTCGTTCGCGTACGGCGATCTGATCACCCGGGTCGAGGACGGGACGGTGCACGTCTCCTTCTCCGTCACCAACACCGGTGACGTCACGGCCGACGAGGTCGCCCAGCTCTACACGAGGGCCGTGGACCCGTCCGTGCCACGTCCGCGCCGCGAGCTGCTGGACCACCGCCGGGTCACCCTCGGCCCGGGGGCGACGGTGGGGCTGAGCTTCGAAGTGCCGCTGTCCGCCTTCGCGTTCTGGGATGTGACCCAGGACCGGTGGCGCGTGGAGCCGGGCGCGTACGAACTGCTCGCCGGGGCCTCCAGCGAGGACGTCCGGCTGCGGACGACGGTCACGCTCGACGGCGAGCCCACCCTGCCGCGCGCGGTTTTCTCGGGCGGCCTCGCGGCGGCCGGCTTCGACGAGCAGAGCGGCATCGAGATCGTCGACCGGACGAAGGTCTCGGGTGACGCGGTGACACCGGCGGACGCATCTTTCGGCGAACTGGTCTACCGTGCCTGCGACTTCGGGCGCGGCATCTCCGGGGTGACGGTGGAGGTGGCCGGCGGGGGCACGGTGGAGCTGTCCCTCGACAACGGTCCGGCACTCGCGGTGCTGTCCACGGCCGCACCGACCCCTGGCCCGTACGAGTACGTCTCCCTCAGCGCGTCCGTCGCCGCCGTCGGCGTCCACGACGTGCACCTCAGGCTGCGCGGCCCACTGCGGCTCGCGCACGTCGGCTTCTCCGGTTGAGGGTCCGGAGCAGGCCGGCGTACAGAAGAGGCCCGGCACCGGAAGGCATCGGTGCCGGGCCTCTTCGCAGAGCCTATATGAAAATGGTTCCCATGAGCTAGAGGTCGATGCCGGTGAGGACCATCACGCGCTCGTACGTGTAGTCCTCCATGGCGAAGCGCACGCCCTCGCGGCCCACGCCGGACTGCTTGACGCCGCCGTACGGCATCTGGTCGGCGCGGTAGGACGGCACGTCTCCGATGACCACGCCGCCGACCTCGAGGGCCCGGTGGGCCCGGAAGGCGGTCTGCAGGTCGTGGGTGAACACACCTGCCTGCAGGCCGTACTTGGAGTCGTTGACGGCGGCGAAGGCCTCGGCCTCGCCGTCCACCTTCTGCACGGTGAGAACCGGCCCGAAGACCTCCTCGCAGGAGATCGTGACGTCGGCCGGGACCTCGGCCAGGACAGTCGGGGCGTAGGAGGCTCCGTCGCGCTTGCCGCCGGTGAGCAGCCGGGCCCCGGCGTCGACCGCCTCCCGGACCCACGTCTCGACGCGCTGAGCGGCGTCCTCGCTGACCAGCGGGCCGACATCGGTCCGGTCGTCACTCGGGTCGCCGGTGACCTGCGCCTCGACGGCGGCGACGATGCGCGGCAGCAGCCGGTCGTACACCGAGGCGTCGGCGATGACCCGCTGGACGGAGATGCAGGACTGGCCGCCCTGGTAGTTGGAGAAGGTGGCGATGCGGTTCGCCGCCCGATCCAGGTCCTCGTCGCTCGCCCAGTCGGCGAGGACGACGGCCGCGCCGTTGCCGCCCAGCTCCAGGGTGCAGTGCTTGCGCGGCACCGAGTCCATGATCGCGTAGCCGACCTGCTCGGAGCCGGTGAAGGAGATCACGGGCAGGCGCTCGTCCTGCACGAGGGCGGGCATCTTGTCGTTGGCGACCGGCAGGATGCTCCAGGAGCCCGCGGGCAGCTCGGTCTCGGCCAGCAGCTCGCCGATGACCAGGCCGGACAGCGGGGTGGCCGGGGCCGGCTTGAGGATGATCGGGGCGCCGGCGGCGATGGCCGGGGCGACCTTGTGGGCGCAGAGGTTGAGCGGGAAGTTGAAGGGCGCGATACCGAGCACGACGCCCTTCGGGAAGCGGCGGGTGAGGGCGAGCCGGCCCTGGCCGCCGAGGTCGGTGTCGAGGCGCTGGGCCTCGCCGCCGTTGAACCGCCGGGCCTCCTCGGCCGCGAACCGGAACACGGACACGGCACGGCCGACCTCGCCGCGCGCCCACTTCAGGGGCTTGCCGTTCTCGGCGGAGATCAGCCGGGCGATCTCCTCGGTGCGCTCGACGAGGCGCTTGCTGACGTGGTCGAGGGCGGCGGCCCGCACGTGCGCCGGGGTGGCGGCGAACCCGTCCCGCACGGCGTACGCGGCGGCCACGGCCTCCTCGACCTGCGCGTCCGTCGGCACGCTCACCCGGCCGACGAGGCGCCCGTCCCACGGGGAGCTGACGTCGAAGGTGTCCTCGCCGGTGGCCTGGCGGCCGGCGAGCCAGAAGGCGTGGGTGGAGGTCATGTGGGTTCCGGCCCTTCGGCGTTGGGGGTGTTCCTGTGCTACGGATCAACGGTAGGTGCGAGGTGGCCGAACGGCGTTTGTCCGAGGCGTAGCAGTGACGGGCGGGGACACTACGGTTTGGCTAGTCCGTCGAGGTCGCCTTGAGGGCCAGCCAGAGTTCCATCCGCGTGTCCGGATCGTCCAGGGAGCGGCCCAGGATCTCCTCGACGCGGCGCATGCGGTAGCGGAGGGTGTGGCGGTGGACGCCGAGACAGGCCGCCGCCGCGTCCCACTGGCCGTGCTTGGACAGCCAGGCGCGCAGGGAGGCGACCAGGTCGCCGCGGCCCGTGGCGTCGTGCTCGTACAGCGGGCGCAGCATGCCGTCGGCGAACGCGCGTACGGCGTCGTCCGCCAGCAGCGGCAGCACGGATCCGGCCGCCATCTGCTCGTGCTCCACGAGGACACGCCCGCGCCGCCGCGCCACCGACAGCGCCTGCTCGGCCTGCTTGTACGCCGCGGACGCGGCGATCGGCCCGGCCGGGGCCGACAGGCCCACGACCAGGTCGCCCTCCTCGCCCCCCGGCGCCTTCTCGCGCATACCGGCCCGGGCCGTCTCCAGGGCGGCCGCGTACTCCGCGCAGGCCGCCGCGGCCGCACCGCCGTCCGCGGCCAGCACCACCAGCCGCTCCCCCTCCGGCACGACCAGGACGGCCTCGCCGGCCCGGGCCGCCGCGGACTCGATGACATCGGCGAGCGCCGCGAGGGGGTCACCGCCCGTGTCGGCCGCGGCGAGCGCGGCGGCGGAGGGCCGGTCGGCGGCCGGGGCACCCGCGCGGGTCTCGGCGCGGGCGAGCACGGCCGACGCCGACACCGGCACCCGCTCGGCGACCATCATCCGGAACGGCGCGTCCAGCAGCCCGCCGTACAGATCGCCGGCGACCGCACGCGCGTGGTCCGGCTCGCCGGCCAGCAGCATGCGCAGCACCGCCGTGCCGACCCGCTGCTCGGCCGCCTGGAGGGACCGGGAGCGCTCCGTGGTCAGGGTCAGCAGCGCGACGGCCGAGTGGACGGCGTACCGCTCGGCGGTGCCGGGGGCGGAGGCCGTGCCCACGGCGAGGGCCGCGCGGGGGCGCCGGCCGGTGCCGATGCTGTGCAGCTCGACCCGGTCCTCGTTCTCCGGCCCGCCGACCACGGACGAGGCGGGCGCGGGGCGGTCCCGCAGCCGCTGCACGTCGCCGGTGAGCCGCGAGGCACGCCGCCCCGCCCACTCCGGTGCCGCGGCGACGACCGCCCCCGAGGCGTCGTACAGCGCCGCCCAGCCGTCGACCTGCGCGGCCAGAGCGGCCAGCAGCCCCTCCGGCCCGCCGGTCTGCGCCTGCCGGGTCAGCTCGCGCTGGGCGGCGAACCCGGCGGTGACGGCGCGGTACTGGTCGGCGGCGATCGCGGCGGACACGGCTTTGCTGATGGCCAGGAAGGGGGTGCGGCGCGGCACCTCCAGCAGCGGCAGGCCCTCCTCCCCGGCCGCGTCGACGAGCGCCTTGGGGATCTCCTCGTAGTTGACGCCGACCGCGAATCCGAGGCCGACCACCCCGGCGCCGGCCAGCCTCCGCACGTAGCGGCGCATGGCCTCCGGGTCCTCGGCGTCCAGCTTGAGCGCGGTGATCAGCAGCAGTTCGCCGCCCTCCATGTAGGGGACGGGGTCGGCGAGCTCGCTGACGTGCGCCCAGCGCACCGGCACGTCAAGACGGTCTTCCCCCGCCCGCACGGTGAGTTTCAGCGCGGAGTGGTGCACGAGCGAGGCGAGCGTCGGGGGCATGAGGCCTTCTGCGTCAGGACTGTATGTGATCTCTGTGGTCTTTGGCCGCCGCGTATGAACGACCTGTGACGATTCTGCCTCACCGTACGGACTCCGCGTACTCGTACCGGTGAGAGGAGATCAGCTCCGCAGATCCACCAGCAGCGGTGGCGCGTGCTCGCCCTGCACCGTGGTCAGGGACAGCACCGCGTGCCCGGCCGGCACCCTGTGCGCCAGCTCGGACGCGGACCACCGTTCCCGCTCGACCTGGCGTACGGTCACCGCCCGCGCGGTCGGAGCCTTGCCGGTGATCACCCGACGTACCGCGTGCAGTGCCTTGCCGGCCGGGGTCTCGGCGATGATCTGCCGGTCGGTGACGTCCCGGGCCTCGGTCCACTCCTTGCCCCACACCTCGGCGAAGTCCTGCCCGTCCCACGGTGTGAGCCCCGACAACGCCACCCGGCACCCGACGGCTCCGAGCAGGGGCCCGCGCAGCGGCCGGGCCACGTCGTCCAGCGTCCGCAGGGTCAGCACGACACCGGCGTTGCCGGATCGCAGCCGCTGGATGCCGCGCACGGCCTCGGGCGTCACCACCCCGGTCGCGTCGTCGAGCACGAGACAGGCGAACAGCGACCGGTCCTCGCGTACGGCGACACTCGCCGTGAACTGCGCGAGCACCAGCCGCGCGAGCATCCGGGAGGCGTCGGCGTGCCCGCGCTGGGGCAGATCGATGCGCACGCGCACGGGATGGTCGAGGGCCCTCAGGGTGAACGGCCGCGACTGCCCGGAGGTGTCGAAGAACCCGGCGAAGGCGGGCCGGTCGAGCAACGCGACGCGGTCCGCGAGCACCCCGCCGACGTCCCCGGGCTGCCCCATCTGCCGCTCCCGGGCGTCGAGTTCCCGCAGCAGCGACTCCTGCCCGGTCTCCTGAAGCCCCTGCCGCAGCGCGGCGAACGGCCCGGGGGCACCGTCGAGCAGCTGCCGCAGCTCCGGTACCGAGGGGAAACGCCCGTGCACGGCCCGGAACGGCCCGAGCAGCCGGGCCAGGACGGTGGTGGACCGTCGGCTGTCATTCCCGGGATGCGGATCGGCGAGGTCCCCGACCAGCGCCTCGGCGAGCACCGCCGCGGCTTCGTCCGGGTCGCTGGTCCCTCCGTAGAGATCAAGGTCGTACTCGGACTCCTGATGGCCGATCCGCACGACGACGTCGTAGGCGTCGGCCGGCCCGAGCCCCGCCCCGGCCGCCCCGACCACGACCACGGCGGCGCGTCCGGCGAGGGCCTGCAGGCACAGGGACTCGGCGAGCGGACGGACGAGGGTGCCGGTCTTGCCGGAGCCGGCGGGACCCACGGCCACGAGCGAGGTGCCGAGCAGGTCGGGGCCGAGGGCGAGCCCCGCCCCGCGGTAGGCGTAGGGGTTGCGGGCGTCGTCCACGGTGGTCCCGAGCCGCACCTGCCCGGTGACCAGGTCGTGCCGGGCGAGCCGGGCGGGCAGGTCGCGCTCTCCGGAGGGGTGGAGGCAGGCGGCGGCGCCGTCCTTGAGCACGGCACCGCTGAAGGTGGTGAGGCTGTGTCGTCCGGTGCGCACGCCTTGCCAGGCGCGGAGGATCCGGGCGTGGTCGACGTCCCGCATCAGGCCGGAGCGGGCCTCGGCGGCGAGCCGCTCCGCGGCGTCGGCGGCTCCGGCGGCGCGGAGCTCGGTCCACTGGGCCGGGTCGTCCTGCGGGGCCGGCTGCGCCGCCCGGGACTCCGGCCGGCGGAAGCGGGGGGCGACGAAGCGCCGCCACACCTCGCCCCAGCGGCCGAGCCGGGCCACCCCGACCATGATCCCCAAGGCGACGAGCAGCTCGTACCCCCGGTACACCACGAACGTGCCGGTCTCGCCGAGATCGCTGTCGGCGCCGCGCCAGGCATCGGGGACGATCAGGTCGAACGGCACCCACCACCAGTTGCCCAGGTACTCGTTCTGCAGCAGCGACCAGATCAGCCATCCCACCAGGAAGGCGATCAGCGCCCCGCTCAGCAACTGCCGAGTGGGGACCTCCTCGGGCTCCTCGTCGGGCCGCGGCCGGTGCCCGAACCGCCACACGCCCGGCGCGGCGTCGGGGCGTGGTGCGCGCAGCCAGTCGAGGAAGGCCGACCCGTCCGGCAGCGGCGGCGCAGCCGGTGCCTGGGGCGGCCGGGGAGGCATCGCGGGCACCTCCGGCGGCCCCGCCGGACGCGGCACGGGATGCGCATGCGTACCCCGGGCCTCCTGCGTCCCGTCGCTGTCCATCGCCCTTGCCCCCTGACCGGCCGCTCCGTCCACCATCAGCGAGCCAATCTAACGCCCTCCCCTGGGGAGTTCACCGCTTACGCGGCCGGGTCGTGGGCAGCAGCCCCGCAGACTGCCATGTCCACCTCGGACAAGCCGGTCTGCCGACAACGCCCACATGGAGCATGCCCACCCCCCTTCCCCCGCCCTAGCCTGCGAGAAAAGAAGCCAAGCGTCCGTATGTCACCCTCCGCACCACCCCAGGAGCCCCGCATGAGCGCACTGCCGCAGGAGCGTCGCGTCGTCACCGCCATTCCCGGCCCGAAGTCGCAGGAGCTGCAGGCCCGCCGTACCGCCGCGGTCGCGCAGGGCGTGGGGTCCGTGCTGCCCGTGTTCACGGCGCGTGCCGGTGGCGGGATCATCGAGGACGTCGACGGGAACCGGCTCATCGACTTCGGCTCGGGCATCGCCGTGACGTCCGTCGGCGCCTCCGCCGAGGCCGTCGTACGGCGGGCGTCGGCACAGCTCGCCGACTTCACCCACACCTGCTTCATGGTCACGCCGTACGAGGGGTACGTCGAGGTCGCCGAGGCGCTCGCCGAGCTGACCCCGGGTGACCACGCCAAGAAGAGCGCGCTGTTCAACTCCGGCGCCGAAGCCGTCGAGAACGCCGTCAAGATCGCCCGCGCGTACACCAAGCGCCAGGCCGTCGTGGTCTTCGACCACGGCTACCACGGCCGCACCAACCTCACGATGGCGCTGACCGCGAAGAACATGCCGTACAAGCACGGCTTCGGACCGTTCGCGCCCGAGGTGTACCGGGTGCCGGTGGCGTACGGCTACCGCTGGCCGACCGGTCCCGAGAACGCCGGCCCCGAGGCCGCCGCCCAGGCCGTCGACCAGATCAGCAAGCAGGTCGGCGCGGAGAACGTCGCCGCGATCATCATCGAGCCGGTGCTCGGCGAGGGCGGTTTCATCGAGCCGGCCAAGGGCTTCCTTCCGGCGATCCGCGAGTTCGCCTCCGACCACGGCATCGTCTTCGTCGCCGACGAGATCCAGTCCGGCTTCTGCCGCACCGGCCAGTGGTTCGCGTGTGAGGACGAGGGCATCGTCCCGGACCTCATCACCACCGCCAAGGGAATCGCCGGTGGTCTCCCCCTGGCCGCCGTCACCGGTCGGGCGGAGATCATGGACGCCGCGCACGCCGGCGGTCTGGGCGGCACCTACGGCGGCAACCCGGTGGCCTGCGCCGGTGCGCTGGGCTCGATCGAGACGATGAGGGAGCTCGATCTCAACGCCAGGGCCAAGAACATCGAGGGCGTCATGAAGGCGCGCCTTTCGGCCATGCAGAACAAGTTCGACGTCATCGGCGACGTCCGCGGGCGCGGCGCGATGATCGCCATCGAGCTGGTCAAGGACCGCGCCACCAAGGAGCCGAACCCCGAGGCGACCGCCGCACTCGCCAAGGCCTGCCACGCCGAGGGCCTGCTGGTCCTGACCTGTGGCACCTACGGCAACGTGCTCCGCTTCCTGCCCCCGCTGGTGATCGGCGAGGACCTGCTGGGCGAGGGCCTCGACATCATCGAGCAGGCCTTCTCCCGCATCTGAGGCGCTGCCACGCGGGAGCCGTCGTCGGGCCGGGTGAGCCACCCCGGTTCCGCTACCGGGCGGCGAGCGGCAGAGCCTGTGAAGAAGGTGTGCGAGGTGGATGACAGGGGGCCCTACGGCCTGTCCTCGGCGAAACCCCTGTCGTAGGTTCTACCCAGATGAGAGATACACCCGCCCACAGGGGACTGTGGGTGGCATCAGGCCGGGGCCTCCCCAGCTTCGACCTGGTCGTGCCTCGCGCACACAACCGGAGCCTGACGCTCTGGATCTCCTCACCGATCGGACGGTCGCCCGCCCCAAACCCCCCGGGGCGCGCGACGTTCCGGTCCGCTCGGCCGCCCCGGAACCACCCCCCCTGTTCCGGGGCGGCCGAACCTCCTTCTACGCCCCTTCGGCCGGGTACACGGCTGCCGGTGCGGTCCCCCCTTGAGTAGACCGTGCGGTCGGCGCCTGTGCGTATGTCGCCGGTGACACAGGCGTGAGCCGCGATGTACGAGCGGTCGCCCAGGTGCAGGACGCCGGGCACACCGCGGCGGTCTCGGCCACGCAGCAGTCCTCGCCGAGGCACACGGCTCCCCGCTCGGTCCCGGCGACCAGCCGCTTCTGCCGCTGCTCCTGTGCCGCCCCGCCCGCTGCTCGTCCGATGCCTGCCCGGCGGAGAGCCACGGGCAGTGGTCGAAGAGGCCGTCGTCCTGCGGCGGGTGGTTCACGTGATCCTCCGCAGGGGCCCGCGAGTGGACGTTCGTGCTCGTGCCAAGCTGTGCCCCATGCCGATCGCCGCGAACCAGGAACCCGCCGCGTCCGCCGCGCGGGACAGGAGAACGCGGCCGGGGAGGTCGAGCCTCCTGTTCGGCCTTCCCGCCCTGCTCTTCGCCCTGATCACCTGGCAGGTCGTCGCCGACGGCCCGCTCGTCCGACTCGACGCGCAGGTCAGCCGCGACCTCGTCCGCCCGGATCGCTTCTCCGAGATCCTCGCCGACCTGGGCAACGCCCAGGTCGCGGTCCCGGTCCTCGCCGTCGCCCTCGGGTACGCGGCCGTACGCACCCGGCGCGGCGGAAGCGGCCGCTGGTGGCTGCCGGTCGCCGCCGCGGCCCTGCTCATGGCCCTGGTACCGGCGCTGATCATCCCGTTCAAGGAACTCACCGACCGCCCGGGCACCCCGGCCGTCCCTCCCGGCACCGGCTATTACCCCTCCGGCCACACCGCCACGGCCGCCGTCGCCTACGGCTCGGCGACGCTGCTCCTGTTCCCCTGGCTCCGCACGGCGTTCGCCCGCCGCGCCCTGGTCACCGCCTGTGTCCTGCTCGTACTCGGCGCGAGCTACGGTCTGGTCCGCCGCGGCTACCACTGGCCACTGGACGTGGTGGCCAGCTGGTGTCTGTGCACGGTGCTGTTGTCGTCGCTGTGGCTGCTCCTCAGGCGGACCACGCCGCCCGAGCAGCTCCGGTAGGGCCTAATCGCCGTTCTCCGTGGCCAGTCCCGCCGCCGCCTCGTGCATCGCCAGTTCCAGCAGGGCCGGGTCCGTCAGCAGGCCGGTGCCGTCCGGGGGAACCAGCCAGCGCACGCCGCCCGGTGACGAACGGCCCGGGTACGGCACGGCGATCCAGGTGCCGGCACCCGCCGTGCGGATGCCTGTGCCGAGCCAGCGGGCCGCGGTGCCCGGCGGCACGAAGAAGCCCATGCGCGCGTCACCGGAGTCGACGAGCACGGGCCCCGGCCGGCCGAGGATCCGGGTCAGCACATCGAGCGTGGCGCAGCCGAGTACGCCGGGCAGGATGAGCACGTCCCAGGTACGGCCGGCGGGCAGCAGCGCGACCCCGAGCGGGTTGCGCTCCCACTCCCAGCGGCAGGCCTCGGGATCGGGTGCGCCGGATGCGAGCCACTCGACCGCCGTCTTCGCCCCTGTCATCAGGAAGACCCCCATCTCTCTCGTGAATCCCGCGGACGCGCAGCGCGTCACGAGGGAGAGACAGGTCTCCTGGTGGTCATTACGCGGGTTCCGCCATCTCGTTGGAGTGAACCGGCTCACACCCCGTACGTCAGCTGTCGAAGCCCAGCCCCAGCCGGTCCATCGTCCGCAGCCACAGGTTGCGGCGTCCGCCCTGCGCGTCCGCCCGGGCCAGCGACCACTTGGTGAGGGCGATGCCCGTCCAGGCGAACGGCTCGGGCGGGAACGGCAGCGGCTTCCTGCGGACCATCTCCAGCTCGGTCCGCTCGGTGCGCTCCCCCGCCAGCAGGTCCAGCATCACCTCGGCGCCGAACCGGGTGGCGCCGACGCCGAGACCGGTGTACCCGGCCGCGTAGGCCACCTTGCCCTGGTGGGCGGTGCCGAAGAAGGCCGAGAATCGGGAACAGGTGTCGATCGCGCCGCCCCAGGCGTGGCTGAAGCGGACTCCCTCCAGCTGCGGGAAGCAGGTGAAGAAGTGCCCGGCGAGCGCGGCGTAGGTCTCGGGGCGGTCGTCGTACTCGGCGCGGACGCGGCCGCCGTAGGGGTAGACGGCGTCGTAGCCGCCCCAGAGGATCCGGTGGTCGGCGGACAGGCGGAAGTAGTGGAACCGGTTGGCGCTGTCCCCGAGGCCCTGGCGGTTCTTCCAGCCGATGGACGCCAGTTGGCCGGCGCTGAGCGGCTCGGTCATGAGGGCGTAGTCGTAGACCGGGACGGTGTAGGCGCGGACGCGTCTGACCAGGTTCGGGAAGATGTTCGTGCCCAGGGCGACCCGGCGGGCGCGGACCTGGCCGTAGGGAGAGCGTACGGCCATGCCGGCGCCGTAGGGCTCGAGCGTCAGGGCGGGGGTGTGCTCGTAGACGCGCACGCCCAGATCCACGCACGCCCGCTTCAGGCCCCAGGCGAGCTTCGCCGGGTTCAGCATCGCCACACCCCTGCGGTCCCACAGGCCCGCCTGGAAGGTGGGTGAGTTCACCTGCTCCCGTACGGCTTCGGCGTCCAGGTACTCGACGCCCTCGGCGAGGCCCAGGCGGGTCGTCTCCTCGTGCCGGTCGCGCAGTTCCCACGCCTGGTACGGCTCGGTGGCGACGTCGATCTCGCCGGTGCGTTCGAAGTCGCAGTCGATGGAGTGCCGGGCGACGGCCGCCTCGATCTCGTCGAGGTTGCGGGCGCCCAGCTCCTGGAGCTTGTGGATCTCCTCGGGCCAGCGGGCGAGGCCGTTGGGCAGGCCGTGGGTGAGGGAGGCGGCGCAGAACCCGCCGTTGCGGCCCGAGGCGGCCCAGCCCACCTCGCGGCCCTCAACCAGCACCACGTCCCGCTGCGGATCGCGCTCCTTGGCTGTCAACGCCGTCCACAGTCCGCTGTAGCCGCCGCCGACGACGAGCAGGTCACAGGTCTCGGAGGTGGTGAGGGCGGGTTCGGGGCGGGGCCGGCCGGGGTCGTCCAGCCAGTACGGGACCGGCTGGGCGTCGGAGAGCGAACGAGTCCACTGATTCATGGCGCCAGGGGCCATGATTTCAACTCCCTACGGCTTATGGCTTCTGTCTGCTGCGGCGGTTTCCGGCCGCCATGGAAATCAGGACGAACAGTACGGCGATGACGAACATGGCCGTGCCGATGACATTGATCTGAACGGGCGTTCCGCGCTGCGCCGATCCCCAGACGAACATGGGGAAGGTGACGGTCGAGCCGGCGTTGAAATTGGTGATGATGAAGTCGTCGAAGGAGAGGGCGAAGGCGAGCAGCGCGCCCGCCGCGATCCCCGGCGCCGCTATCGGCAGGGTGACCCGGACGAAGGTCTGGAACGGGCCGGCGTACAAATCCCGCGCCGCCTCCTCGAGCTTCGGGTCCATCGACATCACACGCGCTTTGACGGCCGTGACCACGAAGCTCAGGCAGAACATGATGTGCGCGATGAGAATCGTCCAGAAGCCGAGCTGCGCGCCCATGTTGAGGAACAGGGTGAGCAGCGAGGCGGCCATGACGACCTCGGGCATCGCCATCGGCAGGAAGATCAGCGAGTTCACGGCGCCGCGGGCGCGGAACCGGTAACGGACCAGGGCGAAGGCGATGAGCGTGCCGAGGAGGGTGGCGCCGAGGGTCGCCCAGAACGCGAGCTGGAGGCTGACGGACAGCGAGCCGCACAGGTCGGACACCCCGCAGGGGTCCTTCCAGGCGTCCAGGGAGAACTGCTGCCACTCGTAGTTGAAGCGCCCCTTCGGTGCGTTGAAGGAGAACACCGTCACGATGATGTTCGGCAGGAGCAGATATCCGAGCGTCAGCAGTCCCGCGATGACGACGAGATTTCTCTTGAGCCAGTTGACGAAGGGCATTTAGACCAGATCCTCCGTCCCGGACCTGCGGATGTAGAGGGTGACCATGAGGAGAATGGCCGCCATGAGAATGAAGGAGAGCGCCGCGGCCGTCGGATAGTCGAGCACTCTGAGGAACTGCGTCTGGATGACGTTTCCGACCATGCGGGTGTCCGTGGAGCCGAGGAGGTCGGCGTTGACGTAGTCGCCGGCCGCCGGGATGAAGGTGAGGAGGGTGCCGGAGACGACGCCCGGCATCGACAGCGGGAAGGTCACCTTGCGGAAGGTCGTCCAGGGACGGGCGTACAGGTCGCCGGCGGCCTCGTGGAGCCGGCCGTCGATGCGCTCCAGCGAGGTGTAGAGCGGAAGGACCATGAACGGCAGGAAGTTGTACGTCAGGCCGCAGACCACGGCGAGCGGGGTGGCCAGGACGCGGTCTCCGTCGGTCCAGCCGAGCCAGCTGGTGACGTCCAGAACGTGCAGCGTGTTGAGCGCGCCGACGACCGGGCCGCCGTCCGCGAGGATCGTCTTCCAGGCCAGGGTGCGGATCAGGAAGCTGGTGAAGAACGGCGCGATCACCAGGATCATGATCAGGTTCCGCCAACGGCCCGCCCGGAAGGCGATCAGATACGCGAGCGGGTAGCCGAGCAGCAGGCACAGGATCGTCGCCGTGCCCGCGTAGAGAACCGAGCGGACGAACTGCGGCCAGTACGCGGACAGCGCGTCCCAGTACGTGGCGAAGTGCCAGGTGACCTTGTAGCCCTCCTCCAGCGACCCCGTCTGCACGGACGTGGAGGCCTGGTAGATCATCGGCAGCGCGAAGAACACCAGCAGCCAGAGGATGCCGGGCAGAAGCAGCCAGTACGGGGTCCAGCGGCCCCGGCGCTTCGGGGGCTTCGGCCCGGGTGCTTGTGGTGCGAGCGGCGGTGGCGCCTCGGTGAGTGTCGACATCAGACCGCCTCTTCCGCTCCGGCGGGGCCCTCTGGTCCGTCAAGCACGGACCGGGCCGCGTCCAGCCCGAAGGTGTGGGCCGGGTTCCAGTGCAGGACGACCTCGACGCCGGGCACCAGACGCGGATCGCGGTCGAGGTTCTGGGCATAGACCTCGAAGTCGGAGCAGACCGGGCTGTCGACGACGTACTGCGTGGAGACGCCGATGAAGCTGGAGTCGGCGATCCGGCCGGTGATGCGGTTGCGGCCCTCCGGTATCTCGCCGGCGTCGTCCGCGTGGGTGAGGGAGATCTTCTCCGGACGGACGCCGACCAGCACCTTGCCGCCGGTCGTCGCCGGCGCGGAACACCGCGCCGCGGGCAGGACGAGCTTGCCGCCGCCCGCCTTGAGCACGATCTGGTCGCCGCTCTTGCCGTCGACCTCGGCCTCGATGAAGTTCGAGGTGCCGAGGAAGTCGGCGACGAACGTGGTGCGCGGGTTCTCGTAGAGGTTGGCGGGCGACCCGAGTTGCTCGACGCGGCCCGCGTTCATCACGGCGACCGTGTCGGCCATCGTCATGGCCTCCTCCTGGTCGTGCGTGACGTGGATGAAGGTGATGCCGACCTCGGTCTGGATGCGCTTGAGCTCCAGCTGCATCCGGCGGCGCAGCTTCAGGTCGAGGGCGCCGAGCGGCTCGTCGAGCAGGAGCACCTTGGGGTGGTTGATCAGCGCGCGGGCCACGGCGACGCGCTGTTGCTGGCCGCCGGAGAGCTGGTGCGGCTTCTTGCGGGCCTGCTCGCCGAGCTGGACCAGGTCGAGCATCTCCTCGACCTGCTTCTTCACCGACTTCAGGCCGCGCCGGCGCAGGCCGAAGGCGACGTTCTCGAAGATGTCGAGGTGCGGGAAGAGGGCGTACGACTGGAAGACCGTGTTCACCGGCCGCTTGTACGGCGGGAGGGCCGTCACGTCCTGGTCGCCCAGGAAGACGGTGCCGGCTGAGGGGTCCTCCAGGCCCGCGATCATGCGCAGGGTGGTGGTCTTGCCGCAGCCGGAGGCGCCGAGCAGGGCGAAGAAGGAGCCCTGCGGCACGGTCAGGTCGAGCGGGTGCACGGCGGTGAAGGCGCCGTAGGTCTTGGCTATGCCCGTCAGGCGGACGTCGCCGGTGGGGTCTGTCTTGTTCGTCATCCTGGGTCACGCCCCCGTCAGCTTCGCGAACTTCGCTTCGAACTCGGTCTCTTCCTTCGAGCTCAGCGAGCGGAAGGCGTGCGACTTGGCGGCCATGGCCTTGTCGGGGATGATCAGCGGGTTGTTCGCCGCGTCCTCGTCGATCTTCGCCAGCTCGGCCTTCACGCCGTCGACGGGGCACACGTAGTTGATGTACGCGGCGAGTTCGGCGGCCGGCTTCGGCTCGTAGTAGAAGTCGATGAGCCGCTCGGCGTTCGCCTTGTGACGGGCCTTGTTGGGGATCAGCAGGTTGTCCGTCGACGTCATGTAGCCGCTGTCCGGGATGAGGAAGTCGATGTCGGGGCTGTCCGCCTTGAGCTGGACGACGTCCCCGGCCCAGGCGACGCAGGCCGCGAAGTCGCCGCTGGTCAGGTCCGAGGTGTAGTCGTTGCCGGTGAAGCGGCGGATCTGGCCCTTGTCGACGGCCTTCTGCAGACGGGCGATGACCGCGTCGTAGTCGTCGGCGGTGAAGTCCGCCGGGTCCTTGCCCATGTCGAGCAGCGTCATCCCGACACTGTCGCGCATCTCCGACAGGAAGCCGACCCGCCCCTTGAGCTTGGGGTTGTCGAGCAGGTCGGATATCGACTTCACCTCGACGCCGTCGAGGGCCTTCTTGTTGTACGCGATGACGGTCGAGATGCCCTGCCAGACGTACGAGTAGGCGCGCCCCGGGTCCCAGTCGGGGCTGCGGAACTGGGCCGACAGGTTGGCGTAGGCGTGCGGCAGGTTGCTCGGGTCGAGCTTTTGCACCCAGCCCAGTCGGATGAGGCGGCCGGCCAGCCAGTCGGTGAGGACGATCAGGTCACGGCCGGTGTCCTGGCCGGCGGCGAGCTGCGGCTTGATCTTGCCGAAGAACTCGTTGTTGTCGTTGATGTCCTCGGTGTACTTGACCTTGATGCCGGTCCGCTTGGCGAACTGCTCCAGCGTCGGGTGGTGCTTGCCGCTGTCGTCGACGTCCATGTACTCGGTCCAGTTGGAGAAGTTCACCGTCTTCTCCTTGGCCGAGTGGTCCTCTGCGGAGACGCCGCCCTGCGACTTGCCCGCCGCCGGGATGCCGCAGGCGCTCAGCGTCCCGAGTCCGCCGGCCGCCAGCGCGCCGCCCGCGGAGGCGCGCAGCAGGGACCGCCGTGTGAGGGCGGCTCTGCCGTTCGTGAAACTGCGCCGCATGGCGGCCACTTGGGCCGGGGACAGGCGGTCGGGCTCGTACTGCTCCATGCGCGTGGTGCCCTTTCGGAGGGTGGGCGGCCGCGGGTCAGGCGGCCTGATACGGCTGGGGGTCTTGTGATGGACATCCGTGGAAGAAGGAGCGGCGTCCGGTGCGTGCGATCGGCGTGCGGTGGGAACGGTCATGTGGCGGAGCCACCTGTCCGTTCACGGCGTGCGGCGAGCGTGCGTGCCGGACGCCGTGACGCCACGGAGATCCATCAGGAGCCCCCTCGGTCCCCGAAGACGGTGCGGTGCCAGTCCTTCGCGGCCACCGCGGTGTTGTCGAACATGACGTGCTTGATCTGGGTGTACTCCTCGAACGAGTACGCGGACATGTCCTTGCCGTACCCGGAGGACTTGTAGCCGCCGTGCGGCATCTCGCTGATGATCGGGATGTGGTCGTTCACCCATACACACCCGGCCTTGATCTCGCGCGTGGCCCGGTTCGCCCGGTACACGTCCCGGCTCCAGGCGGAGGCGGCCAGTCCGTACGGGGTGTCGTTGGCGAGCGCGATGCCCTCGTCGTCGGTGTCGAAGGGCAGCACGACCAGGACCGGCCCGAAGATCTCCGACTGGACGACCTCGCTGTCCTGGGCGGCGTCGGCGATCAGGGTGGGCCGGTAGTAGGCGCCCTTCGCGAGTTCCCCCTCGGGTGCCTCGCCGCCGGTCACCACGCGCGCGTAGGCGCGCGCCCGGTCGACGAAACCGGCGACCCGGTCGCGATGCGCGTGCGAGATCAGCGGGCCGAGGTCGGTGCCGGCGGCGAACGGGTCGCCGAGCCGGACCGTCTCCATGAGCGCCGCGGTCCGCTCCACGAAGGCGTCGTACAGCGGTCGCTGCACGTACGCGCGCGTGGCGGCCGTGCAGTCCTGCCCGGTGTTGATGAGCGCGCCGGCGATCGCGCCGTGGGCGGCGGCCTCCGGGTCGGCGTCGTCGAAGACCACGAAGGGCGCCTTGCCGCCGAGCTCCAGGTGGAGGCGTCTGACGGTGGCGGTGGCGATCTCCGCCACGCGCTTGCCGACGGCGGTGGAACCGGTGAAGGAGGTCATGGCCACGTCGGGATGCCCCACGAGGTGCTCTCCGGCCTCCCTTCCGGTGCCGGTGACGATGTTGATCACGCCGTCGGGGATGCCGGCGTCCGCGGCCGCCTGCGCGAAGAGCAGCGAGGTCAGTGGGGTGAGCTCAGCGGGCTTGAGGACGATGGTGTTGCCCGCCGCGATGGCCGGGAGGATCTTCCAGGCGGCCATCTGCAGGGGGTAGTTCCAGGGCGCGATCGACCCGACGACCCCGATGGGCTCGCGCCGGACGTACGAGGTGTGGTCCCCGGAGTACTCTCCGGCGGACTGCCCCTGCAGATGCCGTGCGGCGCCGGCGAAGAAGGCGGTGTTGTCGATCGTCCCGGGGACGTCGAACTCGCGGGTCAGCTTCAGCGGCTTGCCGCACTGGAGCGACTCGGCGCGGGCGAAGTCCTCAGCTCGGTCGGCCAGGACCGCGGCGAACCGGTGCAGGGCGTCGGACCGCTCGCCGGGCGTGGTCGCGGCCCAGCCCGGGAAGGCCTCGCGGGCGGCGGCGACGGCCCGGTCGACGTCGGCCGTGCCCGCCAGTTCGTAGGTGAGGACCTCCGCACCCGAGGCCGGGTCGACGACCGCGTGGGTACGGCCGGAGGTGCCCCTGGTCAGGCGTCCCGCGATGAACTGCGCGCCCTGCGCGAAGCGCTCCTCGGCCGGAAATCGGTCCGGGGTGGCGGTACCCGGGTTGTGCATGTCGCTCTCCTCCGTGTCCCCGCGGTGGGGCCGGCGTGGCTCAGGCTCGATTTGAGTGCCGATCCTGACAGAGGGATGACACTCCAACAAGGGATTCCGTTGTTGATTTTTGGTTACGCGACGGAA
Source organism: Streptomyces sp. NPDC002788 (assembly GCF_053592115.1). NCBI lineage: Bacteria > Bacillati > Actinomycetota > Actinomycetes > Kitasatosporales > Streptomycetaceae > Streptomyces > Streptomyces sp. NPDC002788. The sequence continues at coordinate 229,771 of NZ_JBSFVB010000007.1, read as the reverse complement.
TCTGTCGACCAGGTGCCGAGTCGGCCGGGAAAGGCAGGACGCTGTGTCCGTAGTGCGTGCCAGACTCGCGTGCATGGAGGAGATCACGGGGGCGATCGCTTCGCGGGACGCCCTGATCAGGGCGGTCCGTGCGGGGACGAAGATCAAGTATCTGCATTTCTGGGGGCACCGGCCGCGTCCGGACGGCCGGATCGGACCGAGCTGCCTGAGCCAGTGGTGGCCGTCGCCGTTCACGGTCGACGGCGTGGAGTACGCGACGGCCGAGCACTGGATGATGACGGCCAAGGCCCGGCTGTTCCAGGACGCGGCGGCGGAGCGTGCCGTGCTGGCGTCCGGGCATCCCGCCGAGGCGAAGAAGGCCGGGCGGCTGGTGCGCGGGTTCGACGAGGCGATATGGGAGCGGGAGCGGTTCCGGATCGTCGTGGAGGGCAGCGTCCACAAGTTCGGCGCCCACCCCGGGCTGCGGGAGTTCCTGCTGACCACGGGTGACCGGGTGCTGGTCGAGGCGAGCCCCGTGGACCGGGTGTGGGGCATCGGGCTGGCCGCGGACGACGAGGCGGCGATGGATCCGCAGCGGTGGCGGGGACCGAATCTGCTGGGGTTCGCGCTGATGGAGGCGCGACAGCGGCTGCGGGCTGAAGCGGCATGAGTGAGGGGCCGGTCCGGGGACCGGCCCCTCCCCGAGACTTCGTTCAGGCCGCGGCCTCGTTCAAGCGGCCGCGCCGAGTCCGCCCATGATCCTGGCGAACAGCAGGAAGCCCAGCAGCGGCAGGATCACGGTGGCGATGATGCCGCAGACCAAACCGGCGGTCGCCGCACCCTTGTTGGTGGCCTCACCGCGGGTGGCCCTGCCCCGGCCGACGGCCAGGTCCGCGGCGGCGTACGGCTGTTTCAGCGGTGGGACGCGGCGGTGGCCACCGGACCCTGTGCGCCGTAGTACGGGTCGTCGTCGTATTCGTCGCTGTTGATCGCGGCCGTGATGCCGACGGCGATCAGCACGATCACCGCGATGCCGAGGAGGATCCCGATGATGCCCATGATCAGACCGGCCTGGGCCTGACCGTGGTTGGTGGCCACACCGGCCTCGGCGCGCTTGCGGCCCTTGATGCCGAAGACGACGGCGAGGATGCCGGTGACCAGGGAGACCACGCCGTACAGGCAGAACAGGGTGCAGGAGACGATGCCCAGCACCATCGCGGCGATGCCCATGCCGTTCTGCGGGGCCGGTGGCATACCGGGCCAGCCGTAGCCGCCCCCGGCCTGGGGGTAGCCGGGATATCCGTAACCGCCGGTCGCCGCCGGGCCGGTGGGGGCGACCGGCGGGGGCGGGACCGCGCCCGTGCCGGTGCCGTCGAACTGCGACGTGCCGGCCGGCGGGGTGAAGCCCGCGCTCGGCATCGACGTGACCGTGGCCTGGTCGTGCACGGAGGGGGGACCCGCGGTGGGCGGCTGGTCCTTGTCGAGTGACGGCTTGCTCTCCGGGGGCGCCCACGGGTCGTGTGCGCCGCCTCCGCCGGGCTGCGTCGGGTCCGTCATGGTGCATCCCCCCTGGGTCGATCGTGCCGCCATGCTACGGGGCCGTCCGGCGCGGGCCACAGGGCGGGTGCTCGGGAGCTTGCCGCGCGGTTCCCCGTGCCCCTGACGACGGTGCCCCCGCTCGCGCGGCCACCGAACGCCCCACCCTCGGAAAACGCCTTCCCCACTCGGCCTACGATGGCCCCGAGTCATCGATCAGCCGATCACCCGCGCCCCGCCCGCCACGCGCCGGCACCAGCGCCGTTCCGGGGAGGAACCTTGACCCAGCATCTCGTCGACCCCCGCGCCCCACGCGACCTCACGGCGTTCATCGCCGGACTGCCCAAGGCCGAACTGCACGTGCACCACGTGGGATCCGCCTCCCCCCGGATCGTGTCCGAGCTGGCCGCCCGGCACCCCGACTCGAAGGTGCCGACCGACCCCGAGGCCCTGGTCGACTACTTCACGTTCACCGACTTCGCGCACTTCATCGAGGTGTACCTGTCGGTCGTCGACCTGATCCGCACACCGGAGGACGTCCGGCTGCTGACGTACGAGGTGGCCCGGGACCTGGCCCGGCAGCAGGTGCGCTACGCCGAGCTGACCATCACGCCGTTCTCGTCCACCCGTCGCGGCATCGACGAGCGTGCCTTCATGGACGCGATCGAGGACGCCCGCAAGGCGGCCGAGGCCGAGTTCGGGACCGTGCTGCGCTGGTGCTTCGACATCCCCGGCGAGGCGGGCCTGGAGGCCGCCGAGGAGACGACCCGGCTCGCCACCGACGACCGGCTGCGCCCGGAGGGCCTGGTCTCCTTCGGTCTCGGCGGGCCGGAGGTCGGCGTGCCCCGGCCGCAGTTCAAGCCCTACTTCGACCGCGCGATCGCCGCCGGACTGCACTCCGTACCGCACGCCGGCGAGACCACCGGCCCCGAGACGGTCTGGGACGCGCTGACGCATCTGCGGGCCGAGCGCATCGGGCACGGCACCAGCTCCGCGCAGGACCCGAAGCTGCTCGCACACCTCGCCGAGCACCGGATTGCGCTGGAGGTGTGCCCCACCTCGAACATCGCCACGCGCGCGGTCCGCACCCTCGACGAGCACCCGATCAAGGAGTTCGTGCGGGCCGGCGTCGTCGTCACGATCAACTCCGACGACCCGCCGATGTTCGGCACCGACCTCGACAACGAGTACGCGGTCGCCGCCCGGCTCCTCGACCTGGACGAGCGGGGCCTGGCCGGCCTGGCCAAGAACGCCGTCGGGGCGTCCTTCCTGGACGCCGCGGGCAAGGCCCGGATCGACGACGAGATCGACACGTACACCGCGGGATGGCTCGACCGGTGACGCCGACCGCACAGCGGCCCGGGCGGCCCGTGACCGCCGTGGCTCACCGGGGCGACCCCTACCGGGTCCGTGAGAACACCGTCGCCTCGCTGCGTTCCGCGCTCGCCCGGGGCGCGGACACGGTGGAGATCGACGTGCGGCTCACCCGGGACGGCGTGCCGGTGCTGCTGCACGACGCGACGCTGAAGCGGCTGTGGGAGCACGAGCGGCCGGTGCTCGCGCTGTCCTCGGACGAGGTGCGCGGGCTGACCGACGGCGGGGTGCCGACCCTGGCGGAGGCCCTGGCGGCGACCGACGGGCACCGGGTGATGATCGACCTGCCCGGCTCGCCCGACGTGCGGGCGGTGCGCCGGGTCATGGACGCCGTGCGGGCGTCGGGGGCGGCGGACCGCGTCTACTACTGCGCGGGCGCCGACGCCATGCTCGCCGTGCGCGCGGCGGACGCGGCCGCCGAGATCGCCCTCACCTGGACGACCCTGGCCCCGCCCCGGCCCGTCCTGCTGGAGGCGATCCGCCCGCGTTGGCTCAACTACCGGTTCTCGCTGGTGGACCGCCCCCTCGCCGACCGGGTCCACCGCGACGGCTGCCTGCTGTCCGTCTGGACCCCGGACACGCGTCGCTCCATGCGACGGCTCCTGGCCGCCGGGGTGGACTCGATCACCACCAACCGCGTCGACGTGCTGTGCGCTACACGCGCGAGCGCTGCGGCACCGTCGCCGGGTCGGCCGGGGTCGCGCGCGTGAGGTACTGCGGCACCGGCGCGCCGTCCGTGCCGGTGTCGCGGACGAGGCCGTAGCGGATGGCGCCCTGAGCGGGGCCCTCGTTGACGTCCTTGTCCACGGCCTGCCAGCTCGACGTGAAGACGGCGATGCCGTAGTCGCAGCCGCGTTCGTTCTGGGTGAGGGTGACGGTGCCGTCGACGTAGAAGTACTCGTTCTGCCACATCTGCTGGGTGCCGGGCGGCAGCACCGCGTACCCGATGCCGGGGCCGCCCATGCCGGTGACGTAGCCGTTCGGGGCGCCGGGCAGCGGGTCGTCCATGCGGCGCGAGCCGCCGGAGGCCACGTGGAACAGCTTGCCCTTCAGGCCGGTCCAGGTCGGCATGACGACCGCGCCGGGCCGGGCGTGCGGCGAGATCTGCCAGCGGACCAGGACATAGCCCTGGCCGCTCAGCGTCACGCTGTCGCCCCGGTGCTGCATGACGGCCCTGGGGCCGCCGGTGCTGGTGATGCCGGACTCGGGACGGCGGGGCAGGGCAGTGGGCCGGGCGTCCGGGTCGGGAGCGCGATCGACGGCGTCGACGACCGTGCCGTACAGGTCCGGCTTCTTCGTCACCGGCGGGGAGGGCGTGGGGGTGGACGGAGCGGAGGCCGGTGGCGGTTCGGAGGCGGCCGTCGCCGTGGGCGTGACCGCGACCCGGGGCGGCGGGGCGTCGGGCGGCTGGGTGACGACGTAGGCGCCGCCCGCCACGATCGTGGCGCCCGCCGTCATCGCGACGGCCGGCTTGGTGAGCCCGCCCAGGAGCTTGGCGGACCAGCCCGCGGAGGTGGCGGCTACCGCCGTCTTGCCACCGAAGGCCAGCGACAGTGTGAAGCCGGCGGGCAGCGGGACGAGCGCGATGCCGACGAGAAGGCGTTCGGCCGGCACGACGGGCTCCCGGGTGTCGCCGCAGTAGCCGCAGCCGCGGATGTGCCGGGCCAGCCGCTTGCGCCACACCGAGTCGGGCCGGCCGTTCCAGCGGCCGGTCAGTTCGCGCAGGTCGGGGCAGGCACCGTCCAGGGCGCGGACGATGCCGCGCGAGGTCTCCAGGCGCTCCTTCATCCGCTGGACGCGCACGGCCGCGTGCTGCCGGGTGATGCCGACGGCGGCGGCCAGCTCACGCCGGGTCAGTTCGCCCGCGGCCTCCATCCACCACAGCGACAGCAGTTGCCGGTCCTCGTCGTCGAGCCAGCGCACCGCCTCGGCGACCTCGCGCCGCTGCCCCTCCAACTGCAGTCGCAGCACGGCCAGTTCGGCGAAGTCGGCAGCCGCGGCCTCCTCCAGCCGGTCCGGGGTCTTCCGCCGGGCGCGGTCCCGGACCTGCCGCATGGCGATGGCCACCAGCCAGGACCGGAAGCTGTCCGGGTCGCGCAGCGAACCGAGGTTGCCGACCGCGCGCAGCATGGTCTCCTGGACGACGTCGTCCACGTCGGCGTGGCCGTTCAGGGCCCGGCCCACGATGTTGTAGACCAGCGGCAGCCAGCCCGCGACCAGCTCGTCCAGCGCCTGCCGGTCGCCGGCCTGCGCCGCCATGACGACGGCACGCCAGTGCTGACTGTCCACGGTGGCCTCTCGACGCCTGGGTTCACTGATGTTCCGCGCACGCACCCTCTCAGGCGGTCCCGGGGTTCTCGCCATGTCGAAGATCACATCGTGGAGACGAGGTGAAGGCGCACGGATAACACTTTTTCGCGCGGACCAACCGGACGGCACCGGCTCCGGTCAGGCCGCGGCACCGGGACGGGGCGCGGGGTGAGCGCCTCCAGCCGCTTGATCTTCTGCCGTACGGCGTACAGCGGGATCACCCCGAGCACCCCGAAGGCCATGTCGATCACCGACCACCAGAAGGGGATCTCGCGGATGGGTCCGCAGATCAGGGCGAGCGGGACGATGCCCGCGCAGGCGATCATCCCGAACTCGACGACCCAGATGTTGCGGGCCGGGTCGCGGTAGGGCCCGTAGAAGGCGACCGCGAGCTGTCGGGGTGTCGAGAGCCACCTGTGGACGCACGAGCGGCCCCGGACGGAAACCAACCGTCCGGGGCCGCTCGCGGACTGCTCGGGTGACTACGCGTCCAGCGACGTCATCACGTGCTTGATCCGCGTGTAGTCGTCGAAGCCGTACCCCGACAGGTCCTTGCCGTAGCCGGACTTCTTGAAGCCGCCGTGCGGCATCTCGGCGACCAGCGGGATGTGGGTGTTGATCCACACGCAGCCGAAGTCGAGCTTCTTGGACATCCGCATGGCGCGGCCGTGGTCCTTGGTCCAGACGGAGGAGGCGAGCGCGTACTCGACGCCGTTGGCCCACTCCACCGCCTGGTCCTCGTCGCGGAAGGACTGGACGGTGATGACCGGGCCGAAGACCTCCTTCTGGATGATCTCGTCGTCCTGCTTCAGGCCCGAGACGACGGTCGGCGCGTAGAAGTAGCCCTTGTCGCCGACCCGCTTGCCGCCGGCCTCCACGCGCGCGTGCGCCGGCAGCCGGTCGATGAAGCCCTCGACCTGCTTGAGCTGGTTGGGGTTGTTGAGCGGGCCGAACAGCACGTCCTCGTCGTCCGGCTGCCCGGTCTTCGTCTCGGACGCGGTCTTCGACAGCGCGGAGACGAACTCGTCGTGGATGGACTCGTGGACGAGTACGCGCGTGGCGGCCGTGCAGTCCTGGCCGGCGTTGAAGTAGCCCGCGACCGAGATGTCCTCGACGGCCTTGGCGATGTCGGTGTCCTCGAAGACGACGACCGGGGCCTTGCCGCCCAGCTCCAGGTGGACGCGCTTGACGTCCTTGGCCGCGGACTCGGCGACCTGCATGCCGGCCCGTACGGAACCGGTGATGGAGGCCATCGCCGGGGTCTCGTGCTCGACCATCATGCGGCCGGTCTCGCGGTCACCGCAGATGACGTTGAAGACGCCCTTCGGCAGGATCCCGCCGAGGATCTCCGCGATCAGCACCGTCGACGCCGGGGTGGTGTCGGAAGGCTTCAGCACGACCGTGTTGCCCGCCGCGATCGCCGGGGCGAACTTCCACACGGCCATCATCATCGGGTAGTTCCACGGCGCGACCTGCGCGCAGACGCCGACCGGCTCGCGGCGCACGATGGAGGTCAGGCCCTCCATGTACTCACCGGCCGAGCGGCCCTCGAGCATCCGCGCCGCGCCCGCGAAGAAGCGGATCTGGTCGACCATCGGCGGGATCTCCTCGGAGCGGGTCAGCCCGATGGGCTTGCCCGTGTTCTCCACCTCGGCCGCGATCAGCTCCTCGGCGCGCTCCTCGAAGGCGTCCGCGATCTTCAGCAGGGCCTTCTGGCGCTCGGCGGGAGTGGTGTCGCGCCAGCCGGGGAAGGCCTCGGCGGCCGCCGCCATCGCGGCGTCCACGTCCGCCTGCCCGGACAGCGGAGCGGTCGCGTACGCCTCGCCCGTCGCGGGATTGACCACCTCGGTGGTCCGTCCGTCGGCGGCGTCCCGGAACTCACCGCCGATGTAGTTGCGCAGACGACGCAGCTCGGTGCTCACTGCCGGCCCTCCAGTTCGGATGTCCAGTACTTGAGACACCCACCCTAGTCGGCCGACCCACGTTTTCAACACCCCCGCTCCCTTCGATCGTGCGGAATCCGCAGTAGCGAGCGACTGAAACAACGGATTTCATCGATCGAGGCTTGCGGAAGTGTCGAGACCTCGTGCACAGTGACCTCGTGGCCAGTCGAAGCGCAGACCAGAAGGGCTCGCGGGAGCACCGCGAGTCCTCCCGCGAGTCCAGGAACGGCAGCTCGCCGCAGCTGGACGCGGTGTCCCTCGCCATCATCGAGCAGCTCCAGGAGGACGGCCGCCGGCCGTACGCCGCCATCGGCAAGGCCGTGGGCCTGTCCGAGGCGGCCGTGCGCCAGCGCGTGCAGAAGCTGCTCGACCAGGGCGTGATGCAGATCGTCGCCGTCACGGACCCGCTCACCGTGGGCTTCCGCAGACAGGCGATGGTCGGCGTCAACGTCGAGGGCGACGTGGAGTCGGTCGCGGACGCGCTGACGGCCATGTCGGAATGCGAGTACGTGGTGATGACCGCAGGCTCCTTCGACCTGATGGTGGAGATCGTCTGCGAGGACGACGACCACCTCCTGGACGTCATCAACAAACGCATCCGGGCCGTCCCCGGAGTGCGCTCCACCGAGAGCTTCGTCTACCTCAAGCTCAAGAAGCAGACCTACATGTGGGGAACCCGATAACCGTGAGGACCCGATAGCCGTGAGCAAGGACCTCTCCCAGACCGCGTACGACCACCTGTGGATGCACTTCACGCGTATGTCGTCGTACGAGAAGGCCCCCGTCCCCACGATCGTCCGGGGCGAGGGCACGTACATCTACGACGACCAGGGCAAGCGCTACCTGGACGGGCTCGCCGGCCTGTTCGTGGTGCAGGCCGGGCACGGCCGCGTCGAGCTCGCCGAGACCGCCTTCAAGCAGGCGCAGGAGCTGGCGTTCTTCCCCATCTGGTCGTACGCCCACCCCAAGGCCGTCGAGCTGGCCGAGCGCCTCGCGCACCACGCGCCGGGCGACCTGAACAAGGTCTTCTTCACCACCGGCGGCGGCGAGGCGGTCGAGACCGCCTGGAAGCTCGCCAAGCAGTACTTCAAGCTGGTCGGCAAGCCCACCAAGCACAAGGTCATCTCCCGCGCGGTCGCCTACCACGGCACCCCGCAGGGCGCCCTGTCCATCACCGGACTGCCCGCCCTCAAGGCGCCCTTCGAGCCCCTCGTACCGGGCGCCCACAAGGTCCCGAACACCAACATCTACCGGGCGCCGATCCACGGCGACGACCCCGAGGCCTTCGGCCGCTGGGCCGCCGACCAGATCGAGCAGCAGATCCTCTTCGAGGGCGCGGACACGGTCGCCGCGGTCTTCCTGGAGCCGGTGCAGAACGCGGGCGGCTGCTTCCCGCCCCCGCCCGGCTATTTCCAGCGCGTCCGCGAGATCTGCGACCAGTACGACGTGCTGCTCGTCTCCGACGAGGTCATCTGCGCCTTCGGCCGGCTGGGCACGTACTTCGCCTGCGACAAGTTCGACTACGTACCGGACATGATCACCTGCGCCAAGGGCATGACCTCGGGCTACTCCCCCATAGGCGCCTGCATCATCTCCGACCGCCTCGCCGAGCCGTTCTACAAGGGCGACAACACCTTCCTGCACGGCTACACCTTCGGCGGCCACCCGGTCTCCGCGGCCGTGGGCCTGGCCAACCTCGACCTGTTCGAGCGCGAGAACCTCAACCAGCACGTCCTGGACAACGAGGGCAACTTCCGCGCCACCCTGGAGAAGCTCCACGACCTGCCGATCGTCGGCGACGTCCGCGGCAACGGCTTCTTCTACGGCATCGAGCTGGTCAAGGACAAGGACACCAAGCAGTCCTTCGACGCGGACGAGACCGAGCGGGTCCTGTACGGCTTCCTCTCCAAGAAGCTGTACGAGAACGGCCTGTACTGCCGCGCCGACGACCGCGGCGACCCCGTCGTCCAGCTCGCCCCGCCGCTGATCTCCGACCAGTCGACGTTCGACGAGATCGAGCAGATCCTGCGGGCGACGCTGTCGGAGGCGTGGACGAAGCTCTGATCTTCCTTAGGAGCGATCAGCATAGGGATGATCAACAACGGCCCCGGTGCCGTCCGTTCGAGTGAGAAACGGGCGCCCGGGGCCGCGTGCTGTCCGGCTGCTTGCCGCGGGCTGCCTAGCGTGCCCATTGACTCCTCCCCCTCACGGGGGTTCCTGGCTCACGCTGCTCGGTCGCTCAGCGAGCGACCGAGTCCGACGCGATCAGCACCAGCCGGGTTGAGACCAGCCCGGGCGGCAGAAACGCCTAGGAGGCGGCACGTGCTTGCTTCTCGCGACGCGCTGTCCACGACACACGTTACCCGGGACCGAGCGCGTGACCGGCGGCCTCCGCACTCGTTCGCCCGCACGAGGGACACAGCGCAGCATTTCCGACCAGAACCGAGGTGTACGCCCATGGAGGCCCGGCCGGACAACGACGTGCTCTGGGCACGTGCCCTGCACTTCCAGCACGAGGACGGCTCGCCCGCGCTCTGCGGCGTCTCGCTCGGCGTCCGGGAGGGCGAGATCCTCGCCCTCAGCGGCCCGCGCGGCAGCGGCAAGACGACCCTGCTGCGGTGCCTGTCCGGCCTGGTGCCCGTCCGGCGCGGCGAGGTCTGGTTCAACAGCGTGCCCGTGCACACCATGGGCCCCCTCACTCGTGAGCGGCTGCGCCGCGACCGCTTCGGCTGGATCGACCCGGCCCCCTCCCTGGTGCCGGAGCTCAACGTCTGGGAGAACGCCGCCCTGCCGCTGATGCTGCGCGGCACCAGCCGGCGCCGGGCCAAGACCGCTGCGCTGGAGTGGCTGGAGCGCCTGGACATCGGCGACAGCGCCCGCAAACGCCCGCACGAGCTGGTCCAGGCAGAGCGCCAGCGGGTCTGCATCGCCCGCGCCCTCGCCCCGGCGCCGTCGGTGCTGTTCGCCGACGAGCCCACCGCGCCCCTGCACCGCGCCGACCGCGCCCATGTGCTGCGCACTCTCACCACGGCGGCCCGCTCCCACCGCATCACCGTCGTCCTGGCCACGCACGACCCGGAGACCGCGGCCCTCGCCGACCGCACCGTGTCGCTGCTCGACGGGCGGTGCGTGCAGACCGTGCACCTACCGCCGGTCGGTGAGAACGCCGAGCCGGAAGGCCGGGCCGCGTGCTCGCTCTCCGTCTGACCCGCGGCTCCCACCCCGCCGTCCAGCTGCGCCGCCTCCTGGTCGCGGCGGCCTCGGCGGGCACGGGTTTCCTCTTGCTCTGCGCCCTGGGCTACGCACTCGGCCACCCGGGCTCCCCCGGCGCCGCCCTGCTGCGCCTGGCCTGGTGCGCGGCCCCGCTGGCCGCAACGGTGTACTTCGCGGTCGCGGTGGCCCGCACCGACCCCGGCACCCAGCCCCGCCCCGGCCTCTCGGCGATCGGCCTCGGCCCGGTGCGCCTGATGGCCGTCTCGGCGACGACCACAGCCCTGTCCTGCACCCTGGGCTCGATGCTCGCCCTGCTGTTCTTCCTCCACCTGCGGGGCGACCTGACCGGCATGCCCTTCGACGCCGCCGCCGCCGAGTCCCTCGCCGCCGACCAGCCGCTGCCGCTGCCGGGTGTCCTGACGCTGCTGGCGATCGTGCCCGTGGGCGCGTCCGTCGCGGTGGCACTGGCGCTGCGGCCCAGGGAGGCGAGGCCGGCCGGGCCCCGTGCGGCCAGGACGTACGGCCGCTTCGGCGCGTACCGCCGTACGAGCACACGCGAGACCTTCGGGGCGTACGGCCGGTTCGGCCGGCAGATCGTCCGGCCCGGGGACGCCACCGGTACGGAGTCCGCCGCGCGGAAGAGCGGGCCACCGGTGGCCAGGACCGACGGGCAGGCCTCGGCGACCGTCACGGGCGGCGGCACGGCGAGTGGGGTCGTCGACCCCACTCAGCCGCCCGGTCCCGTGAATCTGACCGGCGATCCCGCTCAGCATCCCGCCCCGCACCCCGCGAGGCCGGACGCCGTGAGCGCCCTCAGTCTCGACGAGGCCCCTGCCGGGCACCCCGCGGCACGTGACAGCGCCGACGACCCCGCCGCCCTCGACGCGGCGCTGCCGGGCACTCTCGACCCCGAGGCCTCCCCCACCGCCGCCCCCTCCGGTCTCCCCTGGGGCATCGCCGTCCTGGCCGCGGGCCTCGCCGTGGAGACCTACACGAGCCGCACCTCCCCCACGCCCCCCGACCTCACCTTCTCCGGCGCCTCCCCCGGCGTCCTGGTGGGCTGGGCGCTGTGCGCCGTGGGCCTGGCCCTGGCCGGGCCGGGCCTGACACACCTGTGCGGGCGGCTGCTCCAGTCGGCCCGCCCCGGCGCCCTGCGGCTCCTGGCCGGCCGCATCCTCATGGCGGAGGCCACGCGCATCGGCCGACCCCTGGGCGTCGTCTGCGCGGTCATGGCCGCCGCATGGGCCATGACGCTGCTGCACGCCCCGAACGGGCTGTCGCTCGGTCCGCTCACCATCCTCGGCGTGCTGCTCGTGACCGGCTGCACCGTGGCGACGCTCCTCACGGCCGCGGTCGAGGCCCGGCAGGCCCGCGCCGACATCACCGCGGCGCTGCTGCGTCTCGGCGCCCCCGCGACGATGCTGCGCAGCGCCACCGCTCTCCGCGCGGGTGCGCTGCTCGCCCTGTTCGGTCCGCTCACGCTGACGGTCGCGGAACTCGCGGCGCTGCCGCTGGCCCGCTGAGCCCGCCGGCGCCCGCCGAAGACTCGTACGAAAAAAATCTCCGAACGGCGATGAGTTGCGCGCCGGTCCCCGGTCTCATCTCGCGTAACGACATCGACCCGACGGGAGAGACCTCCATGTACCAGCAGATGATCTTCGTGAACCTGTGCGTCAGCGACCTCGGCGCCTCGAAGAAGTTCTTCACGGAGCTGGGCTTCACGATCAACGAGCAGTTCAGCGACGACACGACCGCCTCGGTCGTGATCAGCGAGACCATCGTGGTGATGGTGCACACCAAGGAGAAGTACTCCCAGTTCACGAAGAAGGAGATCGCGGACTCGACGAAGACCAGCGAGGTGCTGCTCGCGCTGAGCTCCGAGAGCCGCGAGAAGGTCGACGAACTGGTCGAGAAGGCGGTCGCTGCGGGCGGTTCCGTCTCCGGCGAGACCCAGGACCACGGGTTCATGTACGGCCGTGCCTTCGACGACCCGGACGGCCACACCTTCGAGGTCGTGTGGATGGACCCGTCGGCCGTCGAGGGCTGAACCGGCTGTGCCAGCATGGGCGGGTGCAGACGATGCCCGCCCATGCGGCCCACCACGACGACCATGAGATCGAGACGCTCGAGGAGTTCGACGCGACGGTCTCGGCGCGTGGCACGCTCGCCGGTCACCGCGTCCAGGCCGTCGATCTGACGGACCGCACGCGCGAGCTGCTCACCACGGACACGGCCGGCGCGGTCTTCCTCGGCTGCGCGATGCGCGAGGACGCGGCCGCGAAGATCCGCGGCGACGGCGCCCTGGTCTTCCCGCCGGTCGCGGACCTGCCGTTCGACCCGTACCGCGGCCTGCTCTACTCGCCCGACGAGCTGTTCGCGTCCCTGGCCGACGGTTACGAGGCCACGCCCGACGCCCTCGCCTACGCCTGGTTCCAGCGCACCAAGGCGGACAGGGACATCTACGCGTCCCTGCTGCGCGCGGTCCACGACGACAGCGTCTCGGACGCCCTGGACGAACTCCTCTCCGGTGCGCGGGTGGTGGGCGTGATGGGCGGTCACGCGATGGCCCGCGGCACGGAGGAGTACGCGGGCGCCGCACGGCTCGGCCGGGAGCTGGCCCGGGCCGGTTTCACGGTCGCCACCGGCGGCGGCCCCGGCGCGATGGAGGCGGCCAACTTCGGAGCGTACGCCGCCCCGTTCGGCGACGAAATGCTCACGGAGTCGCTCGAACTGCTCGGCAAGACACCGCACTTCACCCAGTCGATCACCCAATGGGCGGCGGCCGCCCTCGAGATACGCGCCCGCTGGCCCCGGGGCGGTCGTTCCGTCGGCATCCCGACCTGGTTCTACGGCCACGAGCCGCCGAACGCGTTCGCCTCCCACATCGCCAAGTACTTCGCCAACGCCACTCGCGAGGACGGCCTGCTGGCCCGGTCGAACGCGGGTGTGGTGTTCCTGCCGGGCGCCGCCGGGACGCTGCAGGAGATCTTCGACAACGCGACGCCGAACTACTACGAGTCGCGCGGCGAGCCGACACCCATGGTGCTCGTGAACCGCGCGCACTGGACGGAGCGACTGCCGGCCTGGCCCCTGCTCCGGTCGCTGGCCAAGGGGCGCTCCATGGAGGCGCGGATCGCGCTGGTGGAGCGGATCGAGGAGGCGCCGGAGGCGTTGAAACGTCTCGGCGGTTAATAAGCTGGCAAAGCAAGTGCTTGCAACCTGCATATGCGTTGACACTACTTATGCAGCGCTTATAGACCTGTGAGCCTCCCGGTAGTGCTGATCTTCCGTCAACACTGCCTCCACCCCCCGCATTTGCGCATCCCGTAAAGGACAAACGTGGCAGTTCTGTCCGTATCACGCCGTACGGCATCGCGTCGTACCGTCGCACGTTCCGTGCGGATCCTCGGTGTCGTCTCCGCCTCGGCCGCGCTCGCGCTCGGTGCCGCCGGCGACGCGCTCGCCTGCAACATCAACGAGTTCTCGGCCGAGGCGAAGTGCGACGGCGACAAGGGCGTCATCACCGTCACCGACGTGGACCCGGCCGGCGTCCCGGCGACGGTCACCGTGTACCTGGAGAACAACGGCGCCGACGTGAAGAAGGTCGGTGAACAGGTGGTCAAGGGCTCGCGCGAGGGCACCACCATCACCTTCGCCGAGGACTGGAAGCCGAACGCCGAGTACCGCATCCACGTCAAGGCCACTCCGTACGTCGACGAGGACATCAAGCCGAACCTCGTCACCCCGGCCACGGCCTGCAAGAAGGAGGAGCAGCCCCCGGCGACTGTGCCGGCCACGCCGACCCCGTCGGCCTCCCCGTCGAAGCCGGCCGAGGAGACCGAGACTCCGGCTCCGACGCCGTCGGAGAGCCAGAGCACCTCACCGGCGGCCAACGCGCCCGCTCCGGCCGGTGACTCCAACCTCGCCGAGACCGGCGCCGACTCCAACACCGGCATCATCGCCGGCATCGCGGCGGCCCTGGTCGTCGTCGGTGGCGGCGCGGTGTTCTTCGGCATGCGCCGCCGCGGGGCGAAGACCGACAGCTGACGACTCCGCACACCGCGATGTGGCCCGTCCCCTGATCCGGGGGCGGGCCACGTCCCGTCTCACCCGAACGTCGCCCGCCGCAGCCAGAACTCCAGCAGCTCCCGGTCGCCGAGTATCTCCAACTCCTGAGCGTCCAGGGGAAGTCGCCGGTAGAAGGCGAGCAGCACGGAGGTGAGGGGTCCGCGCAGGGCGACCGTGGCCTTCTCATGTCCGCGGCGCCAGGCGACACCGTCCTCGGTGAACTCGACGAGCCACTCGGCGTTCAGGCCGGGCCCGGTGTCGATGGCGTGCAGATGGATGCTGCGGCCCGGGCCGCGCAGTTCCCCCACCGTGTCGTGCGGAGCCGTCCGCTGCACGTACTCCACGATCTGCAGCGATCAGTCGAGCACCACGATTTCGGCCCCGTCGAAGTCCACGCCGACCTCGTCCCCGACCTCCGGCGCCGCCCGCAGCGCGCACGCCGCCTCCAGGCGCGGGGCGTCCCGGGGCTGAAGGCGGACGGCGACGTGGGTGCCCTTGAAGGTGCGGGCGGTCACCGTGCAGCGCAGGCCCGTGCCGACAGGCACCAGGCGCACGCCGGCGGGCCGGACCAGCAGGGTGCGCGTGCCCTGCGGGGCCCCCTCCGGCACCGGCACCTTGCCCCATGGCGTGTCCGCGGCCTCCACCCCGACCGTCGCCTCGACGACGTTATCGAAGCCGAGGAAGCGGGCCACGAACGCGTCGGCGGGCCGCTGCCACACCTCAAGGGGCGTACCGGACTGGGCGATCCGCCCGTCCCGCATCACCACGACCCGGTCGGCCAGCGCGAAGGCCTCCCCCTGGTCGTGTGTCACGGCGAGCACGGTCGTGCCCAAGCGGCCGAACAGTTCCCGCAGTTCGACGACGAGCCGCTCCCTCAGCGACCGGTCGAGCTGACCCAGCGGCTCGTCCAGCATCAGCAGCCGGGGGCTCGGTGCCAGGGCCCGGGCGAGCGCCACCCGCTGCTGCTCCCCGCCGGACAGCGCGGCGACGCCCCGGCGTTCCGCACCGGGCAGGCCCACGAGGTCCAGCAACTCCTGGACACGCTCGGCCCGGTGGAGCTTCGCCGCCCCGCGCATGCGCAGCCCGAAGGCCACATTGCCGCCCACGTCACGCTGCGGGAACAACTGATGGTCCTGGAACATCAGCCCGACGCCCCGCTTGTGCGCGGGCACGCCCGTCTGGTCGCGCCCGTCGAGCACCACCCGCCCGGAGTCGAGCGGCTGCAGCCCGGCCACCACCCGCAAGAGGGTCGACTTGCCACTGCCGCTGGGCCCGAGCACGCACACGATCTGGTGCTCGGCGACCTCCAGATCGACGGCGTCCAGCACGGCACGCCCGCCGAAACGGACCGTCGCACCCTCCAGAGCCAGCAGCATCAGAACTCCCCCGTCCGGTCCGTGCGGAGCCTCTCCAGCACCAGCAGGGCCACGGCGCACACCACCATCAGAATCGTCGAAAGGGCCATCGCCTGGCCGTAGTTCAGGTCCCCGGGCCGCCCCAGCAGACGTGCCACGGCCACCGGCAGCGTCGGGTTGTCGGGCCGTGCGATGAACACCGTCGCCCCGAACTCCCCGAGCGACACCGCGAAGGCGAACCCGGCCGCGATGAGCAGCGCCCTCCGCACCAACGGCAGGTCCACCTCCCGCCACACCCGCCAGGGCGAGGCCCCGAGCACCGAGGCCGCCTCCCGCAGCCGCACGTCCACCGCCCGCAGCACGGGCAGCATGGTCCGCACGACGAACGGCACCCCGACCAGCGCCTGCGCGAGCGGCACCAGGATCCACGAGGACCGCAGATTCAGCGGCGGCTCGTCCAGCGCGATCAGGAACCCGAAGCCGACGGTCACCGCGGACACCCCGAGCGGCAGCATCAGCAGCGCGTCGAAGCCGCGCACGAACCGCCCGGCGTCCCGGCGGGTGAGCGCGGCAGCGGCCAGTCCGCCGATCACCACGGCGATGGCTGTGGCGGCGACCGCGTACGACAGGGAGTTGCCGATCGCCTCGATCGGCGGGACGAGGAAGACTCCGCCGTCCTCCCTGGTCAGCGCCCTGTAGTAACCGAAACCCGGCGCGTCCAGCGACCGCTGCACCAGCACGGCCAGCGGCAGCAGAAGCAGCACGACGACGGTGACGAGCACCCCGCCCAGCAGCGCCCACTGCCCCGCACCGCGCGGCCGGCGCGCGGTCACGGCCGCGTCCACCAGCCGTAGCGCGGTCTCCCGCCGCCGCACGGTCCAGGCGTGCAGCGCGAGGATCGCACCCACCGCGACGAACTGGATCAGCGTCAGCACGGCCGCCGTGGACAGGTCGAAGATCTCGGACGTCTGCCGGTAGATCTCCACTTCCAGGGTCGAGAAGGTGGGACCGCCGAGGATCTGCACGACACCGAAGGAGGTGAAGGTGAACAGGAAGACCATGAGCGCGGCAGCGGCCACGGCCGGGGCGAGGGCAGGGAGCGTCACCTGCCGCCAGGCCCTCAGCGGAGACGCCCCGAGCATCCGCGCGGCCTCCTCCTGCCGCGGGTCGAGCTGCGCCCAGAGCCCGCCGACGGTCCGTACGACGACCGCGTAGTTGAAGAAGACGTGCGCGAGCAGGATCGCCCACACGGTGGTGTCGAGCCGTACGCCCCACAGCTCGTCGAGCAGCCCGCCGCGCCCCACCAGCGCCAGGAACGCCGTACCGACGACGACCGTCGGCAGCACGAACGGCACGGTCACGACCGCCCGCAGCACCTGCTTGCCCCGGAAGTCGAAGCGCGCGAAGACGTAGGCGCCGGGGAGCGCGACGAGCAGGGTGAGCGCGGTGGAGACGAGCGCCTGCCAGGTGGTGAACCACAGGACGTGCCGGACGTCGGACTGCGCCAGCACCCCTCCGACCCGCCCGAGGTGCCAGACCCCGTCGGCCTTCAGACCCCGCGCGACGATCGCGGCGACGGGATAGGCGAAGAAGACCGCGAAGAACGCGACGGGCGCGGCCAGCAGGCCGAACCGCGCCGCCGCGCCCCGCCTGCGGACGGCTACTTCAGTACGAGTGAGGTCCACGACTTGACCCACTGGTCACGGTGGTCGGCGATCTTCGCCGGGTCCATGGTCTCGGGATCCTTCGCCTGCGGCCCGTACTTGGCGAACTCCGGCGGCACCTGGGCGCCCTCGCGCACCGGGTAGACGAACATGTTGAGCGGCATGTCGTCCTGGAACCGCTTGCTGATCAGGAAGTCGAGGAAGGCCTTGCCGCCCTTGGTGTTCTTCGCGTTGCTCAGCAGCCCCGCGTACTCGACCTGCCGGAAGCAGGTGCCCTCGGCGACCCCGGTCGGGGCGGTGCTCGGCTTCGGGTCGGCGAAGAGGACCTCGGCGGGCGGCGAGGAGGCGTACGACACGACGAGCGGCCGGTCGCCCTTGGCCTTCTTACCGCCGGCCGAGCCGGAGAACTCCTCGTTGTAGGCCTGCTCCCAGCCGTCGACGACCTTCACGCCGTTGGCCTTGAGCTTCTTCCAGTACCCCTCCCAGCCCCCGTCGCCGTACTTCGCGGCGGTGCCGAGCAGGAAGCCGAGACCGGGCGAGGAGGCGGAGGCGTTCTCGGTGACCAGGAGGTTCTTGTACTGGGGCTTGACCAGGTCGTCGAAGCTCCGCGGCGGATCGAGCTTGTGGTCGGCGAAGTACTTCTTGTCGTAGTTGACGCAGATGTCGCCGGTGTCGATGGGCGTGACCCGGTGCCTGCCCTGGTCGACCCGGTACTCCGGCAGAATCAGGTCGGAGCCCTTCGCCTCGTACGGCTGGAACAGGCCGTTGTCGAGGGCGCGGGACAGCAAGGTGTTGTCGACGCCGAAGAAGACGTCGCCCTGTGGGTTGTCCTTGGTCAGGATGGCCTTGTTCACGGCCTGCCCGGCGTCGCCGTCCTTGAGGACCCTGACCTTGTAGCCGGACTGCTTCTCGAAGGCCGCGATGACGTCCTTGGACGCGGCCCACGAGTCGTGGCTGACGAGCGTCACGGTCTTGGAGTCGCCGGACCCCTGGCCGCCGTCGGACGACCCGCACGCGGCGAGTGTGCCGACCATGCCGATCCCGACGGCCGCCGCCGTCAGCCGCTTCATGTTGATGTTCACCGGATTCCTCCTGGAGTGACCAGGAGAAGACGCGGCCCTGCCCGGGACTTCTGGGGCCCCGGGCAGGGCGCAACAGCTCGAGTGATGACCGATCTCCCTACCCAGAATGACCTGGGCCAGGTTCGGAGGGTCTGCGGCCGTGTGCCGCACTCTCAGCGCTGTGGCGCTCCCCTGTCGGAATATGCAGATGTTCTTACGGCGGTCAGACTACCGTTCGGTGGCCGCGAGCTGACCACACGCCCCGTCGATCTCCTGACCACGGGTGTCCCGGATCGTCACCGGCACACCATGCGCGGCGATCGCCTCCACGAACGCCTTCTCGTCCTCGGGCCGCGAGGCGGTCCACTTGGAGCCGGGCGTCGGGTTCAGCGGGATCAGGTTGACATGCACCGGCCTGCCCTTGAGCATCCGGCCCAGCCGGTCACCGCGCCACGCCTGATCGTTGATGTCGCGGATCAGCGCGTACTCGATGGACAGCCGCCGACCGGACCTGGCGCTGTACTCGAAGCCGGCGTCCAGCACCTCGCGGACCTTCCACCGCGTGTTCACCGGCACGAGGGTGTCGCGCAGCTCGTCGTCGGGCGCGTGCAGCGAAATGGCGAGGCGGCACTTGAAGCCCTCGTCGGCGAACCGGTGGATGGCCGGGACGAGGCCGACGGTGGAGACGGTGATCCCGCGCTGGGACAGCCCGAGGCCGTCGGGCTCGGGGTCGGTGAGCCGCCGGATGGATCCGACCACCCGGTTGTAGTTCGCGAGCGGCTCGCCCATGCCCATGAACACGATGTTGCTGAGCCGCGCCGGGCCGCCGGGGACCTCCCCGTCCCTGAGGGCCCGCATGCCGTCCACGATCTGGTGCACGATCTCGGCCGTGGACAGGTTCCGGTCCAGCCCCGCCTGCCCGGTCGCACAGAACGGGCAGTTCATTCCACACCCCGCCTGCGAACTGATGCACATGGTCACCCGGTCCGGGTAGCGCATCAGCACGGACTCGACGAGCGTCCCGTCGAACAGCCGCCACAGCGTCTTGCGCGTGGTGCCCTGGTCGGTCGACAGATGCCGCACGACGGTCATCAGCTCGGGCAGCAGCGCCTCCTGCAACCGGCCGCGGGAACCGGTCGGGATGTCGGTCCACTGCTCCGGATCGTGCGCGTACCGCGCGAAGTAGTGCTGCGACAGCTGCTTGGCACGAAACGGCTTCTCCCCGACCGCGGCAACGGCCTCCTTGCGCTCGGCAGGAGTGAGGTCGGCGAGATGCCGCGGCGGCTTCTTGGCTCCGCGGGGGGCGACGAAAGTGAGTTCTCCGGGCTTCGGCATAACCCTCCCAGTGTCGCAGATCAACTCGGGGGGCCCAGGCCAGAGCGGGGTGGGGGTGGTCACCTGTGGGTGCGGACTGTCAGCGTTGGCCGACCTCGGACGGCCCAGGGACGGCCCAGGGGGCCCCGCGGTCGCGATTACTGGTCCAGGCCGATCAAGGAAGCAAAGCGGCGCGCACTCACGGCTAGGGCTTCGCGTCCTTGCCAGACTCTCAGTTCTTGAGTCCTCGCCATGCCTCGACGGTCTTCCTTAGCCGCTCCAGCGGATCGGGCTCGCTGACCAGAAATGCGTTCTTGAGCTGAGGCACAAGCTGCACAACCGAGGTTTTAGTGTCTAGTTCAATCGTCATACCGGCAAACGCAAGCCCTTCCGCTAGATGCTGGCCAGCATTCACTCCATTAACCCGGATCCCGATTCCACGCAGATCAACCAAGTAGCCAGAGCGCCAGAATTTAGCCCGGAGGTGAGCCGGTTCGCCTTTCATGTTCAGATTCAGTGCCACATTATTGACGCCAGATCGGACCGTCAGCTTTTGATAGTCCGACTCCATATCCCATACCGCAGCATCACCCGATATCCATTCGTTGTCTTCAATCAAGGCGATTAGGCTGCCACTTTGATCACGCAGGTTCATTGATAGACTGACGTGCCCATCTGAACCTGGAGTAAGGGTCAATAGCGGTTCCCCATCTACAATGATCACCGGCCCTTCACCAACCATCAGCACGCCGCCCGCCAGCACGGCGCAGTAATCTTGCTTGGTATATAGCATTCCGCCCGCCAAGCCTCTTCGGGCATTGAACGGGCTCGCCTGAATTTCTCGCTGCTGCTTTGCAGTGAAAACACCCTTCGTCGCCATGTCGTGACACAAGGGACACAGAACCATCATGTCCTCTACTCGGAAGTGCTGGTCCTCGCTATACGGGATAATGTGGTGGTACTGGTAAATCGGGAGCCCGCACCTACAGCAGCCGAAACGGGCATGCTGACGCAACTTCCGCTTGACCTCAGAAGGGGTCTTGGGTCGATCCTCGTACATGCGTCCCCTAGCTTCTCAAGTCGCAACAATGCACCAAATATAGCGGGCATTCCACGTGACGGCTGGAGAACAAGGTCGGCGGAGCGGCTTTGGGCTGGAGCTGCTTTGGGGCGAGTGATCATGGCCCCGTAAGCTCATGGCGAGTCGGGCAGTCTGTGGACCTGCCCGTTAAAGCACGACGTTGGGGCCATGATCTTAGAGGCTCGCCCCAAAGTGGCTGCCTAAAGCCGTGGAGCCGACCGCCCCAGCCACAGAGGGTGTCTCCCCCTTCATGCCCGCAGCCGCCGAGCGCGCCGCCGGGCGCGGCCAGCCGGGGCGCAGACAGGAGGCAGGCCGCGCCGCAGAGGCGGCGCGCGCCCGCGCCGTGCGCGGGCCTTGATGAAGTAGAGAAACTCTTACCGCAATGCGGTCTACTGTGCGGTTACAGGGCGAACGGCTCGTAGGACAGAGCTCGGCCCACGACCTTCTCTGCCGTCAGCTGAGGATCGTGGTCCCAGAAGACATAGTCACTGATGTGCGGGCAGCCAAGTCCACGTACGAGCCCCGCGAGGATGTCGTCGGCTTCGGCCTCGTCGGCATAGTCGGCGTTCATGAGCCGCTGGACGAGGTGGATCGCTTCGGCTCGACTCATGCCGCGGGGAGTGGTCACGCTGCCTCGGTGCCGGGTGTCTGGCCGTGCTCCAGGTAGACCGGCGAAGCTGCGTCTCGGGCCTCTGTTGCTGCGATGACGCGTCGGGCCAACCGCGGGATGGTGTGCTCCGAGATCTGCTCGGGAGTGAAGAAGGCGAAGCTCTTCAGCTCGTCGGGCTGCAAGCTGATCCGGGCCACGTCGTCCTCGCCGAGCTGGCCGCCGTCGAACAGGTACAGCACCTTGTCGCCCTCAGCCTTGTTCGGGGCCCAGTCGACCGCGAGCAGGCGCCCAAGGGGTGGGGTAATGCCCAGCTCCTCCTTGACCTCGCGGATGGCCGCGTGCAGCGGAGACTCGCCGGTCTCGACGTACCCGCCGGGGATCTCCCAGTAGTCCTTGTACGTGGGCTCCACCATGAGGACCCGCCCAGCGGCATCAAAGAAAAGCGCACCCGCTGCCATGCGCGGATGCGCCATCTTCGCTTCCTGTGCGTTCAGTGCCATGCAGCCGAGAGTACCCAGCTCAGATGACATGCAGCCTGTTGGCCAGGTCCGCCAGGCTGCGGCTCGGCCGGCCCCTCTGGTTCCGGACCCAAGTCAGGACGAGTTCGCGCGCGAGGTAGTGGTTCCGTACCTGCTCAGGGGCCCAGCTCTCCGCTTCGAGGATCTTCGCCAAGGCGTCTTCCATACGGTTGTGGGCGCTGAGGGCTCGGGCCACTTCGAGGTTGTGGCGTGTGCGGCGCTCGGTCGGCAGCGCGCTGGTGTCGATCTGCGGACCCAGATCCACCGCGACCTGCATGTCTCCCAGCTCTGCGGCCGTGGCTACGCGATGGATGGCCACATTGGTCGGGCCGAAAGCGGTCCACACGTGGTTGGCGTCGGTTCCCAGCCGCCGGGCTGCCTGGTCGGCCTCGGCGAGGAAGGTCTGAGTCGTGGCACGGTCCTCCGCCCGGGCAGCCGCCATGGATCCGGCGAGGAACAAGGTTCCGTAGATCGACAGGAACTCGGGGTTCGCGTCGTCCAGGCCGGGGCGGAGGTACTCCCCCGCGTCGCCGACGAGCTGCGTGGCGGCACCGAACCGGCCGGTGGTCAACAGGCAGTGGGCGACGGAGCGGAACAGGGACCCGGTCACCACGGCATTGCCGGACTGCTGAGCGGCAGCCAAGCCGCGGTCGGCTGCGATCCACGCCAGATCAGCCTCGCCGAGCTTGGTGAGCACCATGGCCGCGCCCTGGTAGGTCATCGCCGTGAGTTCATGTGCTTGCTCGCGCTCCCGGCCCTGGTAGGCCTGGGCCGCGATGAGCGCATCGGCCAGCAACAGCGGTAGGCGGCGAGTGGCGAACGCATACCGCGAGTCCTGATACGCGTCCCACACCTCAGCGACGCTGCTGCGGAGTTCGTCGAGTGAGGTCGGCTCGCCCTCGGTCGTGATCCCAAGAAGTGGGGTCAGCTGGCGGTAGTTCATCAGGGCCGAGCGAAGCGCCGGCACCGTGCGCTTGCCGCTGTCGGCTGTCCAGTCCAACAGGGTGGGTTCGGCGAGCAGGTCGCCCAGGGTCACGTCGAGTGCATCGGCAAGCGACTTGATGACCGAGAGCCGGTCCAGCTCGATCCGGTTGTTCTCGGCCTTGCTCAGCCAGTCGACGGTTCGGCCGACCAGTCCGGCCAGGACTTCTTGGGACATGCCACGCCTGCGGCGGTACCAGGCAACGCGTTCGCCGATCGTCAGGTTCGTCGTCATTCCTCGCATGGCAAGAGCGTCCCCCCGTCTCTACATGGGACCCCGGAGAGATTTTCCGGGGTACTCCACCGACCCGCTCCTAGCGTTGCTGACAACCCCAGGGACTGTCAGGTCGAACCACGACGAAGGAGCCACGCGATGCCGCTGACCCCGGCCGAAGTGGTCGAACTCATCAAGGAGGTCAGAGAGCTTGGCGAGGAGGTGGCCGCGCTCGGGAATCGAGCTGAGGCGTTGGTCAGTCGTCTTGCGCCTGGTTCCGCACCAGTTGCTCAAGTTGATCCATCCGGTCGGCGAGCCGACGTACCTCCTGGCGGACTTCCGACAGGTATCCGGCGATCTCCTCGAACTCCGGGCTGTGCTTCGCCGGTCGAGGCTCGTCGGGAAGAGTGACGAAGCTGCCTTTGCCCTGGTGGGAGATCGCGTAGCCGTCCTCGCGAAGGCGTGAGATCGCCTGTCGGGCCACCGTGCGCGAGACGTCGTGCGTTGCCATCAGCTCGGTCTCGGACGGCAGTTTCTTGCCTGGATCCAGCTCTCCCTGGCGGATGCGGCGCTTGAAGTCGTCAGCGATCTCCAGGTACTTCGCGCGTCCGGTGAACTCGGCCATAGCCCCTCTCAGTGCTTGTCGCACTAAGTGCAGCACATCCAACCGACAACAGTCGAGAACCACTTGACGTACTAAGTACTTCAGGTGCACCCTCATGACAGGTCGACGTACTAAGTACGTCAAGTTCGACGACAGCTAGGAGCGCACTCATGCGTCAGATCCCCGTTGAGACGTCCGGCGCGACCGTGATGGTCGCCAAGGCCCCGCAGCCCAAGGTCCGTGACCGTCGGACCGGTGAGATCGCCACCGACGCCGACGGCGTCAAGCTGATGACCGTGGACGTGATGTTCGCGGCCAACGACGAGGTCGAGATCCTGTCCATCACCGTCCCCGAGCCCGGTATCTCCAGCGACCTGGCCATGGGCACCCCGGTCGCTCTGACGGGGCTGATCGCCCGGCCGTGGGAGAACGAGTTCAACGGCCAGAAGCGCCACGGCATCGCATTCCGCGCGGTCGCCGTCACCTCGCTGGCCGCCACCGGCTCGGCATCGGAAGCGGCCTGATCATGACCTGGTTCATGGTCGCTGTGGTTGTGGTCGTCGCCGCTGCGGGTCTCCTGCGGTGGCGGCGCCCCGCCTGGTACTGGCTGACCTTCGGGGTCCTCGTCGCCTCGGTGCGGGTCCTGGTCCGCTACGCCTCGGTCATGGACGCCTGTGGGCTGACGGTTCCGCCCTCGCGCTGGCGGCTGGCGCTGGCCCGGGTGGCCAACCGGCCGGTTCCTGAGTCTCGGGTGCCGCGCATCCTTCGGCTGCGGCCCACCCGGACCGGTCTGGTCCTGCGGCTCAAGCTCCGCCCCGGTCAGGACGCCTTCGACGTGTCGGCGGCCACGGACCGGCTGCGCCACTCCTTCGGGATGTACGGCGTGACCTCCCGCGAGGTCCGCTCGGGTGTGGTTGAGGTGCGGATGACCGGCTACGACGTGCTCAAGCAAGTGCAGATGCCCGCCAAAACCGACACCCGTCCGATGCGGGTTCCGGTCGCGCTGCGGGAGGACGGTTCGGTGCACTACCGCGACTACCGCGCCGTTCCCCACGGGCTGACCCTCGGGGCGACCGAGTCCGGCAAGTCCGTCTATCAGCGCAACCTGGTCGCCGGGCTCGCTCCGATGGACGTCGCCCTGGTCGGCATTGACTGCAAACAGGGCGTCGAGCTGTTCCCCCTGGCCCGCCGCTTCTCCGCCCTCGCCGACAACCCCGACACGGCCCTGGAACTGCTCGAAGCCCTGGTGTCCCACATGGAGGAGGTGTATCAGCTAATCCGGGCTGAGCAGCGCATCAGCGTCGCGGTGCCGGATGCGGAGGTCGCCGCCGACATCTGGGACCTGCCCGACGACATCCGCCCCGTGCCAGTCGTGGTCCTGGTCGACGAGGTTGCCGAACTTGCCCTGTTCGCTTCGAGGGAGGAGGAGAAGCGCCGGGACCGGATCATCACCGCACTCGTGCGGCTCGCCCAGCTCGGCCGTGCGGCCGGCATCTATCTGGAGATCTGCGGGCAGCGCTTCGGCTCCGAGCTCGGCAAGGGCATCACCATGCTCCGTGCCCAGCTCACCGGCCGTACCGCCCACCGTGTCAACGACGAGACGAGCGCGAACATGGCCTTCGGTGACATCTCGCCGGACGCTGTCCTGGCCGCCATCCAGATCCCCGCCGAGACACGCGGCATCGCGATCGCCGGTGACTCCACCGGTGGCTGGCACCGCATCCGCGCCCCGCACACCTCGCTGCGCCAGGCCGTGAACCTCTGCAATAAGTACGCCGACCGCACCCCCGACGTGCCCGCCCTGGCCGCCTACCGGCCCGTGACTGGCTCACTGCCCTCGGCCCGGGTGCCGCTGTCCAAGACAGCCCCCGCCACGGCCTGACCCTTCCCCTCTCATCTCCGGTCGGCGTGACCGTTTCGCGCCAGGTCCCTACCCCCGCCATGCCTCATCACTGGAAGGAGCCGTGATGGCCCGCCCCGCTCTCCGCATAGATGCCGTCCTGGTCCAGGCCGTCATTGCCGGGGCGCTGTCCTTCGCCCACCTGCACGACCTGGCTGCCGCTGCCGGGCAGGACGGCTGGAAAGCCTGGGCCTACCCGATCAGCGTGGACCTGCTCCTGGTCGCTGCCTGGCGGCGGCTCCGTGTCGATGGTCCGTCCCGGCTGGCCTGGTGCTGGTTCGTCATCGCCCTTGTCGCTTCGCTCGGCGCCAACGTCGCCACCGCCGGACTCCTCGACCTCGACCACGTCCCGGCCTGGCTGCGGATCCTCGTCGCCGCCTGGCCCGCCCTGGCATTCATGGGCGGCACCCTCCTCGCCCACTCCGCCACAGAGCAGGTGGCAGAAGCGCCGGCACCCACAA
Organism: Streptomyces sp. NPDC002788; assembly: GCF_053592115.1. Classification (NCBI taxonomy): domain Bacteria; kingdom Bacillati; phylum Actinomycetota; class Actinomycetes; order Kitasatosporales; family Streptomycetaceae; genus Streptomyces; species Streptomyces sp. NPDC002788. Next base: position 203,585 of record NZ_JBSFVB010000007.1, on the reverse strand, counting down.
CGCCAGATGCCGAACCGAACCCTGAACCGGTCGCCGAACCCGATCCCAAGCCCGAGCCCGAGCCACTTCCAGCGGTCGACCACACCCCGGCCCTCCCGGCTAGCGATCCCGCCCCGGCTGAGCCTGCCCCGGCCGACCCCGCTCCGGCTGTGCCGGTCCCGGCCGCGCTGGTCGACCACGCCCGAAAGGTCGCCGACGACCACCACGCCCGCACCGGTACCCCGATCGACACCGACACCCTGCGCGCCCGCCTCGGCGTCCCGCCCCAGCTCGCCGACGCCATCGCCGCCCAACTCGCCTGATCCCGACGGGAGACACGCCATGACCAGTGACCCGGCCGACCTGACCGCCGCCGACCACCTCGACGCCGCCCGCGAGATGGCCGCCACGAACCGGCCCCTCCTCGCCCACCTGCTCGCCGAGGAAGCCGCCCGCCGCACCACCGACCCGGCCACCGCCGCCAGTATCCGCGCCGCCTACCCCGACCCGGCCCCGACCCGAGAGGAGACCGACTGACATGCCCGCCCGCGACCACTTCCACTCCGTGATGCGCATCGGCCCGGTACAGATCGGCACCCACCGCGACCGCCACGGCCACACCAAGCACGCCGCCGTGTGCACCGCCGACCGCTGCGGCTGGTCCTCCGACTACGGCAGCCAGTCCGCCGCCCAGCTCGCCGCCCGCACCCACCGCTGCCGCGTCCGTTAGGAGGCCACCGCCATGGAAGTACCGCTCTGGCTCGCCCTGCTCGTCATCGGCTACCTCGGCGTCAAGCTCATCCGCCCGCCCGCCTGGCTCATCGCCGTCCTGCTGCTCGGCGGCTTCCTCCTCGCCGACAGCGTCCTCGCCCCCGCCATCGACACCTTCATCAAGTAACCACCCGCCCTCGGAAGGGAGAACCGCTGATGTTCCGTCCGAAGATTCCGACCATGCCCACGCCGACCGGCCAGGTCACACCGCCTGCCGTGGTCGAGCCGACCACTATCGTCCCGGCCGCTCAGACCCCGCAGCCCGCCCCGGTGGCCCCGGCCCCGGTCCCGTCCCGGCCGACGGTTCAGCTCACCCCCGGCACGGCCCTCGCCCTCGTCGGCGGCGGCACCGCCGTGGTCCTGGTCGTCGGCGCCGTCCTGATCTCCATGCTCCTGGCGGTCGCCATCACCGGCGCCTCGGTCGCCGTCTGCGCCGTCGTCCTGCGCTCGCTCCTCGCCTCGGAGACGAAGCGACGTTGACCGGCCCCCGGGCGGCTCCGATACCGCCAAGCATCCGCCGCCCGGGCGCCGTCCCTGTCCGATCCACTGAACCGGAAGGAACCCCCAGCATGCCGCACCTCACCACCACGCCGACGCCCCGCATCTGCCCCAACTGCGACGGCTTCGCCACGGTCGCCATCACTACCGGCAGCCGCGACCGGCACGGCCAGCTGCCCACGCTCACCATCGACTGCCGGGCCTGCGACGGCCTGGGCACCGTCCCCGCCCGCCGCGTCCGGGAGGGTGCGCGTGCCTGACCTGCTCGACCCGACCACCCTCGGCGACCTGCTGAGGGTGGCTTCGGCATCCGACTTCGACCGCTGGCACGAGCAGATCCGCCGCACCGGCGGCTGCGCCGACCCCATCCACCTCACCGGCTGGACCCTGACCAAGGACAAGACCACCGGCGAGACCCTGCACCACTACACCACCGCCAACGAGCCGGGCGGACGCCTCCGCGTCGCCTGCGGCAACCGGCGGGCCTCCCGCTGCCCGTCCTGCGCCTGGACCTACGCGGGCGATACCTACCACCTCATCCGCGCAGGGCTCGCCGGAGACGACCGACGCGACATCCCCGCCACCGTCCGCGACCACCCCCGCGTCTTCGCCACCCTCACCGCCCCCTCATTCGGTCGCGTGCACAACCGGCCTGATCACGGCGTCTGCCGGTGCGGCATCCGCCACGCCGCGGACGCTCCTGAGCTGGGCACCGCCCTGGACCCGGGGACGTACGACTACGCGGGCGCCGTGCTGTTCAACAACCACGCCGGGCAGCTCTGGCAGCGCTTCACCAATCGGCTCCGCCGCGAAATCGCCGCCCGCGCCGGCATCACCCAACGCGAGCTGAAGGAGTGCGCCCGCCTCTCCTACGGCAAGGTCGCCGAGTTCCAGAAGCGCGGCGCCGTGCACTTCCACGCCGTGATCCGCATCGACGGATCTGAGGGGCCGGACACTCCGCCGCCGTCCTGGGCCACGGTCGACCTCTTGGCCGACTCGATCCGTGCAGCTGCCGCGCACTCCTACACCTCGGTCTCCATCCCGGCCTCCGAGGACCAGCCCGCCCGTACCTTCCGCTGGGGCACCCAGCTCGACGTCCGGCCGGTGAAGGCCTTCGGTGACGGCTCCGCTATCACCGAGCAGGCGGTCGCCTCCTACGTGGCCAAGTACGCCACCAAGGCCGCCGAGACCACCGGCACCCTCGACCGGCGTATCGGCGAACTCTCCGAGCTGGACCGCCACGGCGTACCCGAGCACACCCGCCACCTCATCAAGGCCTGCAAGGTGCTCGATCCGCTGTACCCCGACCGGCGCCTGTGGGCCTGGGCTCACATGCTCGGCTTCCGCGGCCACTTCTCCTCCAAGTCCCGCCGCTACTCCACCACCCTCGGCACCCTGCGCCAGGCACGCGCCGACTACCGCGCTACCCAGGAACACGCCGCCCTCGGCCTGGACGACCGCGAGCCCGACACCGTCCTCGTCCTGGCCGACTGGCAGTACGCCGGACACGGCCACACCCCCGGCGAATCTGCCCTCGCCGCCACCATCGCCCGCGACATCCAAGCCAATCGCGAAACCGCCCGCGAAGCCCTACGCGACCAACTCGCAGAAGGGGAGTACTGACCATGGCCTCAGAGCTGCCGCCCCGGTTCCTGACGCCTGAAGACCTGGTCGAGATGTTCGAACTGCCCAGCGTCGAAACCGTCTACCAGTGGCGCCGCAAGCGCACCGGCCCCCGCGGCTTCCGAGTCGGACGGCATCTCCGCTTCGACCCGAACGACATACGGGCCTGGGTCGACTCCCAGCTCGAGGAGGCCGCCTAATGGCGGGGCACGTCCAAGACCGCTGGTACAAGACCGAGCCAGGCCCCGACGGCAAGCCGGTAAGGGTCAAGACCGAACGCTACGGCAACGGACTCCGCTACCGGGCCCGCTACGTCGGCCCGGACGGCACAGAGAAGAGCAAGTCCTTCCCAGACCGCCAGAAGCGCCGGGCGGAAGAGTGGCTGGCCGAGACGGCTGCCGACATGTCCCGTGGTCAGTACGTGGACCCCAGAGCAGCCCAGACCACCTTTCAGCAGTACGCAGAGCGCTGGATCACCGGGCAGACGACCGACCTGAACACACGCATCGGTGTGGAGACCCGTCTTCGGCTGCATGCCTTCCCTCGTATCGGGGCGCGTCCGCTGGGGTCTTTCCGTCCAGTCCACATCCGCGAGTTCGTGCGCGACCTGGAGAACGACTCGATGGGCGGCACCTACGCCCGCAACATCTACGCCAACGTCCGTGCCGTGCTGTCGGCCGCCGTGGATGACGGCTTCCTCGCCCGGAACCCGTGCTCAGCAGCGTCAGTGCGCCCGCCCGCAGTCTCGACTGCCCGGGTCGTGCCCTGGCTCCCGTCCCAGGTGCGTGCGGTCCGAGATGCCCTGCCCGAGCGCTACCAAGCCATGGTTGACGTCGGCAGTGGCTGCGGCCTCCGCCAGGGCGAGATCATCGGTCTGGCCGAAGACACCTTGCAACTCGACAGCGACACTCTCCGCGTCACCGCTCAGGTGAAGCTGATCCGTGGTGTCGCGGTCTTCGCTCCACCCAAGGGCAACAAGGAGCGGGACGTACCGCTGCCGTCCTCGGTGGCCTCCGCTCTGCGGCAGCACATGAAGAGCCACCCGCCCGTGGGTATCAAGCTGCCGTGGGGCAGGCCGGACGGTCCGCTCACCGAACGGCGTCTGATCTTCACCAACACGGCCAGCGGAATCGTCTGGCGAAGCAACTTCAACATCCAGGAGTGGAAGCCCGCCCTCGCGGCGGCCGGCCTCATCCCGACGCCCGAGCCCGGCAAGCCGTACGCCTCCGCACGGCAGCACGGAATGCACGCCCTTCGCCACTTCTACGCCTCGGTCCTCCTGGACGCGGGCGAGAGCATCAAGGCCGTGAGCGAATACCTCGGGCACTCCGACCCGGCGATGACACTGCGGGTCTACGCCCACCTGATGCCCAGCAGCAGAGAGCGTGCCCGCCGAGCTCTGGACAGTGTCTTCGGCACGGCCCAGGAGCCCTGACGGCCCAGGGACGGCCCACGGGACACAAGACGGCCCCCTACTGGCGACAACATCGCTGGTAGGGGGCTTCTTCGTGCCCGGAGCACATCAGTTCTCCGGGTGCAGGCATAACCCTTCCAGTGTGGCAGATCAACTGCGGCAGCCCAGGCCTGAGCGGGGTGGGGGCGGTCACCTGTGGATGCCGCCCGACGGCGTTGGCCGCCCTCGCACGACCCGGAGACGGCCCAGGGGCGCGTGCTCCGGGAGATGGGATGACCTCTCCGGAGGGATGCGAGTGGGCGTGCTCGAACTGATGGAGTGGTCGGCCGAGCGCGGAATGACGACCGTCTTCAAGGTCGACGGGGACCGCATGGTTGAGCGGAGGACGGCATGGATGGTCATCGTCAGCGGCGGGCCGCTCGGCGAGGACTCGTTCTTCCGCTCTGATCTGACCGCGGCGGACGCATGCCTTGACTCGTTGCTCGCTCACCCTGGAGGGCAAGGGCCTGTCACCGCTCGCATGATCAGCGTGTCCACGCCTGGGCTGAGCTGACGAGACGCTGAGCTGAGGTTCTCGGGCCGCTTGCCTCGGGACCCCTCAACTAGGGGCGGCAGGAGTCGCGGGTGGGTGGCAAGAAGCCGTCCACTGCGCCGGCGTTGTATGCCGCTCGCTCGTTCTGAGCCTGTATCCGCTGAGCTTGCTCGATGAGGAGTCCGTCGGCATTCTCCGTGCTGCCGTTTTTTCGGCGCAGGAGTACAAAGATCAAAGCCAGCGCTGTCACCACCAAGAGGCCGAACAGGATGCCTAGTTCGATCATGAGAGTCCCCCATGTGTGCGCTGCCGGTACGGAACCAGTCACGTCGGCCATCGACCCGATGGCTGTGCGGATACATCCTTCCCCCAGGCTCGGTCATCACTCGACCGGCCCGTTGGCCGACCACGTGATCGCCGAGAACACCTTGTCACCCTCGGCCCCGTTCGGGGCCCGGTCGACGCGAGCAGGCGTCCAAGGCGTGGGTGATGCCCGGTTCCTCCCGGACCTCGCGGACGGCCGCGTGAAAAGGGGGACTCGCCGGTGCTCTGCGTGAGACTGTTCGTCCTCTTCGAACTGCGGCAGAACAGCTGAAAGCTCCCCGACGGCGCTGAGCGCAGCCGACGGCAGCAAAGGGAGGCGCCCTACTCGCCCGGGTGCTCCAGCCGGTCCTTGAGGAGTTGTTCGTTGCGCGGGAGTTCCTTGCGGACCTGGGGGCGTACGACGAGGGGGACGAGGACCTTGCCGACGCCGTGGCCCTCGAAGTCGATTTCGATCGTGACGTGGGAACGACGCCCTTCGTCCATCGGCTCGACCTCGCCGTGCACCCGTGCCCTGACGGGGCCGTCGACGCCGCGCATGCCCCAGCTGTGCGGCGGGTCGTACTCGGTGACCTCCATGGTCATGGGCATGACGCGGTTGCCGACATGCCGGGTGACGCGGACCCGGGAGCCGACGCCGACGGGCCCCTGGTCCAGGCGTTCCGCGGACACGGCGCTCAGCTGCCACTCGGGCAGTCGCGGGGCGTCCGTGACGTAGTCGTAGACGTCCTCGGGACGCCGGTCGACATCGATGCTCTGTCGGATGATGGGCATGATGGCCTCCTTCGGGAGGTACATCTGCATCGTCCCACTCTGCGCCCCGCGATGCCGCTCGATACGACAGTGAGCCCCCGCCCGGCCGGACGAGAGCTCACTGACGATGCCCGGTCGGCTCAGCCGGACCCGACGAAGAGCACGAGCAGCAGCCACACCACCGGAGCGGTGGGCAGCAGCGAGTCCAAGCGGTCCATGATGCCGCCGTGACCGGGCAGCAGCGTGCCCATGTCCTTGATGCCGAGGTCCCGCTTGATCATGGACTCGCCGAGGTCGCCCAGCGTGGCGCTGACCGCGACCGCGAGACCGAGCACCAGGCCCTGCCACCAGGCACCGTCGTCGATGAGGAACTGCATGCACAGCGCGCCCACGACCATGGCGAAGGAAACCGCCCCGGCGAGGCCCTCGCGGGTCTTGCCGGGGCTGATGCGCGGCGCGAGCTTGTGCCGGCCGAACCGCCAGCCGACGGCGTAGGCACCCGTATCGCTGACGACCGTCAGCAGCAGGAAGGTGAGCACCCGCTGCGGCCCGTCGTCCGCGGTGAGCATCATCGCGACGAACGTAGCCAGGAACGGCACGTAGAACGCCGCGAAGACGCCGGCGGTGACGTCCCTGAGGTAGTTCTCCGGCGGTTCCGTCATGCGCCACACGAGCACGGCCAGTGCCGTGAGTGCCATGGCGATCCAGGCGCCCTCGGCACCCCGGACGTACCCGGCGACGACCATCGCGGCACCGCCGAGCGCGAGCGGCACGAGCGGCGCACGGATGCCCTTGCGCTCGTCCAGCCGCTTGGTCAGTTCCCACAGGCCCACCACGACGGCGACCGCGACGACGCCGACGAAGACGGCCTTGACGACGAACAGCGACGCGACGATCACCGCGCCCAGACCGACACCCACCCCTATCGCGGCACTCAGGTCGCGACCCGCGCTCTTCTTCTGCGGCTTGGGGGCCGGCTGCGAGGCGTCGGGCATGGGCTCCGGATTCGTGTCGTTTCGGACCGGGGGGCCGCTCACGCGAGCAGCCCCCCGGTCGTCATCCTGGTTTCCGCCGAAGTCGGTCACGTCGGGCACGATGGGCATGGGGCGAGTCTGAGGCGCTTCATACGCATCGTATGCGGGACCCGCCGGAGCAGCCCCCGGGACGTGCCCCTGGCCGGGGCTCCCGACGGGCCCGCGGCCCTGCCCTTGGTCGGTGGGCCCCCAGTACCCGGCCTGTGGCGGCGCCCCCCAGGAAGAGTTGTTCATCAGACCTCGAGCAGCTCCGCTTCCTTGTGCTTCAGGAGCTCGTCCACCTGCGCGACGTACTTCGCGGTGGTGTCGTCGAGCTCCTTCTCCGCACGGCGGCCCTCGTCCTCGCCGACCTCGCCGTCCTTGATCAGCTTGTCGATGGCGTCCTTGGCCTTGCGGCGCACGGAGCGGATGGAGACCTTGGCGTCCTCACCCTTGCTCTTGGCGACCTTGATGTACTCGCGGCGGCGCTCCTCGGTCAGCTCGGGGAACACCACCCGGATGATGTTGCCGTCGTTGCTCGGGTTGACGCCCAGGTCGGAGTCGCGGATGGCCTGCTCGATGTTGCGCAGCGCGCTCTTGTCGAACGGGGTCACCACGGCCATGCGCGGCTCGGGCACCGAGAACGAGGCCAGCTGGTTGATCGGGGTCGGCGCGCCGTAGTAGTCGGCCACGATCTTGTTGAACATCGCCGGGTGCGCACGGCCGGTGCGGATCGCGGCGAAGTCCTCCTTGGCGACCACGACGGCCTTCTCCATCTTCTCCTCGGCCTCGAGGAGGGTCTCTTCGATCACCACTTGCTCCTGCGTGTCTTGAGTAGGCCCGGCTGCGGTTCCATGCGGGGCGGCGGCCGGCTGCGTCGCGTCTTCTTCTGCACGGTTCCCGACCGGCGGGACATTGTCCATCCCCCGGCCCGGCTCCGTCCCGTCCGTCCCCCGGACGGGGTTGTTCTCGGGGACTCAGTCCCGGCTGCCGGGGTCCCCCACCAGCGTGCCGATCTTCTCACCCTTGACGGCTCGCCCGATGTTGCCCTCCGCCAGCAGCTCGAAGACCACGATCGGGAGCTTGTTGTCGCGGCACAGCGTCACGGCTGTGGCGTCAGCGACCTTCAGATCGCGGGTGATGACCTCGCCGTACCCGAGGTGGTCGAACTTCACCGCGTCCGGGTTGGTCTTCGGGTCGGAATCGTAGACCCCGTCCACGCCGTTCTTCCCCATCAGCAGGGCCTCGGCGTCGATCTCCAGGGCGCGCTGGGCGGCGGTGGTGTCGGTGGAGAAGTACGGCATGCCCATACCGGCGCCGAAGATGACCACGCGGCCCTTCTCCAGGTGCCGTACGGCGCGCAGCGGGATGTACGGCTCGGCGACCTGGCCCATGGTGATGGCGGTCTGCACCCGGCAGTCCACCCCCACCTTCTCCAGGAAGTCCTGGAGAGCGAGGCAGTTCATGACGGTGCCGAGCATGCCCATGTAGTCGGAGCGGGCCCGGTCCATGCCGCGCTGCTGGAGCTCGGCACCGCGGAAGAAGTTGCCGCCGCCGATGACGACCGCGATCTGCGCACCGTCGCGCACGACGGCCGCGATCTCGCGGGCGATCTTGTGCACCACGTCGGGGTCGACGCCCAGGCCCCCACCGCCGGAGAAGGCCTCTCCGGACAGCTTCAGCAGAAACCGGCCGCGTACTTTGCCGTCGTCGCTCTTCTGGGCCTTGGTGGTCATGGGGGATCCCGCCTCTTTCACGTGTTGCACATGCGAAGAAGGCCATTGCCGGTGGGGCGTGTTTCGCATCCCATACGGCAATGGCCTCCTCGTCAGATCTGCTGTCGTCCGTCACCCCTGTGACGGCGCACGCGGACGACTGCTGTCGACCCTATCGGGGTCGCGCGTCGGTCGCGGTACGGACTCAGATGCCGACCTTGATACGCGTGAAGCGCTTCAGGGTGACACCGGCCTCGTCCAGGATCTTCTGGACGGACTTCTTGTTGTCGAGCGCGTACGGCTGGCCGAGCAGCGTGGCGTCCTTGAAGAAGCCGTTGAGGCGACCCTCGACGATCTTCGGCAGGGCGGCCTCGGGCTTGCCCTCGGCGCGGGTGGTCTCCTCGGCGACGCGGCGCTCGGACTCGACGACCTCGGCCGGGACGTCCTCCTTGGAGAGGTACTTCGGCGCGAAGGCGGCGATGTGCTGGGCGACGCCCTTGGCGATCTCCGCGTTCGGCTTGTCCAGCTCGACGAGGACACCGATCTGCGGGGGCAGGTCGGGCATCGTGCGGTGCATGTACGCCGTGACGTAGCCGTCGGCGAACTGCGCGAAGCGGTCCAGGACGATCTTCTCGCCCAGGTTGGCGTTGGCCTCGTCCACGAACGCCTGGACGGTCTTGCCGGCCTCGATCTCGGAGGCGAGCAGCGCCTCCAGGTCGGCCGGGGAGGTCTTGGCGACGTGCTCGGCGATGGCGGTGGCCACGGCCTGGAACTTCTCGCCCTTGGCGACGAAGTCCGTCTCGCACTTCAGCTCGACGATGACACCGGAGGAGTTGTCGTCGGCGATGATCGAGACGACGGCACCGTTCTCGGCGGAACGGCCCTCGCGCTTGGCGACGCCCTTCTGGCCCTTGATGCGGAGCGCCTCGACGGCCTTCTCGACGTTGCCCTCGGCCTCGTCCAGCGCCTTCTTGCAGTCCATCATGCCGGCGCCCGTGAGCTCACGGAGCTTCTTGACGTCGGCGGCGGTGTAGTTCGCCATGAGTCTGTGAATCTCTCTCGAAGTCTGGAAGATCGAAGATCTGCGGATGTGCCCCATGAAGCCGGGGGACGCTGTCCTTCCGCTGACCTACGGGTGAACGGCGGGAGCGGACTTCACCGCGCCGAAGGCGCTGGTGATGCCGTACCGCTCCCGCCGTCACCTCGGACTGACGGGTCAGGCCTGCTCGGCCTCGACGGCCTTCTCGCCCTCGGCCGGCTTCTCGGCCTCGGCCTCGGCGGCGGGGGCGGCCTCAGCGGCCGGAGCAGCCTCGGCGGCCGGAGCGGCCTCAGCGGCGGGGGCGGCCTCGTCGGCCTTCTTCTCGCCCTCGAGCAGGTCGCGCTCCCACTCGGCCAGCGGCTCGCCCGCGGCCTTCTCGCCCTTGCCCTCGGTGGCGACACCGCTGCGGGCGATGAGACCCTCGGCGACGGCGTCGGCGATGACGCGGGTGAGCAGGGTGACGGAGCGGATCGCGTCGTCGTTGCCCGGGATCTTGTAGTCGACCTCGTCGGGGTCGCAGTTGGTGTCGAGGATCGCGACGACCGGAATGTTCAGCTTCCGGGCCTCACCAACGGCGATGTGCTCCTTCTTGGTGTCCACGATCCAGACGGCGCTGGGCACCTTCTGCATCTCGCGGATACCGCCGAGGGTCTTCTCCAGCTTGGCCTTCTCGCGCGAGAGCACGAGAAGCTCCTTCTTGGTCAGACCGGACGCGGCGACGTCCTCGAAGTCGATCTGCTCGAGCTCCTTGAGGCGCTGCAGACGCTTGTAGACGGTCGAGAAGTTGGTGAGCATGCCGCCCAGCCAGCGCTGGTTGACGTAGGGCATGCCGACGCGGGTGGCCTGCTCGGCGATGGCCTCCTGCGCCTGCTTCTTGGTGCCGACGAACATGACCGTGCCGCCATGGGCGACGGTCTCCTTGACGAACTCGAAGGCGCGGTCGATGTACGACAGCGACTGGAGCAGGTCGATGATGTAGATGCCGTTGCGCTCGGTGAAGATGAAGCGCTTCATCTTCGGGTTCCAACGGCGGGTCTGGTGACCGAAGTGGACGCCGCTCTCCAGCAGCTCCCGCATCGTGACGACGGCCATGGCCGTATCTCCTTGAATTTCTCGGTTGTGCCGCGGATGCCGGACGGCTTCCGCGCCTGACGCCCGCTGCGCGCCGTGCCACGAGGGACCGAGGGGCGCTGATACGAACCGTTTCCGGCCGTCGTATCGGGGCGTGCGAAGTCGACCCGGTGACCCGGATCGCCACCAGAAGTGTACGGGACCCGCGGGGCACCGGGTGACGCCGTTGTCCACAACCGGGCGGTTGTCCACAGCCACGGGCGGAGTCGGGGGCGTTCCGGGACGATTTTCCGCATGCGAGCGAAGCGATGTGTGCGCGTGATCACGCGGTCGGCCCTGCTGCTGGTCCTGACGGTGACGGCCCTGATGGCCCCGCCACCGCCCCTGTTCGCCGCCGGCTCACCGGTCGCGGACGCCACCGTGCCGACGGTGGGACGCGCGTGGCCGGTCGGCTTACGCCCCCGGGTCCTGCGCGCCTGGGAGCCCCCGGCGACGGTGTACGGCCCGGGCCACCGGGGCGTGGACCTGGCGGCACCGCCGGGAGCTCCGGTAAGGGCGGTGGCCGCCGGCCGGGTGGCTTTCGCGGGCCGAGTGGCCGGCAAGGGGGTGGTCTCGGTGGACCTCACGGAGACCGGCGATCCACCGCTGCGCACGACGTACGAACCGGTGACGGCGACGGTGAAGGAGGGTGCGGACGTCGCACCGGGCGAGGTGATCGGCACGGTCGACGCGAGGGGCTCACATTGCACGGGAACGTGTGTGCACTGGGGCCTGCGCCGGGGCGAGACGTACCTGAATCCACTGTCCTTGCTGCCACCGTGGCTGCTCCACCGGGGCCCGTCGCGACTGTTGCCGGTCTACGGGCCTGTCCAGCTCCGGACAGTCGCGCTTCCCGGGCGAGCTGGGTCGGCCCGGCTCGAGCGCAGTGGAGAGCCTGGGGAGGGTGGGCGCAGCGGAACCCGGCCCCGCCTCGCTGCGCACCGCCCCGGCGGCCTCAACCCCGCACACCCCGCAGCGCCATCGACACAGCCGCCTGTTTGATCGCGCCGGGCTCCTCGGCGGCCCCGAGCTCGATCCGCCGCACGGCCGCGTCCACAACCCCCTGCACGAGCATCGCCGCGAGCCGAGGCTGCTCGTGCCCCAGCTCTCCCAGCGCCTCGACGATCATCGCGACCAGCCCGCCGTGCGCCGCCCGGATCTTCTCCCGGGCCCCCGCGTCGAGCTCGCTGGCCGAGATCGCGACCACGGCCCGGTGGCGCCGGTCCCCGACCAGCTCCAGCTGCTGCCGCACATAGGCCCCGACCTTGGCCTCGGGCGTCTCCGCCCGCTCCATCGCGGCCGCCACCTCGGCCGCCCAGACCGGGAAGTCGACCTCGCACAACTCTTCGACCACGGCCGCCCGGGACCGGAAGTACTCGTAGACGCTCGACCGCGCGAGGCCCGTCCGCTCGGCGAGGGCCGGGAAGGTCAGCGCCTCCGTACCGCCCTCGGACAACAAGGAACGAGCCGCGTCCAGCAGGGCGGCTCGCTGCATCGACCGGTGCTCGGCCACGGAGGCCGCTCGAATCCTTGGCACGTCAACCACTCTACGGACGCCTCCCGCCCTGCGGGAGTGGCTCCTGCCGGCCCGACGTCATTCCGCCGGTTCAGCGGCCGAAGCTCGCCAGTTTCGCTCTCAGTTGCAGGACCGACTTGGTGTGGATCTGACTGACCCGGCTCTCGGTCACACCGAGCACGTTTCCGATCTCGGCCAGGGTGAGGCCCTCGTAGTAGTACAGCGTGACCACGGTCTTCTCACGGTCGGGCAGCGTGTTGATCGCACGGGCCAGGAACCTCCGCAACTCCCGGTCCTCGGCGACCTCCACAGGGTTGTCAGCGGCGGTGTCCTCCAGCGTGTCCATGACGCTCAGTCCGTCGCCGCCCTCGGCCCCGCCGCCGTGCAGCAGCTCCTCCAGGGCCACCACGTTGGCCAGCGACAACTGGCTGAACACCGCGTGGAGGTCCTCGACCGCGATGCCCATCTCGGAGGCCACCTCACCCTCCGTCGGAGTCCGCCGCAGCCGGGCCTCCAGCGTGGCGTACGCCCGCTCCACGTTGCGAGCCTTCTGCCGCACCGAGCGGGGGATCCAGTCCAGCGCCCGCAGTTCGTCGATCATCGCGCCGCGGATCCGGGTGATCGCGTATGTCTCGAACTTGATCTCCCGGTCGATGTCGAACTTCTCGATCGCGTCGATCAGCCCGAACACCCCGGACGAGACGAAGTCCGCCTGCTCCACGTTGGACGGCAGGCCCACGCTGACCCGCCCCGCGACGTACTTCACAAGCGGCGAGTAGTGCAGGATCAGCTGCTCACGCAGCCGCTCGTCCCCCGTCGCCTTGTACGACCGCCACAGCTCGTCGAGCGTCGAGGGAGCGGGCGGCCGTACGCTGCCACCGTCACGGGCGGCTGGGGGGATCGCCGCCCGGTCGGACCCGGAGGTGTGCTGGGGCATTCGTCGCCTTGTGCCGTTCTGCGCAGTGGTGCTGCTGGGGTGAGCTGTCTGTCTGATGTCGAGTTGCCAGTCCGTGTCGGGATCCTCGTGAGCGTAGCGTGACTGCGGTGTCGCGGTGCGCGAAGCCCGGAGGTCGAGGCGGGCGCAGATATGTTCCTCAGGGCGCCCCGACGGGCGTCGCGGTCGCTCGGTGTGACAACCCGAGAACCCCAACTGGGTATTTTTCCAAGGGGTGTCGAGGATCCCCCGGACGGCCGAACACAGGCGGTCAACACGGTTCGCGACCTTCGCGGACCGACATCACCGCCTGGCGTGTCAACTTCCAACCGTCGCCGTGTCGTTCGACGTAACCGAGTGCTCGGAGTTCGTACAGTCTCGCGATCGCGTCGTCCGGAGCGGTCTGTGCGCGGCGCGCGATCTCGTCCGGCCCGGCGGCCCTGCGGGCCGGGAGCGCGGCGAGCACCTGCCGGGAGCCCGGTTCCAGCAGGTCCCGGGGCAGGACGGGACCGCGCCTCTCGGGGGCCAGTTGCCCGATGTCGCCGACCAGTTCGACGACATCGGCGGCGTCGGTGACCAGGGCCGCCTCGCCGCGCAGCAGTTCATGCACCCCGGCGGACAGCCCGCTGGTGGCCGGGCCCGGCACGCCCATCGTGTGCCGGCCGAGGCGCTGTGCCGCCCTCCCCGTGACCAGGGAGCCACTGCGGTGGGCGGCCTCGACGACCACGGTGCCGCGGGTGAGCGCCGCGATCACCCTGTTCCGCAGGATGAACCGGCTGGGCGTCGGATGTTCGCCGGGCGGCAACTCCCCGATTACCAGACCCTGTTCGGCGATTCTGCCGATCAGCTGGGTGTGCCCGCGGGGGTAGGGCCGGTCGACACCGCAGGCGAGGACGGCGACGGTGGCACCGCCGGCCCCGAGGGCCCCGCGATGGGCTGCGCCGTCGACTCCGTAGGCGCCTCCCGACACCACGACCCAGCCCTGCTCGGCGAGACCGGCGGCGAGGGTGGCGGCCATGTGGGCCCCGTACTCCGTGCAGGCCCGGGCCCCGACGACAGCCACCGACTTCAGCGCCCACATCCGCAGGCTGGCCCGCCCGCGCACCCACAGCCCGAGGGGCCGGGCATCCCCGAGGTCGTCGAGCTGCCCCGGCCACTCCGCGTCCCCGGGGCACACGAACCGCACCCCGGCCTCCCGGGCGACCTCCAGATCCCGTCGCGGCCGGGCGACCCCGGCCCTGGCCACCAGCCCCGTCCACCGCTTGCCGCTCACCCCGGGCAGAGCCGCCCCGCCTTCCCCCAAGCGCCGCGCCACTTCCGCGACCCCGAACTCCCGCACCCACCGGCCACCGGCCTCGTCGCCGGGTTCGATGACACGGGTGAGGAAGACACGGCCGAGCAGCTCGTCGTCCGGTTCCTCGACGGCGCTCACGTGATGGCCCCGATGGCCATGGGGACGCCCCGCGGCACTCCCGTGCGCAGCTGGAGCGCGAGGGCCACGTCCGTCGCGTCGGGGCGGTCGTGGCCGACGAGATCGGCGACCGTCCAGGCCACCCGCAGGACGCGGTCGAGGCCGCGGGCGGTCAGAACGCCCCGCTCGAGGTTCCGCTCGGCCTCGTCCATCGCGCCGGGCATGGCGTACCAGCGGTTGCGCAGCTCACGGCCGGGCACTTCGCTGTTCGTGCACCAGGGGGTGCCTGCGAGGCGCTCCAGAGCCCGCTCCCGAGCTGCCCGCACCCGGTCGGCCACCGTCGCGGTGGATTCGCCCCGGGCGCCGCAGGCGGTCAGCTCGGTGCGGGTGACGCGGTCCACCTCGACGCGCAGGTCGACGCGGTCGAGCAGTGGGCCGGAGAGCCTGGCCTGGTAGCGGCGGATCGCCGAGGGCGGGCACTCGCACAGGTCGTCCCGCTGCGAGAACCGGCCGCACGGGCAGGGGTTGGCCGCGAGCACCATCAGGAACTTCGCCGGGAAGCGCACGACGCCCGCACTGCGCGCGATCACGACATGCCCGGCTTCCAGCGGCTGCCGCAGCGCGTCCAGGGCCTGGCCGCTGAATTCGGGCGTTTCGTCCAAGAACAACACCCCGCGATGGGACAGCGACACCGCGCCGGGACGCGCGACGCCCCCGCCGCCGCCGACGAGTGCCTGCATGGTGGCCGAGTGGTGCGGGGCGCAGTACGGGGCGACATCGATCAACGGCTTTCCCGGGGGCAGCAGGCCCGCCACCGAGTGCACTGCGGTGACCTCGAGCGACTCCTGCCGGCCGAGTCGCGGCAGGATGGCCGGCAGCCGCTCCGCGAGCATCGTCTTGCCGGCACCTGGTGGCCCCTCGAGGAAGAGGTGGTGCCCGCCCGCCGCGGCCACTTCCACAGCCGTGCGCGCCGAGGTCTGCCCCACGACGTCCGCCAGGTCGTGGCCGTGGTCGTGCTCAGCCGCGCCGACGCTGTGCATGCCCGTGGCCGCGCCCGTTCCCGGCATGCGCAGTCCGGCGAGGAGGGGATCCGGGCGGCCCTGCTCGTCCGGCTCCTCGTCGGGCACGGGTTCGTCGGCGAGGATGGCGATCAGCTGCCGCAGACTGCGGACGCCCAGTACGGACACCTCGGGCACGAGAGACGCCTCGGCGGCGGCACACTCCGGCACCACCACCTGCTCATATCCCGCGTCCGCCGCCGCCAGCACCGCGGGCAGCACCCCTCGCACCGGCCGCACCCGCCCGTCCAAGCCGAGCTCCCCGATCATCACGATGTCGGCGAGGACCCGCGGGTCGATGCGTTCCGCCGCGCCGAGGACCGCTGCGGCGACGGCCAGGTCGAAGCCGCTGCCGGACTTGGGGACGGAGGCCGGGCTCAGACCGACCGTGAGTTTCTTCTGCGGCCAGGCCGCGCCCGAGTTGACGACCGCGGCGCGGACGCGGTCGCGGCTCTCCGTCAGGCTCTTGTCGGGCAGCCCCACCAGTGTGAAGGCCGCGATACCGGGTTCGAGGTCGGCCTGGACCTCGACGACCACGCCCTCGACACCCACCAGCGCCACCGAACACGTACGGGCGAAGGCCATCAGGCCACCCCCCGCACGTGCTCGACCACGGCGGCGCCGCGGGCCGGAAGCAGCACGCCGACCAGGTCGATGCGGACCCCGCCGGGCGGGGCGCCCCCGTGGGACTGGATCCAGCGCTCGGCGAGATCCCGCAGCCGCTCCGCCTTCTGCGGGGTCACGGCCGCCATCGGGTGCTCGAAGGGGCTCTCCCTGCGGGTCTTCACCTCGCAGACGACCAGGACGTCCCCGTCCCTGGCCACGATGTCGATCTCGCCGCTCCGGCCCGAGCGCCAGTTGCGCTCCAGGACCGTCAGACCGGCCTCCGCCAGCCGTCGGGCGGCCAGGCTCTCTCCGTACCTGCCCATCGCACTGCGTGCGTTCATGTCGGCACCACCTCCGGCGCCAACGATCACGCAGCCGTCCCCGGGGAGTGGATCTTGGTGGACAGCTCAGCCTTTGTGGATAACCTCGTCACCCGCTCGGCAGTTCGAGGTCGCTCTTGTTGAGCTCCTCGATGTTCACGTCCTTGAACGTCAGGACTCGGACCTGCTTCACGAAGCGCGCCGGCCGATACATGTCCCACACCCAGGCGTCCGCCATGGAGACCTCGAAGAACACCTCGCCCTGGACCGAGTGCACCTGCATCTCATAGTCGTTGGTCAGGTAGAAGCGCCGCTCCGTCTCGATCACGTATTTGAACAGACCGACGACATCGCGGTACTCCCGGTAGAGCTTCAGCTCCATCTCGGTCTCGTACTTCTCGAGGTCCTCGGCGCTCATGGCATGTTCCCCTTCAGCCGTGCGATCCCCCCATTGTGCGCCAGTCCCGTGGGCCCCTAGACGATTTCCGGGTCAAGGATCACAGGCCTGGGCGGGGGACCTTCGTCGAGCAGCGTGCGCAGCAGCCCGGCGAGTCTGGTCGGATACACCGTCTCATGTGCCCGGCTCAGTTCCGGACACGTCCACCAGCGCGCTCCGGCGACGCTGCGCCGTTCCAGCTCGGTCAGCCCTGCGGCCTGGATCTCCGTCCGCGTCGTACGGGCCAGGTAGTACCACTCGTCCTGGTCCCAGCGGCGCCCCGCGAACGGGAAGGAGCACCTCCGCCGCCACAGCACCGGGCCGAGATCGACCTCGGTGATGCCCGTCTCCTCGGCGAGTTCCCGCAGGGCGGCCTGTTCACGGGTCTCGTCGCCCTCCACACCGCCGCCGGGGGTGAACCACCAGTCGTCGGCCGGATCGTCCGGTTCGTGCCCGTGCAGCAGCAGGATGCGCTCCTGCGGGTCGAGCAGCACGATCCGGGCGACCTTGCGCAGCCCGCCCTCGTGGGTGTCCTGACCGGCGCTCACGGCCTCAGTGGGCACCCGCGGGCTCCGCGGTCGCCCGCTGGGCCCGGCGCTTGGCGATCGGGCCGTGGGCGCCTCCGCCCAGGACGAGCACGGCGCCGGCGATCACCAGGACGGTGATCGTGCGCAGCGGCCCGGGCGAGGAGAGGGCGCCGAGCGGCGCGAAGCCGGTGGGGCGCTCCAGCATGCCCTTCATGGGCCAGACGACGGCGTCCACGCGTGCGTCCACGGCGGAGCGGGCCACCGTGCCGCTCGCGGCGTCGGTCAGGTGGGCGGTGGAGTCCACCGAGTTGCCGCGTTCGTCGCCGAGCAGGAAGAGACGGCCCTCGGGGACGGTCACGGTCGGGAAGTTGCTCATCTCCGCCGGTGTGCCCTTGGGCAGGTACGTTTCGTCGATCTTCTTGCCGTTGACCTTGAGCTTGCCGTCCTGGCAGCAGGAGACCGTGTCGCCGCCGACGGCGACCACGCGCTTGACCATGGGCGCGTTGGCCCAGGTCGCGTCCTGGAAGACGACGACGTCGCCGCGGCGCACCTCGTCGCCGTCGACGCGCTGCGCCAGGATGCGGTCGCCCGCGTCGATCGTCGGTGTCATGGAGCTGGTGGGCACGGTGTACGGCCGGTAGACCACCGCTCCCCAGGCGAAACCGCCGAGGAACAGCACAAGGCCCAGTGCGACGGCCAGTCCGGACAATCGCTGTCCGGTCCGGCTGCCCACCGGGCCCGTCCCCGTGCCGCCGCTGCGCGGGGCCGTGTGCGTCATGCTCTCGCCACCCATGGGTCCGCACCCTACCCGGGGGTACCGGCCGGGGTCAGCCCATGGTCGGGATCACTGCTTCCGGCGCCGCCACAGCACCACCGGCACCACGCTGACGAGCGCCAGGCCCTGCGGCGCCACCGGCAGGTCCGCGGCGGCCGGCTGCGCGTTCAGCCCGGGCTGGTCGAAAGTGTCCGGCACCGGCAGGGTGTCCCAGCGGTTGATCGGCCAGGCGATGACGATGGCGCGGCCGACGACGTCCTTCACCGGGACCATGCCGTGGTGCTTGTCCGCCTGGTTGTAGCGGGAGTCCCGCGAGTTCTGCCGGTGGTCGCCCATGACCCAGATGTAGCCCTTGGGGACCTTGACCTTGAACTGGCCGCCCTGCTCGTCGTTGCTGCACGGCGTGTTTCCGGCGTAGACGTACGACCGCTCGTCCAGCGCCTTGCCGTTGACCGTCAGCGGGCCGGTGCCGTTGCACTCGATCGTGTCACCGCCGACGCCGATGACGCGCTTGATCAGGTCCTTCTCCTCCGCGGACGGCATGAGGCCGATCCAGCTGAGGAACGTCTGCAGGGCGTTGGGGTCCGCCGTCGGCTCGCCCGCCAGCCAGTTGTCCGGGTCGTGGAAGACGACGACCTCGCCGCGCTCGGGCTCGGAGCCGAACCAGGGGGTGAGTTTGTCGACCAGGACGCGGTCACCCTGCTGGAGGGTGTTCTGCATCGAGTCGGAGGGGATGGAGAACGCCTGCACCAGGAAGGTCTTGATCAGCAGCGCCAGCACCAGCGCGATACCGATTAGGATGGGCAGCTCCTTCCAGAAGGAGCGCGGCTTCTTCGGTGTCCGGGCCGGACCGTCCGGTCCTTGGTCCTGGGTTGTCGTGTGCTCGCCTGTCACCCTGTCGTCCTCGGCTGCCCCGGAGTCATTCCCGGAGGTCACGGCGCTGTCCGCGGCCGGGACGGCGGATTCCGCGGGGCTCCCGCGGTGCTCCTCGCCGTCGTGTCCGGACCGTGCGCCAACCGCCACATCCCCCACGCCAACTCCTTACTCTGTGCCGCCGCCTGCCCCATACGCGGTGCAGGCCCACCACTCCCATAACGAGCGGGAGTTCCGCAGGGGTCGGGAGCTGACTCGTTCCGTTCGAATCGTAGGGGGCAACCCTATGCGACAGGTCGGGAGCAGCGGTCGACCCGGTGGCCGAGTCGGACACGGAGGCGTAGGTGTTCGGTTCCTCGAGGGTGGTCCAGTGCCCGAAGGGCCAGGCGATGACCATGGCGCGGCCCACGACCTCGTCCTCGGAGACCGTGCCGCCGTAGCCGGTGTTCTGGTGGGCGCGGGAGTCCGCGGAGTTGTTGCGGTGGTCGCCCATCACCCACAACCGCCCCGGGGGGACGGTGATGTCGAACGGTGTGTCGGAAGGGGCGACACCTGGGTACAGGTAGTCCTCGTTCAGGGGGACGCCGTTGACGGTCACGCGCCCTTGTGCGTCGCAGCACTTGACGCGGTCGCCACCGACACCGACGACCCTTTTGATGAGGTCCTTCTCGTTGTCGGACGGCAGCAGGCCGATGAAGGTGAGCCCTTCCTTGACCTGTTTGATGACGACGGGATCGTCCTTCTTGGGGGTGGTCTGCTCGTCCCGGAGCCAGCCGCCGGGGTCCTTGAACACCACGACGTCCCCGCGCTGCGGCTTGGAGCCGAACCACGGGGTGAGTTTGTCGACCAGGACGCGGTCGCCGATCTGGATCGTCTGCTCCATGGAGCCCGACGGGATGACGAAGGCCTGGACGAGGAACGTCTTCAGCACGAGAGCTATCAGGACGGCGACGCCGACGAGGAGGGGAATCTCCTTGACGGCACCGCGCCTGCGGCGCCGTTTGACCTTGCGCTGGAGCCTGCGCCGTTCGGCACGCGTACGGCCGCCGGAGGGCCCGGCGGCGCGCCGGGCGCCGGTGGGCAGCAGATTGTCCGCGGGGCTGGCGGGGGCGCCGCGCGGTTTGCCGCGGTTACCCATGGGCGCCCGCCCTTCCGGCGGCGGAGGCGGGCACGCGCGCGTAGGCGCCGGGGCGGTCGAGCCGGGTGGCGTGACCGAAGGGCCAGACGATCCAGTCGGCGCGGCCGATCACGTCGCCGACCGGGATCATGCCGCCGCCGGGCGAGCCGAGGTGGTCGCGGGAGTCGCTGGAGTCGCCGCGGTGGTCGCCGAGGAGGAACAGGGTGCCGTCGGGCACGACGACGTCGAAGGGCACCGCGGACGGGCTGTCGCCGGGGTACAGGAAGCCCGACTCGTCGACCGGCCGGCCGTTCACCTGGATTCTCCCCTCCTGGTCGCAGCAGACCACGTGGTCTCCCCCCACGCCGACAACGCGCTTGATGTAGTCCGCGTGCCCGAAGTACCCGGTCCCGTCGAACACGACGATGTCTCCCCGCTGCGGCTCGGCACCGAAACGGTACGCCAACTTATTTACGAGAACCCGGTCCCCGATCCTCAATCCCTGTTCCATGGATCCGCTGGGGATCTGATACGGCCGCAGCACGAACATGCTGACCAGCAGCGGGAACAGCAGGCAGAGCAGCAGGGCGAGGGTGATCCGGCCGCCCGGGACCCAGGCGCTGACCCGCGCCACCAACGCGAAACGCGACCGTTCCTCCGGCCCTGCGGAGTCCGAGGTCGTCTCGGAATCGGAAGGGCGGGAGGAACGGTCGCGTTCCGCGTGCTGTGCTTCGGTGTCCATCGGAGCCAGATGCTATCCGGCCCCGATGTGAACCCCGGAGAGCGCTCAGTTCTCGCGCTTCTCCTTGATCTTCGCGGCCTTGCCGCGCAGCTCGCGCAGGTAGTACAGCTTGGCGCGGCGGACGTCACCCTTGGTGACGAGCTCGATCTTCTCCACGATCGGGGTGTGCACCGGGAAGGTGCGCTCGACGCCGACGGAGAAGGAGACCTTGCGGACCGTGAAGGTCTCACGGACGCCGGAGCCCTGGCGGCGGATCACGACGCCCTTGAACTGCTGCACACGGGAGCGGTTGCCCTCGATGACGCGGACGTGCACGTTGACCGTGTCGCCCGGGCGGAAGGCGGGGACGTCGCTGCGCAGCGACGCGGAGTCGACGGTGTCGAGCAGGTGAGACATTTCGTCTGCTTTCTTCGCTGATGCCACAGGTCATCAACGGAAACTAGGTGTTTCGGATCAGGGCTGTGCGGGTCGGGACGGGCGTCGTCTCCCCCTGTGGCAGGGGCGCGCGCCGGACGGACGCACAACAGCTGGCTATTGTTCCACGCCGTCGGTCCTGCGCCAAAATCGGCCGTAAGGCTCCCCCGCCGGGTCGGGAGCCCAGCCCAGGATGGAGAGCATCTCGCGGTCCTTCTTGTCGAAGGCCTTGGGGTCGCACCGCTCGATGAGGTCGGGCCGGTGGGCGGTGGTGCGCTTCAGGGCCTCGTCCCGGCGCCAGCGGGCGATCTTCCCGTGGTGGCCACTGAGCAGCACGTCGGGGATGTCCCGGCCGCGCCACTCGGGCGGCTTGGTGTAGACGGGCCCCTCCAGCAGGCTCGCCATGGCGCCGGGCGCGAAGGAGTCGTCCCGGTGGGACTCGGCGTTGCCCAGCACGCCCGGCAGCAGCCGCGCCACGGCCTCGGTGACGACGAGGACGGCCGCCTCACCGCCGGCCAGGACGTAGTCGCCGATGGACACCTCGTAAACCGGCATCCGCGTCGCGTACTCGTCGACGACGCGGCGGTCGATGCCCTCGTAGCGCGCCGGCGTGAAGATCAGCCAGGGGCGCTCGGAGAGGTGGACGGCGAGTTCCTGAGTGAAGGGGCGGCCGCTGGGGGTGGGCACGATGAGGGCGGGTCGGCGGGAGCCGCTCTCGTAGCCGTCGGCCAGGACGGAGTCCAGGGCGTCGCCCCAGGGCTCGGTCTTCATGACCATGCCGGGGCCGCCGCCGTACGGGGTGTCGTCGACGGTGTTGTGCCGGTCGTACGTCCAGGACCGCAGGTCGTGCACGTGGACGTTGAGCTGCCCACGCGCGCGTGCCTTGCCGACGAGGGAGACGTTCAGCGGTTCCAGGTACTCGGGGAAGATCGTGACGACGTCGAGGCGCATTACGACTCTTCCCGGCTGGAGACGTCTTCCCGGCTCGAGGCGATCTCGGCGCGGTCGTCGATCAGGCCCGGCGGCGGGGTGATGACGGCCTTCTGCTCCTCCAGGTCGATCGCGCTGACGATCTCCTCGACGAAGGGGATCATCACCTCGCTGCCGTCGGGACGCTCCACGATGAACAGGTCCTGGGTGGGCAGGTGCGAGATCTCCGTGATCCGCCCGACCTCCGTGCCGTCGGCGGTGACCACGTCGAGGTCGATGAGCTGGTGGTCGTAGTACTCGTCCTCGCCCTCGGGCAGTTCCTCCGGGTCGATCTCGGCGATCAGGAGGGTGTTGCGCAGGGCCTCGGCGCCGGTGCGGTCTCTGACGCCCTCGAAGCGCAGCAGGAGGCGGCCGCTGTGGACGCGGCCCGTCTCGATGGTGAGCGGTCCCGCGGATGCGGGATCGGTGGTGAGTACGGCGCCGGGGGCGAGCCTCAGCTCCGGCTCGTCGGTCCGTACCTCGACGGTGACCTCACCCTTGATGCCATGGGCACGGCCGATCCGTGCGACTACCAGCTGCACGTGTCCATTCTCCTGTCATACGACTGCGGGCCGGGGACGGCCCTCAGGCCCTCCCCGGCCCGAGCCGGTTCGCGTTAAGCGTCAGCGGACGTGGTCCACGTCGACGAGGTCGACACGGATGCCGCGACCGCCGATGGCGCCCACTACGGTGCGCAGGGCGCGTGCGGTGCGGCCGTTGCGGCCGATCACCTTGCCGAGGTCGTCCGGGTGGACCCGGACCTCGAGCACGCGGCCGCGACGCAGGTCGCGCGAGGCGACCTGCACATCGTCAGGGTTGTCGACGATGCCCTTCACGAGGTGCTCGAGAGCCTCCTCGAGCATGCTCAGGCCTCGGTCGAAGCGGACTCAGCGGCGGCCTCGTCCTTCTTCTCAGCCTTCTTCTTCTGGGTGATCGCCTCACCCTTGCCCTCGTCGTCACCGCCGATGGCCTCGAACGACGGGCGCGCGGCCTTCTCGGGCTGCGTCAGCAGCGGAGCCGGGGCGGGCTCGCCCTTGAACTTCTGCCAGTCGCCGGTCTTCTTGAGGATGGCCATCACGGGCTCGGTCGGCTGGGCGCCGACACCGAGCCAGTACGCCACACGCTCGGCGTCGACCTCGATCACCGACGGGTTGTACGTCGGGTGGTACTTGCCGATCTCCTCGATCGCACGGCCGTCACGACGGGTGCGGGAGTCGGCGACGACGATGCGGTAGTGAGGCGAACGGATCTTGCCCAGACGCTTCAGCTTGATCTTGACTGCCACGGGAGTGGGTTCTCCTGGATTTGACGTGGTTGGGCACGGCGAGAAAAGCCGCGTGGGGTTGCGGTACCCGAGTGCCCGATGGACGCGTCAGCCGGAGGAGAGAGGGGTCCTGTGCGGCTGTCGAGTACAGCTAGCCATTGTGCCATACCCGGCGGGTCGCTCCGGGCCCGGGTGTGAGCCGCTGTGCGGGCATGCCGCATCGGCACCCGGCGTGAAGGTGAGGTACGTCGGGTGCCGACCCGCCCCGGCGTCCGTCCCGACCGGCAGCCACGAGATGCCGGTACCGGACGTCAGCCGGCCACCGCTCCCACGACCTCCGGGATCCGGAACGGCTTGCCGCAGCCGCCGCAGACGATCGGGGCCTGGGCGAGGACCGAGGGGACGACGCGGACGTTACGGCCGCAGTCGCAGACCGCCTTGACGCGTACCCCGCCGCCGGAGGAGCCGTGGCGGGCGGCCGGGCCCCGGAAGGTGCGGGAGGTGTCGGAGGAGGTCGCGGCGGTGTGGGCCTTCAGGGCGCGCTGGAGGCGCTCCATGGTCGGGCGGTAGCGGCGCTTCGCCTCGGGCGTGAGCGTGACCAGTGAGAAGCCGCTGCTGGGATGCGGTTCCTCGGGGTGGTCCAGGCCCAGCTCCTCGGCGATCGCGAGGAATCTGCGGTTGTGGTAGCGGCCGGCACGGGAGGTGTCGCGGACGCCGCGGGCGGCGGCGATGCCATGGACTGCTTCATGGAGCAGTCGCTCGAAGGAGAGCTCGTGACCGCACGCGGACGACGACTCCCCGATCAGGGACTCTGGCGCGGCAAGGTCGGGCAGCTCGGGGTGGTACCGCTGAATGTCGGCCCACGCCTGTGCCAGCTCTGCGGCGAGAACAGGTGGTGTCTGTGTCGTGCTCACGTAATGACAACGAGCCGGGGTGCCCCAGTGTTCCGATTCCGGGCCATCCCAAATATTTTGCACGTACCCGTCAGTTGCCTCTCATGCGTCCCGACGAGGGCGGGTGCGCTGATCTGTGGAGAAGCCTCACAGCTCACCACAAGGTGGTGCGTAGTCCCGCGTACGCCCCGGCGCGTAGAACGTCTTGGCGCGCCGGGGCAGTAGAGGTTCACGCAAACGCAAGAGGCGTTTCGGCCGCCTTGCGCCCCCTAGGTAAGCGCGTGCCGCGCGTCAGTAAGCGCGTGCCACGACCGCGACGTTACCGGGTGCGTCACCGTCGTCCGGCACCGACCCGTCCTCGGCGACCAGACACCGTACGGTCACCGCGTGATCGGCCAGCTCGGCCTCGCCCTCCTCGCCGAGCGCGCCCCACGGGATGCGGGCCCAGCCGCCGGCGGTGACGGCCTCGACGGCCTCCTTCGGCGTCGAAACCTCCGTGGTACGGGACTTCCGGCGCTGGCGGGACTGCTCGAGCAGCAGCGCCTGGTCCTCCTCGAGGACCTTGGGCAGCAGCTCGACCAGGGCGTCCAGGGAGACCGACTCCTTGCCTCCCGGGATGCGGCGGGCCAGCATCGCGGTGCCGTTCTCCAGGTCGCGCGGTCCGACCTCGATGCGCACGGGGACGCCCTTGAGCTCCCAGTCGACGGCGCGGCGGCCGAAGGGGGTGTCGGTGCGGTCGTCGACGTGGACGCGGACACCGGCCGCCTTCAGCCGGTCACCGAGCTCGCGGACCTTGGCCAGAACCGCCTCGTCGCCCTTGATCGCGAGCACCACGGCCTGGATCTGCGCCAGCCGCGGCGGCACGCGCAGGCCGTTGTCGTCGCCGTGCATCATCACCAGGGCGCCGATCATGCGGGTGGTGGAGCCCCAGGAGGTCTGCCAGACCAGTTCCTGCTTGCCGTCCTTGGACAAGTACTGCGTGTTGAAGGCCTTCGCGAAGTTCTGGCCCAGTTCATGGCTGGTGGCCATCTGGAGGGCCTTGCCGTCGCCCATCATGCCTTCGAGCGTGAGGGTGTTGACGGCGCCCGCGAAGCGCTCCTTCACGGTCTTGCGGCCGGGGACGACGTCCATCGCGAGGACGTTCAGCATGAAGTCCTCGTAGACCTGCCGGTGGATGTGCGCGGCGAAATCCCGCGCCTCCTCGTACGTGGCGTGCGCGGTGTGGCCCTCCTGCCACAAGAACTCGGACGTCCGCAGGAACAGGCGGGGCCGCAGTTCCCAGCGCACGACATTCGCCCACTGGTTGATGAGCAGCGGCAGGTCGCGGTAGCTCTGCACCCACTTCGAGAAGTACTCGTTGATGATCATCTCGGAGGTGGGACGGACCACGGCCGGCTCTTCGAGCTCCTTGCCGCCGCCGTGGGTGACCACGGCCAGCTCGGGCGCGAAGCCCTCGACGTGGTCCGCTTCCTTGGTCAGGTACGACTGGGGGATCAGCAGGGGGAAGTACGCGTTCTGGGTGCCCGTCTCCTTGATGCGGGCGTCCATCTCCGCCTGCATCCGCTCCCACAGCCCGTACCCGTACGGTCGGATGACCATGGTGCCGCGCACCGGACCGTTGTCTGCGAGCTCCGCCTTGGTGATCAAATCCTGGTACCAGCGCGGGAAATCGACCGCCTGGGGGGTGAGAACGGGTGCCTTGGCCATGGCGAGATGGTACGGGTCCGGATTGCCGGGATGTGAAATCTCGCCATAGGCACATGACAACTCACAAGCCCTGCCGCATTCCACTGGACGACAGGTCGAGGGGGGAGTTTCCTGGCATACGGGGGTAGTGCGAGCGCACTGTCACGGGGGCCATGGAATCGGGCAAGAGGCAACTCTCGGCGGATTGGGGCGCTTACTTATGACACCTACGCTCGTGCGGCAGCACCTGCCACACGCGGGGTCCGCACCCCGCGTGGACTTGCGTGCACGCGCGCGTGACTGGTCCGAGATCCAGGAGCGGATGCTGGTACCGCTCTATGAGGCCGTCTACGAGCGACTGGACGTGGGTCCCGCCACGCGGCTGCTCGGCCTGGGCTGCGGTTCCGGGCTCGCCCTGCTGATGGCCGCCGCCCGGGGAGCGGCGGTCACCGGTGTCGACGCATCCCCCGAAAGAATGGCTCTGGCACGGGAGCGACTACGGCCAGAGGCACCCGGCACGCGCACGCGTCCGGACACCCGGCTGGTCGACGGCTCGCCCCGGGACACCGAGAAGCCGGGCGCCGCGGGGTACACCCTGGTGACGGCCTTCGAGCCGATCGGGTGCCTCGCGGGCGACTCGGAGGGGCTGGGCGGGCTGCTCGCGGAGGCGACACCGCTCGCCGAGCGCGGTGCGGCCGTGGTGCTGGCCGGCTGGGGTCCGCCGGAGCGGTGCGCCACGACCTCCGTGATGCGGGTGGCCACGAAGCTGGCCGAGCCGCTGCGCAACTCGGGCAGCTGGCGCCCCGCCCTCCGCGACGATCTCGAGGAGGTCGCCCAGCGAGCCGGGCTCAGGCCGGACGGCTCCGGGCGAGTGGCGTGCCCCTTCGGCTACGCGGACGTGGACAGCGCGGTACGCGGCCTCAAGTCGACGGGCCTGTTCGACGCGGCGACGAAGGCGACGGACCAGGTACAGGTGGACAAGGAGCTGACGGAGGCGCTCCATCCCCACCAGCGCCAGGACGGCACGGTGTGGATGCCGAACGTGTTCCGCTACCTGATCGCCCGGACTCCGTGACGGCCGACGCCTGACGGTACGAAGCGACAGAGGGCAGCCCTTCGGTGAGGGGTGCCCTCTGTGCCGTACTGAACGGGCCGTGTCAGCCCATGAACTTCTTGAACTCGTCGGGGAGCTCGAAGTCCTTGGCGCCCTGCTGGGGCAGGCCGAACGCGTTGCCGCCCTCGGCGGCGGCCGCGCGGCGGGCGGCGGCCTCCTGCTCCTGCTGCTTGCGCTTCATCGGGTTGCCGGAGCGCTGCTTGCCCTTGGCCTGCTTCTGCTTCTTCTTCGCCCGGCCGGGGCCGCCGCCCATGCCCGGCATCCCGGGCATCCCCGGCATGCCGCCGCCCTGGGCCATGCGGGACATCATCTTGCGGGCCTCGAAGAACCGCTCGACCAGGTTCTTCACCGCGCTGACCTCGACTCCGGAACCCCGCGCGATACGGGCGCGGCGTGAGCCGTTGATGATCGTCGGGTCGTGGCGCTCGCCCGGGGTCATCGACTTGATGATGGCCGCCGTGCGGTCGACGTCCCGCTCGTCCAGGTTCTGGATCTGGTCCTTCATCTGGCCCATGCCCGGGAGCATGCCGAGCAGCTTGGAGATGGAGCCCATCTTGCGGACCTGCTCCATCTGGGCCAGGAAGTCGTCCAGGGTGAAGTCCTGGCCCTTCTTGGACGCCAGCTTGGAGGCCATCTTCTCGGCCTCTTCCTGGCTGAACGTCTTCTCCGCCTGCTCGATCAGGGTGAGCAGGTCACCCATGTCGAGGATGCGGGAGGCCATCCGGTCAGGATGGAAGGCGTCGAAGTCGTCGAGCTTCTCGCCGTTCGACGCGAACATGATCGGCTTGCCGGTGATCTGCCGGATCGACAGGGCGGCACCACCGCGGGCGTCACCGTCGAGCTTGGAGAGCACCACGCCGTCGAAGCCGACGCCGTCGCGGAAGGCCTCGGCGGTGTTGACGGCGTCCTGACCGATCATCGCGTCGACGACGAACAGGATCTCGTCGGGGCTGACCGCGTCCCGGATGTCCGCGGCCTGCTGCATCATCTCCTGGTCGATGCCCAGGCGGCCGGCGGTGTCCACGATGACGATGTCGTGGACCTTGGACTTGGCGTGCTCGATGGAGTCCTTGGCGACCTTGACCGGGTCGCCGACACCGTTGCCCGGCTCGGGCGCGTAGACGGCGACACCGGCGCGCTCGGCGACGACGCTGAGCTGGTTCACGGCGTTCGGGCGCTGGAGGTCACAGGCGACCAGCAGCGGCGAGTGGCCCTGCTCCTTCAGCCACCGGCCGAGCTTGCCCGCGAGGGTGGTCTTACCGGCACCCTGGAGACCGGCCAGCATGATCACGGTGGGCGGCTGCTTGGCGAAACGAAGACGCCGGGTCTCGCCGCCGAGGATGGTGACCAGCTCGTCGTTGACGATCTTGAGGACCTGCTGGGCCGGGTTCAGCGCCTTGGAGACCTCGGCACCGAGGGCACGCTCCTTGACGTTCTTGATGAACGTACGGACGACCGGCAGCGCCACGTCCGCCTCGAGGAGCGCGATCCGGATCTCGCGCGCCGTGGCGTCGATGTCCGCCTCGGAGAGCCGTCCCTTGCCGCGCAGGTTCTTGAAGGTCGCTGAGAGGCGATCGGAAAGAGTATCGAACACGGCGCTCGCGGTCCTCGGGGTCGGAGACAGACTGGGGAATCGCCCTCCAGGGTATCCCGGCGTGACAAGTCGCCGGGTCGGCCTCACCCACGCAGTGTCTCCTCCAGCTTCCGCGCCACCGCCGCGGCCTCGTCGCCGGGCAACGGCGCGCCCTCCGGGCCGGTCACGTAGAAGGCGTCGACGGCGTTGGCGCCGAGCGTGGAGACGTGTGCGCTGCGCACCCGTACGCTCGCGTCCTCCAAGGCGCGGCCGATGCGGAACAGCAGGCCCGGGGCGTCCTGGGAGCGGACCTCGATGACCGTGGCGAGCCGGGAGGCGGCCGGGTGGACCGACACGCGGGGCGGCGGGGGCACCACGCCCCGGCGGCGCGGATAGGCGGCGTCCCGTTCGGCGAGGCGACCGGCGATGTCCAGGGAGCCGTCCAGGGCCCGGACGAGGTCCGCGCGCAGGCGGGTGGCCTGCGGCAGGGAGCCGTACTCGGCGGCGACCCGCCAGTCCAGCAGCAGGACGGAGCCGTCGACGCCGTCCGGGAGGTGCAGGGACCGCAGTTCCGCGGTTCGTACGGTCAGCCGGTGCATGGCGAGGACACCGGCCACCGCGGGCAGCACCCCGGCCTGGTCGGGGACGGCGATGAGCAGTTCCACACCGAGCGGCTCGGGGTCGCCGGACGGCTCCTGTCCGGCGGGCGGCTCGGTCTGGGCCCGCAGGGAGAGGACGGGGCTGCCGGTCGCGGCGGCCTCCAGGGCGAGGCGCTCCTGCTCGGCGGTCGGCGCGGCCTCCTCGGGCTCGGCCGGGTCGTCCCCGGCGAGCACCGCCGAGACCCGTTCGACCAGGTCGGTGACGAGCGATCCGCGCCAGGACGACCAGGCGGCCGGGCCGGTCGCCAGGGCGTCGGCCTCGGTGAGCGCGTGGAGCAGCTCCAGAGTGCCCTGGGCGCCGACGGCCTCGGCGACCGAGCGCACGGTGGCCGGGTCCTCCAGGTCGCGCCGGGTGGCCGTCTCGACGAGCAGCAGGTGGTGGCGTACGAGGGTGGCGATGACGGTCACGTCGTGGTGGTCGAAGCCGATACGGGCGGCCACGTCCCGGGCGATGATCTCGCCGGCCACCGAGTGGTCGCCGGGCCAGCCCTTGCCGATGTCGTGCAGCAGCGCGGCGACCAGCAGCAGGTCGGGCCGGCTGACCCGGCGGGTGAACTCGGACGCGCGTACCGCGGTCTCGATGAGGTGCCGGTCGACCGTCCACAGGTGCACGGCGTTGCGCTGCGGCCGGCAGCGGACCCGCTCCCAGTCGGGCAGCAGCATCGTGATCAGCCCTTCGGCCTCCAGCGCCTCCCAGACCTCGATGGTCGGGCGGCCGGAGCCCAGCAGGGTGACGAGCTGTTCGCGTGCCTCGGCGGGCCAGGGCGTGGGCACCGGGCGCACGGTGGCCGCCAGGCGCCGCACGGCGTGCAGGGAGAGCGGGAGCCCGGCCTGCGCGGCGGCGGCCGCGGCGCGCAACGGCAGGACGGGATCGCGCTCGGGGCGCGCCGCACGCGCGAGCACCACCTCGCCGTCCTGCTCCACCACGCCCTCCGCCAGCGGCGAACGCTCGGCAGTCGGCTTCCCGCCGCCCAGCATGGCGCGCAGCCGGGGCCGCACGGAGCGCGACCGCAGCACGCGTCCCACTTCACGCCAGGTGACGTCACTGGCGTACGAGACGACCCGCGCCGCCTCGTACACCTGCCTCAGCAGCGTGTCCGCGTCGAGCAGGCCGAGTTCGGCGGCGACCTGGTCCTGTTCCTGGAGGGCGAGCCGGTCGGTGGCCCGCCCGGTGGCCAGGTGCAGGGCGTCCCGTACGTCTAGGAGCCGGCGCCGGGCGTCGGCGAGGCCCTCGCGCGGGGCGTCGGCGAGCCAGGAGGCGGCGACGGCCCGCAGGGCGGTGGCGTCCCGCAGCCCGCCGCGGGCCTCCTTCAGGTCGGGCTCCAGCAGGTACTGCAACTCGCCCTGGCGCTCGGCGCGCTCGGCGCACAGCTCCTGGAGTTCGGGGAGGCGCCTGGGCGCCTGGTTGCGCCAGTCGGCCAGCACGGCCGTACGCAGCCCCGCCGTCAGGCCCAGGTCACCGGCGATGTGCCGGGCGTCCAGCAGCCCGAGCTGCACCTTGAGGTCCTCACCGGCGGTCTTGCGGGCCTCGGCCGGCGTGCGGACGGAGTGGTCGAGGGCCAGGCCCAGGTCCCAGACGGGGTACCAGAGCCGGTCGGCGAGGGCGGCCACGGCCTTGGGATCACTGCCGTCGTGCAGCAGGAGCAGGTCGAGGTCGCTGCGGGGCGACAGCTCGCCGCGGCCGTAGCCGCCGACGGCGATCAGGGAGGCGCCCCGCAGTCCTTGCGCGCCCGCGGTGAACAGGCCGGTGAGCCAGTCGTCCGTCAGTTCGGCCAGGGCCGCACGGCGCGGCGGCCCGGACCGCGCCTCCTCGGTGAGGAGACGCAGCCGGGCCGCCGCGTAGCCGCTGGGTCCCGAGTCTTCTGCTTCCTTCTGCACGTCCGTACCCGTCACCCAGCGACTCCTGTTCTGTTTTCCTGCCTCAGAGCGCGTCCGGACCGCGCTCGCCGGTCCGGACCCGTACGGCCGTATCGACCGGGATGGACCAGACCTTGCCGTCACCGATCTTGCCGGTGCGGGCCGCCTTGACGACGACCTCGATCAGCTGCTCGGCGTCGTCGTCCTCGACCAGGACCTCGATACGGATCTTGGGGACCAGGTCGACGGTGTACTCGGCACCGCGGTAGACCTCGGTGTGGCCCCGCTGACGACCGTAGCCACTGGCCTCGGTGACCGTCAGGCCGTGCACTCCGAAGGCCTGCAGGGCCTCCTTGATCTCGTCGAGCCGGTGCGGCTTCACGACGGCGGTGATGAGCTTCATGCGTCCACCTTCTTGCTCGCTGCGGCGACCGGGGCCGTGACGGCCGTCTTGGCGGCACCGCCGCCGGCGCCGCTGAAGTCGTATGCGGTCTCGGCGTGCTCGGCCTGGTCGATGCCGGCGACCTCATCGTCCTCGGGGACCCTCATGCCCATGGTCTTGTCGAGGATGAAGGCGAGGATCGCGGAGACGATCAGCGAGTAGGCGAGCACCGCGAAGACACCGGCGCACTGCTTCCAGAACTGGGTCAGGCCGCCGCCGTAGAAGAGGCCCTCGACCTCGGACTGGCCCTTGCCGCTGGCGAAGAAGCCGATCAGCAGGGAGCCGACGACACCGCCGACCAGGTGGACACCGACGACGTCGAGCGAGTCGTCGTAGCCGAACTTGTACTTCAGGCCGACGGCCATGGCACACAGCACACCGGCGATGGCGCCGACCGCGATGGCGCCGAGCGGGGTGACCGCGCCGCCCGCCGGGGTGATGGCGACCAGGCCCGCGACCGCGCCGGAGGCGGCACCCAGCGTGGTGAAGGCGCCGTGGCGGATCTTCTCGTAGATGAGCCAGGCCAGCATGGCCGCTGCGGTGGCGACCTGCGTGTTGACGAACATCAGCGCGCCCACGCCGTCGTCGTTGCCGAGCCAGGAGCCGGCGTTGAATCCGAACCAGCCGAACCACAGCAAACCGGAGCCGAGCATGACCAGCGGCAGGCTGTGCGGGCGCATCGGGTCCTTCTTGAAGCCGACGCGCTTGCCGATGACGAGGATCACGCCGAGGGCGGCGGCACCGGCGTTGATGTGGACCGCCGTACCGCCGGCGAAGTCGATCACGCCCAGCTCGAAGGCCCAGCCACCGGCGCCCCACACCCAGTGCGCGACGGGGAAGTACACGACCGTGGCCCACAGCGTGATGAACAGCGCCCACGCGCTGAACTTCACACGGTCCGCGAGGGCACCGCTGATCAGGGCGGGCGTGATGATCGCGAACATCAGCTGGAAGACCATGAAGACGAACACCGGGATGGTGTAGCCGGGCCAGAGCTCCGTCAGGCCGATCTTGCTGAGGCCGAGCCAGTCCGAGTTCCAGCCGATGAGGCTGCCGGAGTCGGTGCCGAACGCCATGGAGAAGCCGTACAGCACCCACAGGATGGTGACGATCCCCAGGCTGATGAAGCTCATCATCAGCATGTTCAGGGTGCTCTTGACGCGGACCATGCCTCCGTAGAAGAAGGCCAGGCCCGGGGTCATGAGCATCACCAGGGCGGAACAGATGAGCATGAACCCTGTGTTGGCGGCAGACAGCTTGGGTGCTTCTGCGGCAAGGGTGATGGCTGGTGCCATCGGCGTCTCCTCGTCGTTGGTACGGCCCCGTGCGGGCGAAGCCTCGAGCGGAATGAGGGGTGGGCCGGTTATGCGCCACGAGATTGACGCAGCGCGGTTTCGGTCGAGGCCCCTCGTTGTTTCGCGGCCGTGACGAAGGCGTGTGCTGTGTTACGCGTAGATGAACTACCGGATCGCGGGCGCGCCGATCGTTATCGTGGCGCAACCTCGGGCCTCGCAGCCTGGGAGAACACGGGCCGGCCGCGGTCGGGCCTTCCGATGACCTGGCGTGGGGGGGAGCCGAGTCGGGCAGTTCGGGAGGGCCGGCCGCGGCCGGGGTTCACGGTCGTACGGCTGGTCAGACCGCCTCGGCGGTCTCGGGCAGTTCGGCGGCGAGCCGCTCGGTGAGGTCGACGACCTCACCGAGGTCGCCGAAGTCGCGTGCGGCCGTGTCGACCGTCTTGCGGATACGGGTGTTGACGCGCTCGGAGCGGACCTTCTTGGCGACCTGCATGGCCTCGGTGGCGAAGACCGTGCTCCGCTCGGGCTCGCGCTGCAGGAGGTGCACCGTGGCCATGCCGATCAGGTTCAGCGCGTACGACCGCTGGTGCTCGTCGTCCTCGGCGAAGAGCTTCACGGCCCGCTTCATCAGGGGCTCGGCCAGCGAGGCGTACGTCGGGCTGCGGCCGGCGACATAGGCCAGGTCCCGGTACGAGTGCGAGTTCTCGCCGTACAGCTCGGCCTCGGAGAAGAAGCGGATCCAGTCGGGGTCGGGCTCGTCCCATTCGTCGGCCTCGGCGAAGGTGTCCTCGGCCATCCGGACCGCCCGCTTGCACTTGCCGGGCTGGCCCATGTTGGCGTAGGCGCGGGCCTCCATCGCATACAGCATCGACTGGGTGCGCGGGCTGGCGCAGTCCCGGCTGCCGTACTGGGCGAGATGGATCAGCTCCAGCGCGTCGTCGGGCCGGCCGAGGTGGATCATCTGCCGGCTCATGCTGGACAGCACATAGGACCCGAGGGGCCGGTCGCCGGCCTCCTTGGCGGCGTGCAGCGCGAGGACGAAGTACTTCTGCGCTGTCGGCTGGAGCCCGATGTCGTACGACATCCAGCCGGCCAGCTCGGCGAGTTCGGCGGCGACCTTGAACAGCCGCCGGGTGGTGGCCTCGGGCTGGGGCTCCTGGAGCAGGTCGGTCACCTCGTGCAGCTGCCCGACGACCGCCTTGCGGCGCAGACCGCCGCCGCACTGGGCGTCCCACTGCCGGAACATCACGGTCGTGGTCTCCAGGAGGTCCAGCTCCGGCTTGGAGAGCCGGCCGCGGGCCCGCCCGGAACCGGCGGGGTCGGCTTCCGCCCGCGGAGCCGGGGGCGAGGGGACGAGCCAGCGCTGCATGGGCTCGATGAGGGCCGGGCCCGCAGACAGGGCCAGCGAGCTCCCGAGGAAGCCGCGCCGCGCCAGCATCAGGTCGCTGCGCGAGAACTCGCTGAGCAGGGCCACCGTCTGCGGGCCCGTCCACGGCAGGTCGACGCCGGTCGCGGAAGGTGACTGGCGCGCGGTGCGCAGCCCCAGGTCCTCGACGGAGACGACGAGGCCGAAGCGCTCCGAGAACAGCTCGGAGAGGATCCGGGGGATCGGCTCGCGCGGGTTCTCGCCGTCGAGCCAGCGGCGCACGCGCGAGGTGTCGGTGGAGATGTGGTTGGCGCCCAACTGGCGTGCCCGGCGGTTGACCTGGCGGGCGAGCTCGCCCTTGGACCAGCCGCTTCGCACGAACCAGGAGGCGAGCAGCTCGTTCGGGCGCTTGTCAGTGTGCGTCGCGCTCGCAGCGTTCGTCCCGCTTCCGCCGTTGCCGCTCACTGGAAACGCCCCCATCCCTGAGACCACTTGCCGCCGAATGCGCCAAGCCCTATCAGCATGCCGGTTCGTACGGCCGCCCGTCCGGCCCTTGCCACCCTCCGAACGGAAGGACGACTTGCCTCCGGCATACTCACGAGTGCATGCGCCCCCGGGACTCGTGCACACAAAGTAATCCTGCGATCACCCGTCCAGCCACGGCTCACACGGAAACGCCACCATTCGCCACCCCTTCGAATGAACTCACGTACGCCTCCCCGCGATTCACTTGACACAGCACACCAGGAGGAGGTGCAGCGTTGCGTTCGAGGGCGCGCGCCGCCAGGCGCACCACCCTGGGTACTCCCGGGCGCTGAGTGAAGCGACCACCGCGGGGAAGGTGGGAACAGAGAGTCACGCATCGCGTCCGCTGCGTAACCACCGGTGCGTCGGACCGTTGGAGGGGGCATGGGTTTCACGATCGGCATCAGCCGCGGCATGCGCGAGATCCGGACCGGCTCGCGCCGCCGCCGCACGTCGGACTGCACGGCCGTGGCCGAGTACACCGGGCTGTGGGGCTGGGACGTGGTGCCGGGCGCCCGGGCGTCGGCGGGCGCCTGCTCCTGCGGCCGCGGTGACTGTCCGGCACCGGGCGCGCATCCGCTGGACTTCGCGCCGGTGCTCCCCGCCGGTGCGACGCTGGACGACGTGACCGAGATCTGGGCCGAGTTCCCCGGCGCCTCGGTGATGCTGCCGGTCGGCCGGGCGTTCGACGTCATCGAGGTGGCCGAGGCCGCCGGCTGCCGCGCCCTGGCCCGGCTGGAGCGCATGGGCCTGCCCGTCGGCCCGGTCGCGGCGACCCCGGACGGCCGCGCCCACTTCTTCGTCGCCCCCGGTGCCGCCGCCGATCTGCCCGGCCTGCTCTACCGCATGGGCTGGGACGACCCGGCCGCCCTCGACCTGTGCGGCCTCGGCCCCGGCACGCACATCACGGCACCGCCCTCCGACCGCGGCGGCCTCGGCCCGGTGCGCTGGCTGCGCTCCCCCGCCCTGGACTCGGCGTCCCGCCCGCCGGAGGCCCGCCTGGTGCTCGGCACGCTGGCGTATGTGGCGCACCGGTCGCGGGCCCAGGGCCTGTCATAGCCACGTCCACAGCGAAGCGCCCGGCCCCGACTGCACCTCGGGGGCGGGCGCTTCTTCCGCACGTACGGACTTTCGCAGGGTCGTTCCTCGGCAGGTGCCGATCTCACTCCCCGATAAGGGCGTCAACGAACGCCTCCGGCTCGAACGGCGCCAGGTCGTCCGCGCCCTCGCCCAGCCCGACCAGCTTGACCGGTACGCCCAGTTCCCGCTGGACCGCGACCACGATGCCGCCCTTGGCCGTGCCGTCCAGTTTGGTGAGGACGATGCCGGTGATGTCGACGACCTCGGCGAAGACCCGGGCCTGGACCAGACCGTTCTGACCGGTGGTGGCATCGAGAACCAGCAGCACCTCGTCGACCGGGGCGTGTTTCTCCACGACCCGCTTGACCTTGCCGAGCTCGTCCATGAGGCCGGTCTTGGTGTGCAGGCGGCCGGCGGTGTCGATGAGCACGACGTTCGCGCCCATCTCCTTGCCCTCCTTGACCGCGTCGAAGGCGACGGAGGCGGGGTCGCCGCCCTCCGGTCCGCGCACGGTGTAGGCGCCGACGCGCTCGCCCCAGGTCTGGAGCTGGTCGGCCGCGGCGGCCCGGAAGGTGTCGGCGGCGCCGAGGACCACGCTCTGGCCGTCGGCGACCAGGACGCGGGCGAGCTTGCCGGTGGTGGTGGTCTTGCCGGTGCCGTTGACGCCGACGACCATCACGATGCCGGGCTTGCGGTCCTCCGGCTCGGTCTTGACCACGCGGTCCATGTCGCGGCCGACCAGGGTGACGAGTTCCTCGCGCAGCAGGGTGCGCAGCTCCTCGGGCGTGCGGGTGCCGAGCACCTTGACGCGCTCACGCAGCCGCTCGACCAGCTCCTGGGTGGGCTGCACGCCGACGTCGGCGGTGAGCAGCGTGTCCTCGATCTCCTCCCACGTGTCCTCGTCGAGGTGCTCGCGGGACAGCAGGGTCAGCAGACCCTTGCCGAGGGCGTTCTGTGAGCGAGAGAGCCGGGTCCGCAGCCGGACCAGGCGACCCGCGGTGGGCTCCGGGATCTCGATCTCGGGAGCTTCGGCGGGCGGCTCCTCGACGACGACCGGAGCCGAGCCGTCCGGAAGATCCACCTCCTCTATCGTGCGCCGCGGTTCCTCCCGCAGCGTCTCGGCCTCGTCGCCGACGTGCGGCTCGGCCGGTGGGGCGGTGATGTCGGGCGCCGCGGGCGGGGGCGGGGGCAGCTGCTTCTTGCGCCGGCTGCCGACGATGAGCCCGCCGAGCGCGCCGAGCACGACCACGGCGATGACTACAGCAAGGATGACGATGTCCATAACGCGTCCAGTATCAGTCATGGGGCCCCGGGTCACCCTGCTTGCACCGCCCCGAAGAGCCGAGGGCCGCCGGGATCACCACACCCCTGGATGCCTGATGTCCCGTCAGCCAACGCCCCCGGGACACCCACCCGGCGAAGGGAAGAGGTTCCACGCCCGTCACGGTCGTATTCAACCTCGTCGCTCCCGGGGCAGGTCCAGTCGCGCTCGGCGCCCGGTACCGGGCGGCCCTGGAGACGACCGCCTGACCCGACGACCGGGGCGTCACGACGGTGCAGACGGAGGAGCACCACGGCGCCGAGAGCAGTTGGCTCCCGTCGCCCCCTTCGCGGCCGTCCTCGGCGCGACCCGGCGTGTCGCGGTGACCGTCTCGGCGGTCACCGGCCCGCCGCACGACCCGCTGCGGCCGGCCGAGGGGATCGCGGTGCTGGGCCGGCTGAACGGTCGTCGGCTGGTGACGGTCACCGGGATCTGACACCGGCCCGAGGCGTACGACCAGTTCGGCGTGGGCTTCGCCCGGCGCGAGCGGCTCCAGGACGAGCTGCTGAAGACGCTGCTGGAGGCGTGGCCGAGTGAGCCCTTCTCCTACCAGGGCCGAACGGTCCGGATCACCCCGCGCCCGTTCACCGAGCCCCACCCCCTGCTCCTGGTCGGCGGCTCCTCCCGGGCCGCTGCCCGCCTCGGCCCGCCGTTCTTCCCGAGCGCCCACCTGCCGGAGCTGGCGGCGTACTACAAGGAGCGGCTCGCCGAGTACGGCACCGAGGGCCGGGTCATGATGCCCGCCGACGAGACGCCCTGCCACATGCGTCCGAGAACCCGGACCGGTCCTGGGCGCGGGATCACCGAGCGCCGGGACCAGCTCGGGTCACGGCTGCGGAACATCGAGGCGACGGCCCTGCGCGCCCTGGAAGACGGCGCCGGCGTCCTGATCCGGTGGGACAACGCACCGCCGCCCCGGCTCGGGCAGTGGCCGAACCGGGGCGGCGGCGGATTACGGGGAGAGGGGCAGCGGGGACTGTTTGGCCCTTCTCCCCGAGCGGGTGGGACGGGCTCAGCCCATCTCCTCCAGGGTCTTGCCCTTCGTCTCCTTGACGAACTTCAGGACGAACGGGATGGAGAGCGCGGCGAAGGCCGTGTAGATCACGTACGTCGCGGAGAGGTTCCAGTCGGCCAGCGACGGGAAGCTCGCGGTGATGGCCCAGTTGGCGATCCACTGCGCGGCGGCGGCCACGCCCAGCGCGGCGGCGCGGAGCCGGTTGGGGAACATCTCGCCGAGCATGACCCAGACGACCACACCCCAGGACAGGGCGAAGAAGAGGACGAAGAGATGCGCGGCGATCAGGGCGATCCAGCCCTGCGTGGCCGGCAGCTTGCCGTCGACGAGGTGGTACGAGAACGCCCAGGCCTCCAGAGCCAGGCCGACGACCATGCCGACCGAGCCGATGATCGCGAGCGGCCGGCGGCCGATGCGGTCGACGAAGATCATCGCGATGACGGTGCCGACGATGTTGATGATCGACGTGGTGAAGGAGTAGAGGAAGGAGTCCGTCGGGTCGACCCCGACCGACTGCCACAGCGTCGAGGAGTAGTAGAACGCGACGTTGATGCCGACGAACTGCTGGAAGACCGACAGGCCGATACCGATCCAGACGATCGGCTTGAAGAAGAAGCTGCCGCCGAGCAGGTCCTTGAAGCTCGACTTGTGCTCGCTCTTCATGGCGCCCTCGATCTCGGCGACGCGGGCGTCGAGGTCGACGTCCTTGCCCTCTACCTCGATGAGGATCTCCCGGGCGCGCTGGTGCTTGCCGACCGAGATGAGGAAGCGCGGGGACTCGGGGATCGCGAAGGAGAGCAGGCCGTACAGGACGGCCGGGACGACCATGACGCCGAGCATGACCTGCCAGGCCTCCAGGCCCATCAGCTTGCCGCGCTGGTCGCCGTCGGCGGCGTTCAGCAGACCCCAGTTGACCAGCTGCGACACGGCGATGCCGATGACGATCGCGGCCTGCTGGAAGGAGCCGAGCCGGCCGCGGTAGGCGGGCGGGGCGACCTCGGCGATGTAGGCCGGGCCGATCACGGAGGCCATACCGATGGCGAAACCGCCGACGACGCGCCAGAAGGCGAGGTCCCACAGCGCGAAGGGCAGCGCGGAGCCGACGGCGCTGATCGTGAAGAGGACCGCGGCGATCTGCATGCACCGGATGCGGCCGATGCGGTCGGCTATGCGGCCGGCGGTCGCGGCACCGATGGCGCAGCCGATGAGGGCGATGGCGATGACCTGGGCGAGGGCGGCGGAGCCGACGTCGTAGCGGTCGCGGATGGCCTCCACGGCGCCGTTGATCACGGAACTGTCGTAGCCGAAGAGGAACCCGCCCATCGCGGCCGCCGCCGCGATGAAGATGACGTGCCCGAGATGATCGGGCTGAGCCGTCCCGGCTCCTGACTTGGATGCCTGCGCTGTGCTGGTCACGTGTACTCCTCGGGCCACCGGCAACGCTGCCGGAGGGGGGTCAGCCCTTCAAGGTGCCACCTGAAGGTACCTGAAGGTAAAAGGAACGTTGCCGAGACTATGCCTTCAAGTTTCGAAGTCAAGAGCCCGACTCCTGTGAATCCAGGCAGGATGTGAGGGCGATGTGTTCAAGTATTGAAGTCACCGAGAGGGCGCAGGTGAGACCGGTGTAGAGCGCACTCACCTAGCGGAGGCGCTGGGAGATGACCTTCGACACACCGTCGCCCTGCATCGAGACGCCGTAGAGCGCGTCGGCGACCTCCATCGTGCGCTTCTGGTGGGTGATCACGATCAGCTGGGAGGCTTCCTGCAGCTCCTGCATGATCCGGATGAGCCGCTGGAGGTTGGTGTCGTCGAGGGCGGCCTCGACCTCGTCCATGACGTAGAACGGGCTGGGCCGCGCCTTGAAGATCGACACGAGCATCGCCACAGCGGTCAGCGACCGCTCCCCGCCCGAAAGCAGCGACAGCCGCTTGACCTTCTTGCCCGGCGGACGGGCCTCGACGTCCACGCCCGTGGTGAGCATGTTGTCGGGGTCGGTCAGCACCAGCCGCCCCTCACCACCGGGGAACAACCGGCTGAAGACGCCCTCGAACTCCCGGGCCGTGTCCCGGTAGGCCTCGGTGAAGACCTGCTCGACGCGCTCGTCGACCTCCTTCACCACCTGCAGGAGGTCCGCCCGTGTCTTCTTCAGGTCCTCGAGCTGCTCGCTGAGGAACTGGTGTCGTTCCTCCAGCGCCGCGAACTCCTCCAAGGCGAGCGGGTTCACCTTGCCGAGCTGCTGGTAGGCACGCTCGGCGGCCTTGAGGCGCTTCTCCTGTTCGGCCCGGACGAACGGCCTGGGCCGGTTGCGCGGGTGCTCCGGGTCCTCCGGCAGCTCCTCGCCCTCGGCGGGGGGCGAGGGCGGCACGAGCTGGTGCGGTCCGTACTCCGCCACCAGCCCCGCCGGTTCGACACCCAGCTCCTCCAGCGCCTTGGTCTCCAGCTGCTCGATCCGCAGCCGCTTCTCGGCGCCGAGTACCTCGCCTCGGTGGACCGAATCCGTCAACTTGTCGAGTTCGGCCTTGAGATCGCGCCCCTCGGTGCGGGCGCGGGCGAGTTCCTGTTCGCGGCGGGCTTTGGCGGCGTCGGCGGCGGTGCGCTCCGCGTCGGCGCGGGCGAGGGAGACCTCGACGTGTGCGAGCAGCTGCCGGGCGCCCGAGCCGACGGCCTCGGCGACGGCCGCCTCGTGCCGCAGCCGGGCC
Source organism: Streptomyces sp. NPDC002788 (assembly GCF_053592115.1). NCBI lineage: Bacteria > Bacillati > Actinomycetota > Actinomycetes > Kitasatosporales > Streptomycetaceae > Streptomyces > Streptomyces sp. NPDC002788. Next base: position 162,330 of record NZ_JBSFVB010000007.1, on the reverse strand, counting down.
CGCCGCTGCTCGGCACGCGCGCGCGCCTCGCGTTCGGCCCGGGCGGCCCGGTCCAGCGAGTCGGCCCGTCCAGCCAGCCCTTTGACCCTCTCCTCGTGCGTACGGGCCTGGAGGCGGGCCTCCATCTCCGTCTGGCGGGCATTGGCTCCGTCGGCGGCGAGCCGGTCCCGTACGGCGGTGTCGGGTTCCTCCTCGATCGGCATCTCCTCGGCGACGGCGAGCCGCTCCGCGAGTTCCTCGACCTCGTCGAGCGCCTTGTCGAGGGCCTCCTGGGCCCGGGCCGCGGCGGCGGTGGACCGCTCGGCCTCCCCCGCCGCTCCCCGCGCCTGCCCGGCCAGCCGGCCGAGCTGCTGGGCGACGGCGGACTTCTCCCGGTCGGCGGCCCGGCGCCGCTCCCCCAGCTCCTCGACCAGCGCGGCGCACTCCTCGCGCCGTGCCACGGCCGAGGCCTGGGCCTCGGTGAGCTCCTCGCAGCGGACGGCCAGCACCTCCAGCTCGGCGGCGGCCTCGTCGACGGAGGCCTGTACTTCCAGGAGGCTCGGCACGCCCGCGGAGCCGCCGTGGGCGAAATGGGCGCCGAGGAGGTCGCCCTCGGCCGTCACCGCCGTGAGATCGGGGTGGGCGTAGACGAGGTCCTCGGCGTCTTCGAGGGTGCTGACGACGACGATTCCTCGCAGGAGGCGGCGTACGGCCGGCATGAGGTCGTCAGGGCCGCGGACCAGGTCTGCGGCGAAGGTGTGACCTGTGTCGACGGGCCCGAGGGGGCTGGTCGCGCGGTTGCCCGCGCTCCGGAGGTCGTCGGGAGCTCCGGCGAGGAGCAGGGTTGCGCGGCCTCCGTCCCCTTTGCGCAGCAGGCGGATGGCGCCGGCGGCCGCCGAAGGGCTGGTGACGGCCAACGCGTCGGCGGCGACACCGAACGCGGCGGCCAGGGAGACCTCGTGCCCCGGGGTCACCGTCAGGAGTTCCGCCGCCGGGCCGAGGAGGCCGGAGAGGCGGTCCTTCGCAGTGAGCAGTATCCCGGTGCCGTCCTTGCGGCGCAGGCCCAGCGCCAGGGCCTCGTGGCGGGCCTGCGTGGCGGCGCGCTTGCGTTCCGCCGCCGTGGTCGCCTCGCGTGCAGCCGTGAGGTCGGCCTCGGCCTCGGTGAGCTGCTGCTTCGCGGCCTCGTGCCGTTCGGCGAGCTCGGCGTCGCCGGCGTCGATGCCGTCGACCTCGGCCTTGAGGGTCTCGTACTCCTCCCGGGCGGCGTCGGCACGTTCCTGCGCCTCGTCGCGGGCGGCGGCCAGGCGTTCGATCTCGGCCTGGGCGGAGGCGGCGCGGGAACGGGCCGCGTTCACCTGGCCGCTGAGCCGGGCCAGTCCCTCGCGGCGGTCGGCGATGGCGCGGGCGGCGTCCTTGAGGCGGCGTTCCTCCTGGGCCAGTTCGCGCTCCAGCTGGGCGCGGTGGGCGACCGTGTCCTCCAGCGCGCGCTCGGCGGCCTCCAGGGCCGCCTCCAGCTCGGCCTCCTGCTCGCGGATGCGGGCGGCCTCGCGCTCCATGTCCTCGGGGTCGCGACCGCGCCGCTCCTCGGGGGGCGCGGAGGTGGCGCTCTTCACGCGGGCGTCGGCCAGCGAGATCGTGCCCCGTACGCGTTCGGCGAGCTGGGAGAGCTCGTACCAGGTCTGCTGGGCACGCTGGAGCCGCGGAGTGAGCTGCCGTACCTCGTCCTCCAGGAGGGCCTCGCGCTGGAGCGCCTTGCGCAGTTCCTGCTCGGCGGACTCCTTGCGCTCCTTCAGCGCTGCCTCGTCGGCGACCTCGGCCTTGAGGGCTTCCCGGAGCCGGACGAGGTCGTCGGCGAGGAGGCGCAGACGGGCGTCGCGCAGGTCGGCCTGGATGACGGCGGCCCTGCGGGCGACGGCGGCCTGGCGGCCGAGGGGCTTGAGCTGCCGCCTGAGTTCGTCGGTGAGGTCCTGCACGCGCGCGAGGTTGGCCTGCATCGCGTCCAGCTTCCGCAGCGCCTTCTCCTTGCGCCTGCGGTGCTTGAGGACGCCGGCGGCCTCCTCGATGAAGGCGCGCCGGCCCATGGGGTCGGCGTGCAGCACGGAGTCCAGCTGGCCCTGCCCGACGATGACATGCATCTCGCGGCCGATGCCTGAATCGGAGAGGAGCTCCTGGATGTCCAGCAGGCGGCAGGTGTCGCCGTTGATCTGGTACTCGCTGCCGCCGTTGCGGAACATGATCCGCGTGATGGTGACCTCGGCGTACTCGATGGGCAGGGCCCCGTCGGAGTTGTCGATGGTCAGGGACACCTCGGCGCGGCCCAGGGGCGGGCGGCCGGTGGTGCCGGCGAAGATGACGTCCTCCATCTTGCCGCCGCGCAGCGACTTGGCGCCCTGCTCGCCCATCACCCAGCTGAGCGCGTCGACGACGTTGGACTTGCCCGAGCCGTTCGGTCCGACGACGCACGTGATCCCCGGTTCGAACCGGAGGGTGGTAGCCGAGGCGAACGACTTGAACCCGCGAAGGGTCAGGGCCTTGAGGTGCACGCCGCCGGACTCTACCGCCCGGGTCCGTCTCACTCCATGAACCCACGGTTTCGCCACTGATCGCGCAGGGCACACCAGACGTTAAAGACGGTGAAAGGATGCGCGGGGGAAAGAAAGAAGGGACGCCGATGGCGTCCCTTGCACTTCTGACAACTTGGCGGTTGTGACGGGCGGCCCGACCACTGCTTGCCGTTGTGGAGCGGTGCAGTGATCAGGTGAGCGCAGGCTCCGCCTGGTGTGCGTCAACGCTCTCCATGATCCTGTCGTGAGAAGCGGCAGCCGTCAGCGCCTCGTTCTCCGCCTGGATCCGTACGAGCTCGGATTCCAGGTCCTGGACGCGCTGCTGGAGCCGTCGCATCTCGGCGAGGAGTCGAGGGTCGGAGCCGCCGACGTAACCGAGAAGCGCCTTTGCCATGATGGATGGTCCTCCACAATGAGTGACCGACCGATGCGGTGTGGGTCGTGAGGGATTCGCACCCGCGGTCTGGGCAGGGCCTGGAGTTGTGCTGCCGTTCAGCCATGCCAAACAGCTAAGGTGCGCGGGGTGCTTTCAGCGTCTCACCAAAAAGTTTGACGGTCAACACGATCACGCCCCGTATTGGCGGGTGGCCCGGGCGCACACGGCCTTCAACGGCGGCGCGGCGGCTTCAGCGGGGCCCTCAGGGCGTGGCGATCATCCTTGCGCCTGGAGTCTGCCAAGGCAAGTGATTCTTGGCAACCACCAGCAAGTTTCCGTCCCGGGCGGCCGCCCGGGGCATGCCCGCGGGCGACCACCGGGGCCGCCCGACGGTGCGGGGTCAGCGGATGGCGAAGCCGTCGTAGCCGCCGCGAGGTGTGTCCCAGATCTCGGTGACGCCGTCCACGCGGCCGGGCGTGTCGTCCCCCTGGAGCCACTGCAGCAGCCCCTCACATCCCTCGCGCGCGCCCTCGGCGACCACTTGGACCCGCCCGTCGCCCAAATTGAGAGCAAAGCCACTCAGGCCGCCGATCTCCAGCGCCTTGGCCCGAGTGAACCAGCGGAAACCCACACCTTGGACGCGTCCACGCACCCAGGCGACCAGTCGCACTTCCTCGCTCATGACTGCAACCTAACCGTCGGGACTCCCTCCGGGCACTTCCTCCACTTGCGCCATGCGGTACCGTCCCCCCTCAACGAATCTCATATGAAACTCACACGATCGAGTGAGTTTGGTGTTGATCTCGAGGACGAGTCGACCGCCAGGACGAGGAAGGCCAGGACATGGGACGCCACCGACGCTCCGCCGCCGGCCGCGCCGCCGAGAGCCGCGCCACGGGGTTCACCCAAGCCGACGGCTTCGTGGAGGGCCACGACCCGCGACACTCCACCGTGGATGACGCCCCGACCATGGGCATCGCGCCCTATCTGAACCCGGAGGCGTACGCCGGCACCTACGCCGAGAGCGAGGCGTACCTGTTCGGAGCGGATGCGTCCGCAGCGGGGGACCGCTTCGAGGAGACGGCCGTCTTCGCGAGCGACGGCTTCACGGGCGACGGCTCCCTCGACGGCTACACGCCCGACGGCGGCGCCCGCCGCGTGGGCGCGCACCGCCGCCGGAAGAAGACCGCGCGGCCGATGCGCACCGGGCTGCTCGGCGTGTCCGCCGCGGTGGCGCTCGGCACGGTCGCGGTCGCCACGGGCGCGGTGCCCGGCCTCGAGAACTACCAGCTGGGCGGCAACAGCGGCGCCGACAAGGTGCAGGCCGGGGACACTCCGACGAACACGCCGATCGAGCAGGGCGGCACCTCCGGCAGCGCCGACGGCCGGGACGGTGCGCCCACCAGCCGGGACGCCGAACGCTCCGCCTCGCCGTCACCGTCCGCCTCGAAGTCGTCGGCCGCGCCGACGAAGACACCGGAGAAGGCGGACAAGACACCGGAGAAGACGCCGGAGAAGAAGAAGCCGGCGGCCACCCCCAGCGAGACCACCCCCAGCGAGAAGCCGGACAGCACGCCCTCCCGTACGGCCACGAAGGCGCCGAGGAAGCCCAGCGCCTCCGCCGCCCTCTCCGGCGAGTCCGCCGCCGCGGCCCAGGTGCTCGCGCTCGTGAACGAGGAGCGGGCCAAGGTGGGCTGCAGCCCGGTCGCCGCGAACAGCGCCCTGACCGCCCTCGCCCAGAACTACAGCGAGGACATGGCGGCGCGGGGCTTCTTCGACCACACCGACCCGGACGGCCGGACGCCGTGGGACCGGGCCGAGAAGGCCGGGATATCCAACCTCGGTGGCGAGAACATAGCCCGCGGCCAGGCCGACGCCGCGGCCGTGATGGACGCCTGGATGAACAGCCCCGGCCACCGCGCGAACATACTGAACTGCGACTTCAAGACGCTGGGCGTCGGTGTCGAGTTCGGTTCCGGCGGCCCCTGGTGGACGCAGAACTTCGGCTACTAGGCCCCAGTCGCCACACCCGGGCGGCGGCGCCGGTGAAGACACCGACAGACGGTGCCGGTTCGTGCTCGGATCCGGTGTTGCTGCCCCAGCCCCGCACAGGCCGAGGCCGAACACAGGCGCTAACTTGCAGTAAGTGCAACCTGTCGGTTAGCGCTGCGCTGGCGTAGGCTTGCCGTATGACCACCACCCAGGAGCTCACGGAGGAGCTGGACGACCTCCCGTACAACGTGTTCGCCAAGGCCTGCCCCTCGCGCGGCACGCTGGAGCACGTCACGGGCCGCTGGGGCGGACTCACCCTCGGCGCCCTGTACGAGGGCTCGCTGCGCTTCAACGAGCTGCGCCGCCGCGTCGACGGCGTCAGCGAGAAGATGCTGTCCCAGACGCTGCACGCCCTGGAGCGCGACGGCCTGGTACACCGCGAGGCACAGCTGACCAACCCGCCCCGCGTCGATTACGAACTGACCCCGCTGGGGCGGGGGGTCGCCGAGCGGCTGCTGAACCTCATCCACTTCGTGGAGGAGCAGATGGACGACGTGCTCGCGGCACGCGAGCGTTACGACGCGACCCGCGGCGCCCGCTGACACTTCGGGCAGAAGTAGCTCGACCGGTTCATCCAGGGCCGTCGCCGCATCGGCGTGCCGCAGCGCCGGCACGGCAGGCCCTCCCGGCCGTACGCGTCGAGCGACCGGTCGAAGTAGCCCGACTCGCCGTTGACGTTGACGTACAGGCTGTCGAAGCTGGTGCCGCCCACGGCCAGGGCGGCGTTCATCACGTCCCGGACATGGCCGAGGAGCAGCAGCGTGCGCGGGCGGGTGAAGGTCGCGGTAGGGCGCTCGTAGTGAAGGCGGGAGCGCCACAGAGCCTCGTCCGCGTAGATGTTGCCGACGCCGCTGATCAGCGACTGGTCGAGCAGGGCGCGTTTGATCGTGGACCGCTTGCGGCGCAGCGCCCGGTGGAAGGCCTCGTCGTCGAAGAGCGGGTCGAGCGGGTCACGGGCGATGTGCGCGATGACGTCGGGCAGGCCGTCGGGGGTGTTGTCGTGCAACGACAGGCCACCGAAGGTGCGCTGGTCGACGAAGCGGAGTTCGGTGTCCAGGGCGTCGGTGAAGCGGACGCGGATGCGCAGGTGCTTCTCGTCCGGGGCCGTGCGCGGCTGGACCAGCAGCTGACCGCTCATGCCGAGGTGGGCCAGGATCGACTGGTCCGTGTCCTCCAGGGGCAGCCACAGGTACTTGCCGCGGCGGCTCGGGACGCCGATGCGGTGGCCCTTCAGGCGGTGCGCGAAGTCGTCGGCGCCCGCGAGGTGGCGGCGCACCGCGCGCGGGTGCAGCACCTCGGCCTCGGCGACGGTCCGGTGGGCGACCCACCGCTGAAGTCCGCGCCGTACGACCTCGACCTCGGGCAACTCGGGCATGGGGGTCCCCCGTCACAAACCTGCGGATGACCGGAGCGCCCGCCCCCGGGCAGGGGCGGGCGCTCGGGTGCGCTGTGCTGTGCCGGCCGCCGGTGACGGCGACCGGACCGTCAGCCGTCGACGCTGCTGCCGTCGACGGCCGCGTGGGCGGCATGAGCCGCGGCCGTCTGCGTCGCCTCGGCGTCCTTGGCCGCCTTGGCGCGCTCGTCCGCCGCGGCCCGGATGGACCGCCACGCGGACTCGGCGGCCTGCTGCTCCGCCTCCTTCTTGCTGCGGCCGGTGCCGGTGCCGTACGAGACGCCTCCGACGCGGGCGGCAGCAGTGAAGGTCTTCTCGTGGTCGGGGCCGGTCTCCGTGACCAGGTACTCGGGAACGCCGAGTCCTTCGGTCGCGGTGAGCTCCTGGAGACTGGTCTTCCAGTCCAGGCCGGCTCCGAGGTTCGAGGACTTTTCGATCAGGGGGTCGAACAGGCGGTGCACCAGCTCCGCCGCCGAGTCCAGGCCCTGGTCGAGATAGACCGCGCCGATCACCGCTTCCAGGGTGTCGGCGAGGATGGACGCCTTGTCCCGCCCGCCCGTGCCCTCTTCACCGCGGCCGAGCCGGATGAAGGAGCCCAGGTCGAGCCCGCGGCCCACCTCGGCGAGCGCACGCGAGTTCACCACCGCTGCCCGGAGCTTGGCCAGCTGGCCCTCGGGCAGATCGGGGTGGGTGCGGTACAGCGTGTCCGTGACCACGAGGCCGAGGACGGAGTCCCCGAGGAACTCCAGGCGCTCGTTGGTCGGCAGACCGCCGTTCTCGTATGCGTACGACCGGTGGGTCAGCGCTCGCACCAGAAGGGCGGACTCGACCTTGTAGCCGAGCCGCCCTTCCAGAAGCGTGTGGGACGAGGCCTGGTTGTCCGCCGGAGCACTCCCGCTCACACGGGAGGACTTGTTCTTAGGCGTGGACACAGTGCCTCTCACCAGCCGCTCAGACCTCGAGGACCTGGCGCTTGTTGTAAGTGCCGCACGACGGGCACGCGATGTGCTGCTGCTTGGGCTCGTGGCAGCGCTCGCACGCAACCAGGGTGGGGACCGCAGCCTTCCACTGCGACCGGCGGTGGCGCGTGTTGCTGCGCGACATCTTCCGCTTCGGAACAGCCACGGCTACTTCTCCTGCTTCTCGTCGACGCCCGCTTCGGCGCCGCTCATCTCGTCCTTCTCGCCGTCCTGCATGGTGCCGGCGAGTCCCTGCAATGCCGCCCAACGGATGTCGACGGCGTCGTGGTGGTGGTCCGGGTCGTCCGCCAGCCGTGCGCCGCAATCGGCACACAGACCAGGGCAGTCTTCCTGGCACACCGGCTGCATCGGCAGTGCGAGCACCACCGCATCACGCAGCACGGGCTCGAGGTCGAACAAGCCGTCCTCGAGGAAGAGCCTGTCCTCGTCGTCCTCGGCGTCGTCGCCCGGTTCCGCGATCACGCGGCCCCGGTCGTCGGCGTCAGGGTACGAGAACATCTCCTGGAATTCCGCTTCGAGCTCGAGCTCCAGCGGCTCCAGACACCTTACGCACTCCCCCTCGGCCCCGGCACGGGCGGTGCCTGTGACGAGCACCCCTTCCATGACCGACTCCAGACGGAGTTCGAGCTCCACCGGGGCGCCTTCCGGCACTCCGATGACTCCCTTGATACCGAAGTCCTTGGGAGCGTCGACCGTGCGGGACAGGCGCTGCAGCGCACCAGGCCGCCGGCCCAGCTCGTGTGTGTCGAACACGAGGGGGTTGCGGTGGTCGAGGCGGGCGTTCAGGGCCATTCCTGCTTTCGGTCTGCTGAGCTCGGGGGGCGCCGCCCTTCGGTGTTCCGGGCAGCGTTGATCGCGGACGTACGCGCGACCGAAGAGCAAGGATACTGGACCTTTCGCTGTCGGCCCAATCCGGCCCTCAGCCGTTGCCGCGGCCCTGCTCGTAGGCCCGCAGCTGCTCGGCGCTGATCATGCCGGTGTCGAAGAGGCTGGTCTCGTCGAGGGCGTACGCCTGCTGGGCCTGCTGCGCCTGCTGCTGGGCCTGGTGCGTCTGCTGCGTCTGCTGCTGGGCCTGGTTCGGGTCGTAGGCGGCCTGCTGGGGGTCGTAGCCCTGGTAGGCGTACGGATCGGCCTGCGGGTAGCCGTAGGGGTCCTGCTGGGCGGCGTAGGCCTGCTGCGGGTAGCCGCCGTAGGGGTCGGGGTGCGCCTGGTAGCCGTACGCCGGCTGCGGCTGTGCGTAGTCCGGCTGCTCGGCGGGCCGCGCAGCCGGGGGCTTCTGCTCCGCGAGGGCGGCCAGGTCGGCGAGGTAGTCCTCGTCGCTGGAGTGCTGGACGGTGCCCGTGTCGTCGGCGAGAGCGCCGAGGTCGTCGGTGGCGATCCGGCCGTGCAGCTTCTGCCGGCCGCGGCCGACGGCCTCCAGGGTCTTGGCGAGGACCGCCTCGAAAGCGCCGAGCTTGACGTCGACGTACTCGTCAGCGGTACGGCGCTGGGTGTCCGGGTCGTGGCTGCGCTCGGGGGCGTCCTCGTCCTCGTAGCCCTGCTCGTCGGTGCCGGGTCCGGTACCGAGGAGCTTCTCCCGGCCGCGGCCGACGGAGCCGAGGGTCTTGGTGAGGACGACCTCGAAGTTGGCGAGCTTGGAGTCGACGTACTCGTCGGCCTCGGCGCGGATCTCCTCGGCCTCCTGGCGGGCCTCGGCGAGGATCCGGTCGGCCTCGGCCTGGGAGCGGCGGGCCACCTCGGTTCCGGAGATCAGCGATCCGCGCTCGGCGTGCGCGCTCTCGATGATCCGCTGGGCCTCCTGGCGGGCCTGCTCGACCATCTGCTCACGGCCGCCGATCAGCTCCTCGGCCTGGGCGAGGGAGTCGGGCAGCGCCGCGCGCACCTCCTCCAGCATCGCGAGCAGTTCGGCGCGGTTGACCACGCACGAGGCCGACATGGGCATGGACCGGGCGCCGGAGACCGCGGAGACGATCTCGTCGAGCTTCTTCTGCACGTCCACCGTGTGCTCGCCACTCTCTACAGATGCGTTGGAGACGGACGGGACGACTGTACGGCCACGCGGTCCCCGGGGAACACCGGGTGACGGGGGGTCAGGCCCCCGCGGTGCGCCCGGGGCGCGCTCAGTCCTTCCGCAGGCGCTCCGTGAGAGCCTCGAGGACCTCCGCGGGCACCAGGTGGGAGACGTCTCCGCCCCAGGTCGCGACCTCCTTGACCAGGGAGGACGACAGGAAGCTGTAGGTGGGGTTGGTGGGGATGAAGAGGGTCTCCACACCCGAGAGGCCGTTGTTCATCTGGGCCATCTGCAGCTCGTAGTCGAAGTCGCTCACCGCGCGCAGGCCCTTGACGATGGCGGGGATCTCGCGCTGCTTGCAGAAGTCGACGAGCAGGCCGTGGAAGGCCTCCACGCGGACGTTGCCGTACTCGGCGGTGACCCGGCGGATCAGGTCGATCCGCTCCTCGATCTCGAACAGGCCTCTCTTGGCCTGGTTGATCATCACCGCGACGTAGACCTCGTCGTACAGCCTGGAGGCGCGGGAGATGATGTCGAGGTGTCCGTTGGTGATCGGGTCGAACGACCCGGGACAGACGGCGCGGCGCACTTGTGATCCCTCGCTCTCCGGTCCGGTCATCGTGCGTCTTCGCACGTAGAGGCGGCGCGACCGTACCAAAACGTTCCCTCGCCGTAGCGTCGGGCCCGCAGGGCTTCGAAGCCCTCGGGCCACCGGAATTCACCGCCTCTGGTGCTGCGCTCCACGGTGACGAGGGCTTCTTCGGTGAGCCAGCCTTCCGTGCGGAGTGTGAGGAGGATCTCCCGAAGATCGTCGTCCGAGACTGCGTACGGGGGGTCGAGGAAGACGAGGTCGTACGGGTCACCGGGGGGTGGCGTGCGGATGATCTGTTCCGCTTTGCCTGACCTGACCTCGGCACCGGGGAGTCCGAGGGACCTCACGTTGTCGCGGACCGTGCGCGTCGCTCGCGCGTCGGCCTCGACCAGGAGGGCGTGGCCCGCGCCCCGGGACAGGGCCTCCAGGCCCACGGCCCCTGATCCCGCGTAGAGGTCCAGGACGCGTTCGCCGTCCAAGGGGCCGCCGAGGAGGGATTGCCAGGTGGAGAAGAGGCCTTCGCGTGCACGGTCGGAGGTGGGGCGGGTGCCGGTGCCGGGGGGTACGGCGAGTCGACGTCCGCCGGCTGTGCCGGCGATCACGCGGGTCATCTGTGGTCCTTGGTCGTGGACGGCTTCAGGTATCAGTGTGGCTGGTCGCGCGGTTCCCCGCGCCCCTGAGGGGTATCACTCAGCCCTTTTCCAGGTACTGCTCCCGCTCCTCGTCCAAGAGGGCGTCCAGTGCCGTACGCAGGGCCGGGAGGCGGGTCAGCTCCGGGTCGTTCGCGACCACGGCCGTCGCCTCCTGCCTGGCCTCCGCGATGATCTCCTCGTCCTCGATGACCGCGAGCATCCTGAGGCTGGTGCGGGCGCCCGACTGGGCCTGGCCGAGGACGTCGCCCTCGCGGCGTTGTTCGAGATCGATGCGGGAGAGTTCGAACCCGTCGAGGGTGGAGGCGACCGCGTCGAGGCGCTGACGGGCCGGGCTCGCCTCGGGCATCTCGGTGACCAGGAGGCAGAGGCCAGGGGCCGAACCCCGGCCCACGCGGCCGCGCAGCTGGTGGAGCTGGGAGACGCCGAAGCGGTCGGCGTCCATGATCACCATGGCGGTGGCGTTGGGGACGTTGACGCCGACCTCGATGACCGTGGTGGCGACCAGGACGTGGGTCTCGCCGGCGGCGAAGCGGCGCATGACCGCGTCCTTGTCGTCGGGGTGCATCCTGCCGTGCAGGACCTCGACCCGGAGGCCCCGCAGCGGGCCTTTGACCAGTTGGTCGGCCACATCGAGGACCGCGAGCGGCGGGCGCTTCTCCGCGGCGTCCTCGGGGGACTCCGCGGGCTTCTTCTTCCCGGCCTTCTTCGGGTCGTCCTCCTCGTCGCCGATGCGGGGGCAGACCACGTACGCCTGATGGCCGTTCTCCACCTCCTCGCGGACCCGCTCCCACGCGCGGGCCAGGAAGTGGGGCTTGTCCGCGGCCGGGACGACATGGCTCGCGATCGGGGAGCGGCCGGCCGGGAGCTGGTCGAGGACGGAGGTCTCCAGGTCACCGAAGACCGTCATCGCGACCGTGCGCGGGATGGGCGTGGCCGTCATGACCAGCAGGTGCGGAGGCTGTTTGCCCTTGCCGCGCAGGGCGTCGCGCTGCTCGACGCCGAAGCGGTGCTGCTCGTCGACCACGACCAGGCCCAGGTCGTGGAACTGCACCTTGTCCTCGATCAGCGCGTGCGTGCCGATGACGATGCCGGCCTCGCCGGTGGTGAGGTCCAGCAGGGCATGACGGCGTGCTGCGGCGCCCATGGACCCGGTGAGCAGCACGACCTTGGTGGCCTGCTCGGCCCCGCCCAGCATGCCGCCCTCGGCCAGCTCGCCCATCATCTCGACGATCGACCGGTGGTGTTGCTGGGCGAGCACTTCGGTGGGCGCGAGCATGGCGGCCTGACCACCGGCGTCGACCACGGCGAGCATGGCGCGCAGGGCGACCATGGTGTTGTGGGTGACGGTGAAGTTGTCGGTGACGTAGGCATGGCTGGGGTGGGCGACGCTGATGCACTGGACCGGCTTGCGTCCCACGTACTCGACCGCCCGGATGCCGCGTCGGAACGTGTCGTGCTTCGGCCCCGGACGCACGCGTTCTGCTTTGCGGGTGAGCCGGAACGGGGCGTATGCGTCCGGCAGGGACACCTGCACGTCGTACGCGGCTCTCCTCGGCAACACGCGCGCCCGGCCCCCCAGAGAACGTACGAGCCATGCGACGTCCTCCGCGAGCCGGCGCGAAGCCGAGCAGAGGGAGATGCTCATGCCATCGGCCTGGACGGTGCCGGCCACGTCCAGGAGCCCCTGCAGCACGGCGAGACGGTCCTTGATCGAAGCGATCTTGAAGTCCTGAGGGACGAACGTGTCGTGGGACGTCGTCCCCCAGAGGCCCGACTCGCGCAGGGCCTGGATCACCGGGTTGCGCACGCCTCCGGCACGCTGCTTGAGCTGGATCGTGCAGTCACCGTGTGATCCCTTCACCGGTACCGGCCGGCAATCTGGCGCCACTGCCGCCGCCACCGCCTCACGGATCTCGTCGTCGAGGATGGAAAGACGGAGATCGTGCTGGAACGAACCGTCCCCCAGCAGCAGCCCGATGAGGTACGGGTCGAGGGGCAGCCCGGCGTCGCCGCCGAGATCGACCGGCTTCGCGGGCGGGATGTACCACTTCGAGGACCCGTCGGCCTTGAGCGTGTCGAAACGGATCTCCCGGGTCGTCATGACCTCGCGAGCCTGGCCACGGTGCCGACCGGAGCTCGTGCCGACGATCCACAGATGCTCGTCGTCGCACTCGACGGAACTTCCGTCGGAAAGGACCAGCCGCCAGACATCGCGCTCTCCTTGCGGAAAGACACCGTCGACCAGCGCGATCTCCCCGTCCGGTACGACCACTTCGTCCCCCGGTCGCACGTCACCCATGCGGCGGAAACCGGTGGGTGTGAGCACCAGCGAATCGAGCGGCTGCGCCTTTCCCGAACCGACCTCGCCCTGCAGCAGCCGGTGCATCGGATGGTCGGTCGCCAGGTCGTCGAAGATCTCCCGGGAGACCCACTGCTGGCCGTCGGTGAGGGTGAACGGGAGGCGGGCGTCGAAGGCGGCGAGGAGGCCGTCGGGGGTCGGCTTGCGAGGGACGGCGGGGAGCTGGGCGTCCGCGTGCCGGCGGCGGGCGAGGGCGACCTGGAGGACGAAGGCCTCGTCCCACTTGAGGCGGGAGCGGGCGTCCTCGATGTCGGCCTTGGTGTGCGGACGGTGGATCTTCAGGAGGGCCTCGGGGAGGGGGACCAGACTGCGGCCTCGGCGCAGCGACTCCGGCAGCGGGTCGACGGCCTCCTGGGCGGTGGGCAGGACCGTCTGGACAGCCTTGCCGATCTTCCAGGACTCCAGCTTCGCGGTGGCGGGGTAGATCGGGATCAGGGCGCCCGCCCATGTCTCGACGGACTCCTCGGGGTCGCCGCGCAGCAACTCGTAGGCCGGGTGGGCGAGTTGCAGGCGGCGGTTGAAGACGGAGACTTTGCCCGCGAACATCGCGCGCGTGCCCGGCAGGAGCTCCTTGTGGGGCTTGTGAACGCCCGCGCCGAAGAAGACCAGTTGGAGCCGGCCGCTGCCGTCCGTGATCGTGACCTCCAGGCGCTGGCCCTTGCCGCGCGGGGCCTTGGCGGAGGCGAAGGTGTGCAGCCTGGCGTCGGCCACCTGGGCGACCACCGTGACGTGCTCGTCCATGGGGAGGTCGGCGAGGTGGGTGAGCTGGCCGCGCTCTTCGTATCTGCGCGGGTAGTGGTGGAGCAGGTCGCCGACGGTGAGCAGGCCGAGGTGCTCGGCCATCACCTTCGCGGTGGCGGGGCCGAGCACCGACTTCAGCGGTTGTCGCAGGGGTTCTTCCAGTGCGGGCACGAGATCCATTGCACACCACGCCACTGACAATGGCCTCCAGGCCGGGGCCGATGCCGTCGTAAAGGTCACGAAACCCCTGGTCAGGCGGCTGGTTCGGGCCATGGGATGACGCGCTCCCGGCCCTCCTACGCGGTCACCGCCTCACCCCCGGGGCCGCCCGACCCCGCGCCGTCGCGAGTCCCCACCGGCCCCGTGAAGATGGACTCCCAGAGCTCACCGGCATCCCAGGCGTCCCGTCGTCCCCGTCGCCTCAGGACGCCGAGGCGCAGGCCGACGACCTGTGGGCCCAGATCCTCGCCTCCCTGCGCTGCAGCGCTCCCCACGCGTGCCTGGTCCTCAACCACCTCAACCCGCTCGTCCGGCGGATCAGCTCGCTGCACGACACCGAACTGATCGGCACCGCCACGGAGTCGCTGTACGGGCAGGCGCTGCTGAGGGCGCGGCGGCCGCTCAGGCCCGCCGACTCGGCGCTGCTCAGCCACGCGTTCATCGGCCTCCTGGAGTGGGCCACGCACAGTGAGGACGGCCGGGCACGAGCGAGACCACCGACTTCGAAGCCCTGCGCCGGGCGATCGCGGACAACTCCGAGCAGCCGGAGGGACCGGCACGCAACGCGCGCGCGGAGGAGCTGCTGACGGCGGCCGAGAAGCTGAACATCCAGCTCGCCGTGATCGAGGCGCACGGGCGCGTGCGGCGTGCGTACGTGCCCTGGAGGGCGACGTGGCCGAGGCGGTCGCGGCCGTGGCCGTACGAGGAGATCCTCACGCTGTACGCCGCCGGCGGCACGGGGATACTGCAGACGGCCGCGGTGCTGTTCGCGCGGGGCACGGCGGCGTTCGTCGCGGCGGGGCTGCCGTGGTTCGCGGTGGAGTACGAGGCCCGGCTGGCTGCCCTGGCCCACCACCTCGGCGACACGGCGGAGGCCGAGCGGGCGCTGCGGGCGGCCCTGGAGCACGGCGGACCGCAACCGGAGCCGCCCGGACGGGCCCAGCTGCACCTCCAGCTCGCCGAGGTGGTCGGCGGCCGGGTGATGCCGAGGAGGCCGCCGAGCACGCTCTGGAGGCGCGCACTGGGCCGACGAGGCGGGCGAGGGGGCGACGCTGGGCGCCTGGGCGCGGCAGCAGTTCGGCGGGTTCCTGCTGCGGCAGGGCGGTGGGCCGAGGCCGCGAAGGTGCTGGAGTCCGCGCTGCCCGATCTGACCGCCGAGACGCACGGCGACAGGGCGATCGTGCAGACGCAGTGGTGGCTCGGCGACTGCCTGAGCGAGCTCGGCGAGCACCGCGCGGCGGCCGAACTGCGCCTGCGGGCCGCCGAGATCGCCCGCACCTCGCCGGAGCAGCACGACCGACCCTCGCCCACCTGGCCGGGGAGTCCCTCGGGCCGGCGGGGCTGCCCGCCGGGGCGGTGGCACGCGCGCGTGCGGTTCTCTCCGCGTACGACGGAGACCACGGCGGGAGCGGACACGACGGCGGGGCGGTGGCGGCCCGACGGGCGGAGGCGGAGTATCTGCCGCGGCTCGTGACGGAGCAGCCGGACCGCGTCCCCGGCCCTACTCCACGCCGATGAGGAGCAGGGCCCCCTGCCGTCCGCCCCGGTACACGACCGTGTCGACGGCGAGGTACCCCTCGCGGACCCGGCCCTCCAGGTGCTCGGCGACGGTGTCCGGGACGTCGTCGCCGAGCACCAGGGTGACCATCTCTCCCCCGGCCGCGAGCATCCGGTCCAGGACGCTCTCGGCCGTCGCGGTGACGTCCGAGCCGATCACGGCCACGTCGCCGTCGATCAGGCCGAGGACGTCACCGGCCTGGCAGATGCCGGCCATCGTCCAGGACCGGCGTTCGGCGACGGTGACCTCGGCGTAGCGGGTGGCCCCGGCCGCCGAGGTCATCGACACGACGTCCTCGTCGAAGCGGCGCTCCGGCTCGTGCACCGCGAGTGCCGCGATGCCCTGGACCGCCGAACGGGTCGGGATGAGAGCCACGCGGACGCCCTCCGTACGGACCTGTTCGGCCGCCGCCGCGGCGGTGTGGCGCAGCTCGGCGTCGTTGGGCAGCAGCACGACCTCGCGCGCGTGGGCCCTGCGTACGGCCTGGACGAGCTCTCCGCTCGCGGGCGGCTCGCCGGGACGGGCGAGCACGGTCGTCGCACCGGCCTCGGTGTACAGCCCGGCCAGCCCCTCGCCGGGCACGACGGCAACGACGGCACGCTGCGCGCGTTCCCGCGGCGGCCGCTCGGCGCCGGTGGCGTGCACATCACCGGCACCGAAGTGCGTGATCCGGATCCGGTACGGCCGCCCGGCCTCGATGCCGGCCTCGACGGCGGCGCCCGCGTCGTCGACGTGGACGTGCACGTTCCACAGCCCGTCGCCGCCGACCACGACGAGCGAGTCCCCGAGGGCGTCGAGCCGCTCCCGCAGCCGCGCCACGGCCGTGTCCTCCGCCTCCAGGAGGTAGATCACCTCGAAGGCGGGACCGTCGTGGCCGGGCTGGGCGGTGCTGTCGGCGCACTCGGCCGGCTCGCCGGCGGCCGGGCCGGGGCCAGGGGCGGATTCCACACGCGCGTGCGACGCATCGGCCGGGCCGGTACGGAGCTCCGGCGCCGGGCTGTCCCCCTGGGCGGGCGCCAGGCGTGCGCAAGGGCCGTCGGCCGGGGCGGTGCGCGCGCCCGGCGCCGAACCACCGGCTTTTCCGGGCGTCACCCGCACGCGCGCCCCGGACTGTTCCCGTGGCGCCACGTGCCCGGAGGCCCCGGCCCCCGGCACACTCGACGCGGGCGCCGCACCGCCCGCGCCCGTCGCGGCGCTCACCACCACCCCCCGCGGCCTCTCCCCCGTGAACGTCTCCACCAGCGCCCCGAGCACCGCCACCAGCCCCCGGCCACCGGCGTCGACCACCCCGGCGCGCTCCAGGACGGGCAGCCGGCCCGGGGTCTCGGCGAGGGCCGTGCGCGCTCCCGCGTAGGCCGCCCGGGCCACCGTCCCGCAGTCGCCCTCGGCGGTTTCGGCGGCGTCGGCGGCGGCCGAGGCGACCGTGAGGACGGTGCCCTCGACCGGGTGGGCCACGGCCTGGCGGGCGGAGTCGGCCGCGCGCCGCAGGGCGAGCCGCAGCCCCCGGCCGTCGGCATGAGGTGGGTCGTCGTCGGCCAGCACCTGGGCCATGCCGCGCAGCAGCTGGGCGAGGATCGTCCCGGAGTTCCCGCGGGCACCGATGAGCGCCCCGTGCGCCATCGCCCGGACGGCCTCGGCGAGGGTCGGCCCTCCCGGGCCGGTACCGGCGGCACCCGCCGGGCCCGCGGCGTGCCCCGCGAACACCGCCTCCACCGCGCCGACCGCCGACTCCACGGTCAGATACAGATTCGTCCCGGTGTCGCCGTCCGCCACCGGATAGACGTTGATCGCGTCGATCTCCTCACGCGCCCGCCCCAGAGTCTCGAGCGCGAGACCGCACCAGGTGCGCACCGCGAGAGCATCGAAGAACGTCTGCGGCACCTGCGCCACCGCGCCTCCCTGAGCTGCTGGACGTGGCTGGCAGCGTAGACCCCGGGGCGGTGCCCACCGGAAGAGGGCCGGGGGCGGGCCCCTGAGCTGCCGTGCTAGTTTCGTTGTACGGGTGCAGCCGTTGTATGCTGCTCCGGTTGCCCGATCCTGATCGGGCTTTTCCCCCTGGCAGCGCCACTCAGATCTCGTCGGCTCCCGGAGCCGAAGAATCTCGATCCCGGCATGCCGGGATTAACCGTAAGTGCATCTGAAGTCTTTGGAGTGACCCGTGGCTGCCAACTGCGACGTCTGCGGCAAGGGGCCGGGCTTCGGCAACAACATCTCGCACTCGCACCGCCGTACGCCCCGTCGCTGGAACCCGAACATCCAGCGTGTGCGTACCGTGGTGGGCGGGACGCCGAAGCGCGTGAACGCTTGCACCTCGTGCATCAAGGCCGGCAAGGTCTCGCGCTGACGCTCAGCTAGCGCGCGGCCACTGCTGGTTCGCTGCAGAGCCGGTCCACCTCTGGTGGGCCGGCTCTTTGCGGTACCCGGAATCTCCATGGCCGATGCTGAACCCCGTGCCGCCTCAGGGACCCGGCCCCGGACGCCGCACCTCGACGCTCAGGACCCGGCCCGGAACCGCCAGCCATGATCCACCGGCCCGATACCCCCGCCGAGCGCGAACCCGGCCGCGACGGCTCCGGTGACGTACTCCTTCGCCGCCGCCACCGCCTCCGGTACGGAGTCCCCCTTGGCGAGCTGCGCGGCGATCGCGGAGGCGAGCGTGCAGCCGGTGCCGTGGGTGTGGCGGTTGTCATGCCTGGGCGCCCGCAGCCAGTGCTCCTCGGAACCGTCCGTGAGCAGGTCCACGGCGTCGCCGGAGAGGTGGCCGCCCTTGATCAGCACCCAGCGCGGGCCGTAGCCGAGCACCGCCGCAGCGGCCCGCCGCATCTGCCCCTCCGACTCGACGCGCACGCCCGTCAGCTGGGCCACCTCGTCGAGGTTGGGCGTGGCGACCGTCGCCACCGGCAGCAGTCTCGTACGGACGGATTCCAGCGCGGAGGCGGCGAGCAGGGAGTCGCCGTGCTTGGAGACGCCCACCGGGTCGACGACCGCCGGGGCGTCCGTGTCCGCGAGCAACTCGGCGACCACCTCCACGAGTCCGGCGGAGGCGAGCATGCCGGTCTTCACCGCCCGCACACCGATGTCGTCGACGACGCTGCGGTACTGGGCCCGGACCGCCTCCACCGGCAGTTCCCAAGCCCCTTGTACGCCGAGGGAGTTCTGCGCGGTCACCGCCGTGAGGACGCTCATGCCGTGCACGCCGAGCGCGAGCATCGTCTTCAGGTCGGCCTGGATGCCCGCGCCCCCGCCGGAGTCGGAGCCCGCCACCGTGAGGACGTTGGGGATCACGACTCCACGTCCCCGAAGTGGTCCCAGCCGCCCTTGCTGGTCCACGGCGCCCCGTCGACCGTCACCTGGGGCAGCGCCGAGGGGTTGAGGACCTCGCCGATGACCTTCCAGCGGGCGGGCAGCTTCACGTCCGGCGGGAAGGTCGCCACGATCGCGTGGTCCTCTCCCCCGGTCAGCACCCACTGCATCGGGTCGACGCCGACCGCCTGCCCGATGTCGTTCATCTGGGACGGGATGTCGATCGCCTGGGAGCGGATGTCGATCCGCACCTTGCTTGCCTCGGCGATGTGCCCCAGGTCGGCGATCAGTCCGTCGCTCACGTCGCACATGGCGGTCGCCCCGAGCCCGGCGGCGGCCGGACCCGCGTGGTAGGGCGGCTCGGGGCGCCGATGGGCCTCCACGAACGCCCGCGGCGAGCGGTACCCCCGGGAGAGCACCGCGTACCCGGCGGCCGACCAGCCCAGCCAGCCGGTCACCGCGACGAGGTCGCCGGGCTGCGCGCCCGCCCGTGTCACCGGTTCCTGGTTGCGGAGGTCGCCGAGCGCGGTGATCGACACCATGATCGAGTCGCCGCGTACGACGTCACCGCCCACCACGGCGGCGCCCGCCACCTGGCACTCGTCGCGCACGCCGTCCATCAGCTCGCTCGGCCACGTCACCGGCAGCTCGGCCGGGACGACCAGGCCGAGCAGCAGCGCGGTCGGGACGGCCCCCATGGCGGCGATGTCGGCGAGGTTCTGCGCGGCCGCCTTGCGGCCCACGTCGTAGGCCGTGGACCAGTCCCGGCGGAAGTGCCGGCCCTCCACCAGGATGTCCGTACTGGCCACGACCCTGCGGTCGGGCGCGGACACCACGGCGGCGTCGTCGCCCGGGCCGACCCGGACCGCCGGAGTGGTGGTGAGACGGGAGGTGAGCTCCCTGATGAGCCCGAACTCACCGAGCTCACCAACAGTGCCCTTCATTGCCCTTTCTCCCCTTCTGTCCCTGTCCGTGCCCGGTCGCGAGGCACTTCAGTCCTCGCTACGGTCGAGGTGACCGTCAAGTTCTGCCGGATCTGCACCCCGGCGCGCAATACCCGGTCCCCACAGGTCTCCCCGCGGCGAGCGGCGACGCGATACCGTGGCGTTCCTTTTCCCCACATGATCCTCGTGGCCGCCCTGGAGGTTCCGTGGTACAGGCGTACATCCTGATCCAGACGGAGGTCGGCAAGGCGTCGACCGTCGCCGAGACGATCGCCAAGATCCCTGGGGTCATCCAGGCCGAGGACGTGACGGGACCGTACGACGTGATCGTTCGGGCGCAGGCCGACACCGTCGACGATCTGGGCCGCATGGTGGTCGCCAAGGTCCAGCAGGTGGACGGCATCACCCGCACCCTGACCTGCCCGGTCGTTCATCTGTAGCCCCCGTCTACCCTGAGCCGGTGAACTCTTTCCGTCACCGGCGCCGTCATGTCTTCCGCATGTCCCGCCTGCCCGCTCTCGCGCTGTTGATCACTGCGGCGGGCTGCTCCTCAGCAGACGACAGCGCGTCGGCGGCGGTTCCCAGTCCGGACGCGGCGGTCACGGAACTGTGCCGGAACCTGGACAAGGTACTGCCCGGGAAGGTGGACGGTGAGCCTCGCGAGGATCCCGAGCCCGCGTCGGCGCTGACGGCGGGCTGGGGCAGCCCGGCGATCATACTTCGCTGCGGCGTGCCGCAGCCGCCGAAGATGATCGATCCGAAGGTGGCCGACGGGCAGGACCCGGACGCGGTCGCCGGGGGTGTGAACGGGGTCGACTGGCTGATGGAGAAGCGGGACGGCGGGGGGTACGTCTTCACGACCGCCAACCGGGAGGCCTACGTCGAGGTCGCGGTGCCGGAGGGTGCGGACAGCTCCGGCGTCCTCATCGACCTGGCCTCGGCCGTGAAGAAGGCGATCCCCGAGGGGATCGCCTCCTGAAGTTCTGTACGCCGGGCCCGGGCCTTGTTCAGCGCAGGCCCGTCGAACGGCGAAGTGCCGCCTGCACCAGCCGGTCGATCAGCTCCGGATAGCTCACGCCGCTCGCCTGCCACATCTGCGGATACATCGAGATGGGCGTGAAGCCGGGCATCGTGTTGATCTCGTTGATCACGAACTCGCCGTCCTCGGTGAGGAAGAAGTCCGCGCGGACCAGGCCCTCGCAGGACGCCGCCTCGAAGGCGTCGACCGCCAGGCGCTGCACCTCGGCCGTCTCCTCCGGCGTCAGCGGCGCCGGCACGACCCCCGGGGTGGAGTCGATGTACTTGGCCTCGAAGTCGTAGTACGCGTGCGCCTCGGGAGGGGGGATCTCCGCGGGCACGGAGGCCCGGGGGCCGTCCTCGAACTCCAGGACACCGCACTCGATCTCGCGGCCGCGCAGCGAGGCCTCCACCAGGATCTTCGGGTCGTGCCGCTGCGCCTCGGCGATCGCCTCGTCGAGCCCGGAGAGGTCGTCGACCTTGGTGATGCCGATCGACGAACCGGCTCGCGAGGGCTTCACGAACAGCGGCCAGCCGTGCTCGCCGGCGAAGTCCACGATCTTCTTACGGGCGGCCGCCTCGCCCTGCTCCCACTCCCGCGGCCGGATCACCACGTACGGGCCCACCTTGAGCCCGAAGGAGGTGAACACCCGCTTCATGTACTCCTTGTCCTGGCCGACGGCCGAGGCAAGCACACCCGACCCCACGTACGGGACGCCGGAGAGCTCCAGGAGGCCCTGGAGGGTGCCGTCCTCGCCGTACGGGCCGTGCAGCACCGGGAAGACCACGTCGACCTCACCGAGCGCCTTGGGTACCGATCCCGGCTCGCTGTAGACGACTTCGCGGTCGGCGGGGTCGACCGGGAGGATCACTCCGCCCTCGGCGGACTCGGCGAGCGCGTCGACGCTCGGCGGGCGCCGGTCGACGATCGCCATCCGCTCCGGTTCGTCCGCCGTGAGCGCCCAACGGCCGTCCTGGGTGATGCCGATCGGCAGGACGTCGTACCTGCTCCGGTCGATCGCCTTGAGGACGGCGCCGGCGGTGACCACGGAGATCCCGTGTTCGGAGCTGCGCCCACCGAACACGACGGCCACACGCGGCTTGCGAGGCGGCTGCTCGGGGCTCTGGGGGAGGTTCTCGGTGCTCATATCGCGTTGAGGGTACCCGTTGGTAGGGCCCGGAGACAGCGCCCCCGGCCTCGCGTCGCTCAGCGTCGTTCGGGCTTCGCGCTGCGCGACATCAGCTCCTTGAGGGCGACCACCGGAGGCTTGCCCTCGTGCACGATGCCGACGACCGTCTGAGTGATCGGCATGTCGACGCCGTGCCGGCGGGCCAGATCCAGCACCGACTCGCAGGACTTGACGCCCTCGGCGGTCTGCTTGGTGACCGCGATGGTCTCCTGGAGGGTCATGCCCTTGCCGAGGTTGGTGCCGAAGGTGTGGTTGCGCGACAGCGGTGAGGAGCACGTGGCCACCAGGTCGCCCAGGCCCGCGAGTCCGGAGAACGTCAGCGGGTCGGCGCCGAGCGCCATGCCGAGCCGGGTGGTCTCGGCGAGACCGCGGGTGATGAGCGAGCCCTTGGCGTTGTCGCCGAGGCCCATGCCGTCCGCGATGCCGACGGCGAGGCCGATGACGTTCTTCACGGCTCCGCCCAGTTCGCACCCCACCACGTCCGTATTGGTGTACGGGCGGAAGTACGGCGTGTGGCAGGCGGCCTGGAGCCGCTGGGCGACGGCCTCGTCGGTGCAGGCGACCACGGCCGCGGCCGGCATCCGCGCGGCGATCTCCCGGGCCAGGTTGGGTCCGGTGACCACGGCGATCCGGTCCGTGCCGACCTTGGCGACGTCGTCGATGACCTCGCTCATCCGCATCGCGGAGCCGAGTTCGACGCCCTTCATCAGCGACACCAGGACCGTGCCCGGGGCGAGCAGCGGACCCCACTCGGCGAGGTTGCCGCGCAGGGTCTGCGAGGGGACCGACAGGACGGTGAAGTCGGCGTCGGCGGCCGCTTCGGCGGGGTCCGTGGTGGCCCGTACGCGCTCCGGGAGCTCGACGCCCGGGAAGTAGTCGGGATTGGTTCGGGTGGCGTTGATCGCCTCCACGACCTCCGGGCGGCGCGCCCACAGGGTGACCTCGCACCCCGCGTCGGCGAGCACCATGCCGAAGGCCGTGCCCCACGAACCGGCGCTCAGGACCGCCGCCTTGACCGGCTTGCTCACTTGCCCAGCCCCTCTTCCTGCCTCGACTGCGACGACCGCACCGGCCGCTCCGACTGCCGCCCGCCCCGCTGTGTCTGCGCCCGCGTGCGGCGCCGCTGTTCGATCCGCTCCCGGCGCGGGTCGTAGGGCGTCTCGGGCGCCTTCTCGCCGCGGATCTCCTCCAGCTGGGCGGTGACGGCGGCCATGATGACCTCGGTGGCCTCCTTCAGGAGGTCCGCGGTCATCTCCCGGTCGTAGAACCGCGTGAGGTCGACCGGGGGCCCGGCGAGCACCCGGTGCGTCTTGCGCGGCAGCAGGTGCGGCTTCCTCGCGTACGGCGGCAGCAGCTCGTTGCAGCCCCACTGGGCCACGGGGATCACGGGGCACTTGGTCTGCAGGGCGACGCGCGCGGCCCCGGTCTTGCCGGTCATGGGCCAGCCGTCCGGGTCACGGGTGAGGGTGCCCTCGGGATAGAAGGCCACGCATTCCCCGCGGTCCACGGCGTCGATAGCGGCCCGGAAGGCGCTGAGCGCGTCCGCGCTCTCGCGGTAGACGGGGATCTGTCCGGTGCCGCGCATCGCGGCACCGACGAATCCCTTCTTGAAAAGCCCGCTCTTCGCGAGGAATCGCGGGACGCGCCCGGTGTTGTACTGAAAGTGCGCGTAAGCGAAGGGGTCGATGTGCGAATTGTGGTTCACCGCGGTGATAAATCCACCCTCGGCCGGAATGTGCTCCATTCCGCGCCAGTCCCGCTTGAGCAGAACCACCAGCGGCGGTTTGCAGATCACCGCAGCGAAGCGGTACCAGAAGCCGATTCTGCGGCGGGGCACGCGGTCACCTTCCTCTAGGGCCTGAAGCGGGGGCCACGGGGGGCCGCACAAGTGTCGCCCCAGGCCGCCGGTCTGTCGAGAACACCGTACGCCCCAGCACACCGCCCGCCGGATGCCCCGGGTGACAATGACCGCGACAAGAAGAGGACGGAACCCCTGTGCAGTGGACCCTGGTCGTACCCCTGAAGCCCTTGGCCCGGGCCAAGAGCAGGCTCGCGGACACCGCGGACGACGGGCTGCGGCCCGGCCTGGCGCTCGCCTTCGCCCAGGACACCGTGGCGGCCGCGCTGGCCTGCCCCGCGGTACGGGATGTGGCAGTCGTCACGGACGACGCCCTGGCGGGCCGCGAGCTGGCCGCACTGGGCGCCGCGATCATCCCCGACGAGCCCGGGAGCGGCCTCAACGCCGCCCTGGCACACGGGGCGGGGGTCGTACGGGCCGACCGTCCGGCAAGCAGGGTGGCCGCGCTCAACGCCGACCTGCCGGCCCTGCGCCCCGGGGAATTGTCCCGGGTACTCGATGCCGCTGGTGAATTCCCACGTGCATTTCTTCCCGACGCGGCCGCAATCGGAACGACATTGCTGGCCGCCGCCCCGGGCCGGAAATTGCGCCCGGCCTTCGGTACCGATTCCCGGGACCGGCACCGTGCGTCGGGGGCCGTGGAACTGTCCCTCGCCGCCGTGGACTCCGTACGCCAGGACGTGGACACCGGCGAGGACCTGCGCAGCGCGCTGGCCCTTGGGGTCGGCCCTCATACGGCCGCGGCCGCCGCGCGGTTGCTGATACCCGGGCAGTAGGCTGCGGCCATGCAGGCGACCGCGTACACGTACGACCCCGACAGCCGCAGCGGGCAGGTGCTCCTGGACGACGGCACCCCGGTGCCCTTCGACGCGGCGGCGTTCGACGCGGGCGGCCTGCGGCTGCTGCGCCCGGGTCAGCGCGTCCGCATCGAGGTGGAGGGCCCGAAGGACGACTTCCGGATCACTCTGGTGACCCTGCAGACCCTCTGAACACTCCCTGAACACACCGCGGGCCGGACTCCTCGACGGAGTCCGGCCCGGCGCGTGAGTACCCCGGCGCCCCTACTTCTTGCGGGCGGTGGTCTTCTTGGCGGTGGTCTTGCGCGCCGTCGACTTCTTGGCGGGCGCCTTCTTGGCCGTGGCCTTCTTCGCCGGGGCCTTCTGGGCGGTGGTCTTCTTCGCGGCGGCGGTCTTGGACGTCCCCGTGGTCTTCTTGGCGGGCGCCTTCTTCGCCGTGGTCGTCTTCGCGGCCGCCGTCTTGGTGGTGGCCTTCTTCGCCGTCGTCTTCTTGGCGGTGGTCTTCTTTGCGGCGGCCGACTTCGTGGTCGTCTTCTTCGCGGCGGCCTTCTTGACCGTCGCGCCGGCGCCGCCGGTCAGGCTGCCCTTCGGCGCCTTCTTGACGGAGACCTCACCGCCGCGCGGGAGCTTCTTCGAGCCGCTGACCAGGTCCTTGAAGCCCTGGCCCGCACGGAAGCGCGGAACGGAGGTCTTCTTGACGCGAACCCGCTCGCCCGTCTGGGGGTTACGGGCGTAGCGCGCCGGACGGTCGACCTTCTCGAAGGAACCGAAGCCGGTGACGGAGACCCTCTCACCTGCGACGACCGCGCGGACGATGGCGTCCAGCACATGGTCGACAGCGTCGGCGGCCTGCTGGCGGCCGCCCATCTTGTCGGCAATCGCTTCTACGAGCTGCGCCTTGTTCACGTCTTCCCCTTCGGAGACATCGCCAGAACGAAATGTTCAAGCTTTTTCGCACGTTAGGCAGATATATACCGCAAATCAAACACGAAACGGGCTTATCACCCTTGTGCCGCAACGAACTCGGCGGTGTCGACAGGTTCAGCGTTCCTCGACGGGGAGACGTCCCTCGTCGAGGTCTGCGGTGAACCGCTCCAGCCGCCTTGCCGCGTCGGCGAGATCGTGCTTGGCCGCGGCCGTAATGACCAGCAGCTTCCGGGTCAGCGCCATCCGTACGCCCTCCGGGACTTGCAGTGCGCGCACCCTTGCATGCGCTTCCTTGAGTTGGTCCGCGACTGCCGCATAGAGCTCGAGTTGGCCGTCGTGTTCCATGCACAGATTGTGCCATCTGGGGCGAGTTGTCGCCTGCCCAGGGGACAACTGCCGCCCCGAACGGCCTTTTGGGCACACGCGGAGGTCACGGGTGTACCTCTCGCGTACCCCGGCAACCGCCTGCATAACGTGGGAAGTTGACCGCACTCCTGGGGGCGGGCAGGGCCGTTCGGGTACAGAAACGGCTGTACCCCCGATCGGGCTGATCGGGGGTACAGAGGGGGTTTTGCAGTGGCCGAAAGTCGCCTTGCTCAGGGGCGGCGGTTCGTGCTCCTGATCAGACCGGGAGCGTCCGCGGCTTGAACGACGGGCGCTTCGCCTCGTACGCGGCGATGTCCGCCTCGTTCTTCAGGGTGATCGAGATGTCGTCGAGGCCGTTCAGCAGCCGCCAGCGGGAGTTCTCGTCCAGGCCGAAGGAGGCGGTGATGCCCTCGGCGCGGACTTCGCGGGCGACCAGGTCGACGGTGATCTCGGCCTGCGGGTCCTTCTCGGTGAGCTCCCACAGCGCGTCCACGATCTTCTGCTCCAGAACGACTGTGAGCAGGCCGTTCTTGAGTGAGTTGCCGCGGAAGATGTCGGCGAAGCGGGAGGAGATCACGGCCTTGAAGCCGTAGTTCTGCAGCGCCCAGACGGCGTGCTCGCGGGAGGAGCCGGTGCCGAAGTCGGGGCCGGCGACCAGGACGGTCGCGCCCTGCCGCTCGGGCTGGTTGAGCACGAACGACGCGTCCTTGCGCCAGGCCTCGAACAGCCCGTCCTCGAACCCGTCGCGCGTGACCTTCTTGAGCCAGTGCGCGGGGATGATCTGGTCGGTGTCGACGTTGCTGCGGCGCAGCGGGACGGCCCGGCCGGTGTGGGTGGTGAATGCTTCCATGACTGATCAGACTCCAGCGGGCGTACGGACGTCGGCGTCGGACAGGTCGGCCGGGGAGGCCAGGTGGCCCAGGACGGCGGTAGCGGCCGCGACCTGCGGCGACACCAGATGCGTCCGGCCGCCCTTGCCCTGCCGGCCCTCGAAGTTGCGGTTGGACGTGGACGCGGAGCGCTCACCCGGGGCCAGCTGGTCGGGGTTCATGCCCAGACACATGGAGCAGCCCGCGTGCCGCCACTCGGCGCCGGCCTCCTTGAAGACGACGTCCAGGCCCTCGGAGACGGCCTGCAGACCGACCCGCGCGGAGCCCGGGACGACCAGCATCCGTACGCCGTCGGCGACTTTGCGGCCCTTGAGCAGCTCGGCGGCGGCGCGCAGGTCCTCGATGCGGCCGTTGGTGCAGGAGCCTACGAAGACGGTGTCCACCTTGATGGAGCGCAGCGGCTGCCCGGCCTCCAACCCCATGTACTCCAGGGCCTTTTCGGCGGCGTAGCGCTCCGATGCGTCTTCGTACGAAGCAGGATCGGGGACGGACGCGGAAAGGGGCGCGCCCTGCCCGGGGTTGGTGCCCCAGGTGACGAACGGCGACAGCTCGGCGGCCTCGATGACGACCTCGGCGTCGAACTCGGCGTCCGCGTCGGTCCTGAGCGTCTTCCAGTACGCCACGGCCGCGTCCCAGTCCTCGCCCTCGGGGGCGTGCGGGCGGCCCTTGAGGTACGCGAAGGTGGTCTCGTCGGGGGCGATCATGCCCGCGCGGGCGCCGGCCTCGATCGACATGTTGCAGATGGTCATCCGGGCCTCCATCGAGAGCTTCTCGATGGCCTCGCCGCGGTACTCCAGGATGTATCCCTGGCCGCCGCCGGTGCCGATCCTGGCGATGATCGCCAGGATGAGGTCCTTGGCGGTGACGCCCTCGGGCAGTTCGCCGTTGACCGTGATCGCCATGGTCTTCGGGCGGACCATCGGCAGCGTCTGGGTGGCCAGCACGTGCTCCACCTGGGAGGTGCCGATACCGAACGCCAGCGCGCCGAAGGCGCCGTGCGTGGAGGTGTGGGAGTCGCCGCAGACGACGGTCATGCCCGGCTGGGTCAGGCCCAGCTGCGGGCCGACGACGTGCACCACGCCCTGCTCGACGTCGCCCAGCGGGTGCAGCCGCACGCCGAAGTCGGCGGCGTTCTTGCGCAGCGTCTCCAGCTGGATCCGGGAGACCGGGTCCGCGATCGGCTTGTCGATGTCGAGGGTCGGGGTGTTGTGGTCCTCGGTCGCGATGGTGAGGTCGAGGCGCCGCACGGTGCGGCCGCTCTTGCGGAGGCCGTCGAAGGCCTGCGGGCTGGTCACCTCGTGCAGCAGGTGCAGATCGATGAAGAGAAGGTCGGGCTCGCCCTCCGCGCGCCGGACGACATGGTCGTCCCAGACTTTCTCCGCGAGTGTCCTACCCATCGCTGTTCCCTCCGGCCGGCGACGGTCCGCCGACCCAACTAGAGATCTTGAGGAGGCGGCGCCCGTTCCCCTGATCCCGGGCACGCACCACCAGGCCCTTACGTCACGGGCCGTTGTGACTTCGTGATTCCAGGGTGGCGGGTTCCACGGAAACTTGAACTTGCGTTTCACAGAGTGAGACGGGAGTATCGTTTCATGGACAACAGTAGCGGCGTCGGCGTTCTGGACAAGGCGGCCCTCGTCCTGAGCGCTCTGGAGTCCGGTCCGGCCACCCTCGCGGGCCTGGTCGGCGCCACCGGACTGGCACGACCCACGGCCCACCGCCTGGCCGTGGCGCTGGAACACCACCGCATGGTGGCGCGCGACATGCAGGGCCGTTTCATTCTCGGCCCCCGCCTGGCAGAGCTTGCCGCGGCCGCGGGTGAGGACCGTCTCCTCGCCACCGCCGGCCCGGTGCTCACGCACCTGCGTGACGTCACGGGCGAGAGCGCGCAGCTCTACCGCCGCCAAGGCGACATGCGCATCTGCGTCGCCGCGGCGGAGCGGCTGTCAGGACTGCGGGACACGGTCCCGGTCGGTTCCACGCTCACGATGAAAGCCGGATCCTCGGCGCAGATCCTCATGGCCTGGGAGGAGCCGGAGCGGCTGCACCGCGGCCTGCAGGGGGCGCGCTTCACGGCGACGGCCCTGTCGGGCGTGCGGAGGCGGGGCTGGGCCCAGTCGATCGGTGAGCGGGAGCCGGGCGTCGCGTCCGTCTCGGCGCCGGTGCGCGGCCCTTCCAACCGCGTGGTGGCCGCCGTGTCGGTCTCCGGCCCCATCGAGCGGCTGACAAGGCACCCGGGCCGGATGCACGCGCAGGCTGTGATCGACGCGGCGGGGCGCCTCTCCGAGGCGCTGCGGCGCACCGGCTGATCCACGGAAGCGTTTCGGGAGAGTCCGCCTCGACGCCGCGGCAGGCTTTCCCGAGCGCGGTTCCCCGCACCCCGGGCAGATACACCGAAGGCCCTCCACACAAGTGGAGGGCCTTCTTTGCTGTACCCCCGACCGGATTCGAACCGGCGCTACCGCCTTGAGAGGGCGGCGTGCTAGGCCGCTACACAACGGGGGCATGGACACTGCGTTTCCGCAGGTCCGAGCTGGTCTACCTGGACTCGAACCAAGACTAACTGAACCAGAATCAGTCGTGCTGCCAATTACACCATAGACCAATGTGGTTTAGACCAGTCAGTACCCCCGACCGGATTCGAACCGGCGCTACCGCCTTGAGAGGGCGGCGTGCTAGGCCGCTACACAACGGGGGCCCTAGCAGTCCCGAGAATGATCGTCGATCTTCCGGAACCAGTACCCCCGACCGGATTCGAACCGGCGCTACTGCCTTGAGAGGGCAGCGTGCTAGGCCGCTACACAACGGGGGCTTTGCAGATGAGCTCTGCGAGCTGGCCTACCTGGACTCGAACCAAGACTAACTGAACCAGAATCAGTCGTGCTGCCAATTACACCATAGGCCACTGGAACGCAAGCCCCTCGGGGGATCGTGTTCTAGTTCTGCGCTCCGGGGTTCCGGCCTTCCGGCCCGCTCCCCGTGGCGCAGGAAGAACATTACCCGAAGGTGGACGGGGCTCCAAAACGAGTATCCGCGCCGAGCACAGACGGCAGTTCGGTTAGGGAGGCGATGCGGTGCGGCCCCACGGGCGGGTCGATCGTGGCGTACCGGCCGCCGCGGTCGATCCACACCGACAGCAGCCCGGCGTCGGCGGCACCCCGGCCGTCGATCTCCGGGTGGTCGCCGACGTAGGCGACCTCGTGCGGTGGCAGGCCCAAGGACTCGCAGGCCGCCAGGAACGCCCCGGGCTCCGGTTTGGAGATACCCAGCTCGGCCGCGCACAGGATGGTCTCGAAGCGGCCGTGGACGCCGAGGGCGCGCAGCTTGCGGTCCTGGACGTGGAGGCTGGAGTTGGAGAGCACCGCGTGCCGGTGGCTGACGGCGAGGGCGTCGAGGACGGGCAGGACGTCCGGGAAGAGGGCCCAGGCGGCCTCGTAGTGAGTGACGTACCTCTCGAACCACGCGTCGGCCTCGGCGTCGGTCATCTCCCGGCGCAGGAAAACCCTTACGCGGTCGCGCCGCTGGGCCTGGAAGGTGACCTCTCCGGCCGAGAAGCGCGCCCACTGCTGGTCGGTGATCTTCCGCCAGCGGGCGATGGCCTGGTCGACGGTGTCGTAGTCGGCGAGCAGGCCCTCGGCCGCCAGGTGGGCGCGCATGCCGAGGCGGTCGGCGGTGGAGTAGTCGAAGAGGGTGTCGTCGACGTCCCAGACCACGGCGTGGATCCTCATGGTCGGACCGTACCCACTGCGCGGTGCTCTCAGCCCAGGGTCATGGTGCCGGAGAGCGTGAGGTCCGGGCCCTGGTCGTCACGGGGGTGGGCGGTGAGCTTCCAGGTGTAGGTGCCACCCGTGGCTCCGCCGCCGTTGTCGGTGGTGCAGTCCCAGGCGGGGCGTACGGCGGCTCCGGTGGAGGCGCCGGTCAGGGTGCGCACGACGGTGCCGGAGGCGTTGGCGAGGGTGAGGGTCCAGGTGGACGGCTTGTTCAGCTGCCACACCGGCGACCAGGGGAAGGACTTGCCGATCACGGAGGGCGAGTAGACCTGGGCCTCCATCTGTGCGAGCGGTGAGGCGGGGACGCCGCTGGGGACGATCGAGACCTCGCCGTACGTGCCGTTGAGGTAGGCGATGTGGCCGCCGAAGCGGTCGACGGCCCAGCGGCCGTTGCTGCCGCCGGTGTTCTGGTCCGTGGCCGGCAGCTTGACCAGGGTGCGGGTGGTGGCCGTGCCGGTGTGGAAGTCGGTGAGCAGCAGTTCGTGGGTGGTGCGGTTCTCGCGGAGCAGGAAGCCGTCGGCGAGGCGGGCCGGGCCGTTGTCGGCCGGGACCGTGATCTTGCGGTTCGTCGCCCGGTCGTAGACGCCCGCGGTGCTGCCGCAGGACCAGTACAGCCAGGTGTTGACGGCCTGGATGTCGGTGGGGGTGCAGGGGGCGCCGGTGGCGATGGTGGTGGTCGCGCCGGTCTTGAGGTTGCGGCCGGTGACCGCGCCCTGGGTGCCGCCCGGGGTCCACAGGGTCTGGCCCCAGACGGCGGCGGCGGTGCGGTCGCGGGTGAGGGCGGTCTCGCCGCCGGTCGCGGCGCGCGGGAAGTCCACGAGCCGCTGCTTGCCGGAGGCGCCGTTGTAGAGCACGTAGCGGCCGGTGCCGCCGGCGAGGCGGCCGCCGGAGTCGCCGTCCGTGGGCTCGTTGAGGACGGTGGTGGTGTCGAGGCCGACGTTGAGGACGGACTCCTGGCCCGCGGCGCCGGTCCACAGGTAGGCGACCCGGCCGTCGCCGAGGGCCTCCAGCTGGGGGCAGGCGGCGTCGCCGGGGAGACAGGTGGTCCCGCTCAGCGCCGGGCTGCGGGGAGTCTGCTGACCGGTGGGTCTGCCCGTGGTGTCCAGCTGGAAGCTGCTGTACCGCTGCGAGGCGCCCGGCGTCGCGCCGTACAGGAACAACTCGCCGCCGGCGACGGCCAGTCCCTGCACACCTACCGTGAAGGCCGGGACCCGGGCCACCTTCTCGGTGGCGGTGCCGCCGTCCTCGGTGGGGGTGATCCGGTGGACGTTCCAGTCGAGGCTGGTCGTGCCGGCGGTGGCGAGTGCGCCGCCGTCGAGGGTCGGGCCGATCCCGCCGAACGACGAGCTGAGCACGGTGGTGTCGGCGCCGGTCACGAGGGAGTGGGCGGTCAGTGCGGGCTGGGTGCCGCCCTGGACGAAGTCCGGGTTGCCGATGAGGAGTCGGTCGCCGACCACGGCCTCGAGCTGGGCGCCCCGTCGGGTGTGCGCGGTGGGATCGGTGCCGGGCTCGGCGTCGACCCGTACGGACTTCCAGTCGGCGACGAGCCAGCGGTCGTTGAAGACGACCTGCGGATTCTCGATCACACCGGTGACGTACGTGCGGAAGGCGCCGTCCGCGAGGTCCACGAGCCCGACGGAGGTCGTGCCGTCCATCGTGTAGACGACCGCGAGCCGCCGGACCGAGCCGCCGAGGACGTAGGCGGTCGGCTCGGCGCCCTCGGGGAGGCCGGAGACGGGCAGGTCGGCGGTGGTGCCGTCGGGAGCGGCACGCAGCACGTGCAGGGCACCGGTGGTGTCCTGCGTCAGCACGCTCCAGCCGGCGGCGGCCCGGTAGGTGTGACCGGCCGGGATCGCGAGGGTGGCGGTCACGCCCGCGGAGCGGTGCTTCTGCGTGGCGGTGGAACCACTCAAGGTGGTGATGACGTCGGTCCCGGTCGCCAGGTCGTCCGGCCCCGCGTGCGCGGGCGGGACACGGTCCGGGTAGTCGACCCAGGTGGTGGAGCCGCCGGCGGCCGGGCCGTACCGGAAGCCGGACGCGCCGGCCCACCAGTACCTGATCTCCTGCCGCTTCTCCGAGCTGAGGCGGACCGTCCCCACGGGCGAGTCCGCGGCCTGCGCGGACGTGATCGGCAGGGCCCAGGTCAGGGCCACCGCCCCGCTGAGCGCCACCGCGGCAAGTCTTCGTGAACGCGTCACGTTCCCTCTCCCCGTAACAGGGTGCACACGCGCATCATGTGCACAGGGAGCATCCAACGTGCGTTCAGCAAGCGGTGGTTGGCCAGAAGGGTGAACTCCGGACGACGGCTCGGTGGACACGCGAAGGGCGGCGCCCGAACCGGACGCCGCCCCGATGTGAACGCGTTACGCGGCCAGCTTCGCCAGCGCCGCGTCGATCCGGGCCAGGGTCTTCTCCTCGCCCAGGACCTCCAGGGACTCGAACAGCGGCAGGCCGACCGTGCGGCCCGTGACGGCCACGCGGACCGGGGCCTGGGCCTTGCCGAGCTTGAGGCCGTGGGCCTCGCCGGCGGCCAGGACGGCCTCCTTCAGCGACTCGGCGGAGGTCCAGTCGGCCGCCTCCAGCTTCTCGCGGGCGGTGCGCAGCAGGGCGTCCGAGCCTTCCTTCATGGCCTTCGTCCAGCTGGCCTCGTCCTCCACCGGCTCCGGAAGGAACAGGAAGTCGACGTTGTCGGTGATCTCGGAGAGCACCTTGAGGCGGGTCTGGGCGTGCGGGGCGATGGCCTGCCACTTGGCCTCGTCGAAGGCCTCCGGGGCCCAGGGGGCGAACGGTGCCTGGAGCCACGGGCGGCAGCGCTCCGTGAAGTCCTTCACGTCCAGCAGGCGGATGTGGTCGCCGTTGATGGCCTCGCACTTCTTCAGGTCGAAGCGGGCCGGGTTGGGGTTCACGTCGGAGATGTCGAAGGCCGCGATCATCTCGTCGATGGTGAACACGTCCTGGTCGGCCGAGAGGGACCAGCCGAGCAGCGAGAGGTAGTTGAGCAGGCCCTCGGGGAGGAAGCCGCGCTCGCGGTAGAGGTTGAGGGACGACTGCGGGTCGCGCTTGGAGAGCTTCTTGTTGCCCTCGCCCATGACGTACGGAAGGTGGCCGAAGGAGGGGATCTGCCGGGCGATGCCCAGCTCGATCAGCGCCTTGTACAGGGCGATCTGGCGCGGGGTGGAGGAGAGCAGGTCCTCGCCGCGCAGGACGTGGGTGATCTCCATCAGGGCGTCGTCGACCGGGTTGACCAGCGTGTAGAGCGGGGCGCCGTTGGCGCGGACGATGCCGTAGTCCGGGACGTTCTCCGGGGTGAAGGTCAGTTCGCCGCGGACCAGGTCGGTGAAGGTGATCGTCTCGTCGGGCATGCGGAAGCGGACGATCGGCTCGCGGCCCTGGGCCTGGTACTCGGCGACCTGGGCGTCGGTCAGCTCGCGGCAGTGGCCGTCGTAGCCGGAGGGCTTGCCGGCGGCCCGGGCGGCCTCGCGGCGGGTGTCCAGCTCCTCCTGGGAGCAGTAGCAGCGGTAGGCGTGGCCGGCGTCCAGGAGCTTGGCCGCGACGTCCTTGTACAGGTCCATGCGCTGCGACTGGCGGTACGGCGCGTGCGGGCCGCCGACCTCGGGGCCCTCGTCCCAGTCGAAGCCCAGCCAGCGCATCGAGTCGAGCAGCTGGGTGTACGACTCCTCCGAGTCGCGGGCCGCGTCGGTGTCCTCGATGCGGAAGACCAGGGTGCCCTGGTGGTGCTTGGCGAACGCCCAGTTGAACAGGGCGGTGCGCACCAGGCCCACGTGGGGGTTACCGGTGGGCGACGGGCAGAAACGGACGCGTGGGGGTACCCCCTGTCCGAGCGGGTTCGAGGACTTGGGGGAGGGGGAGCCGGGTGCGCTAGCCACGCTTGACAACCTTGTTGGTGAGAGTGCCGATGCCTTCGATGGTGACGGCGACCTCGTCGCCGACGTTCAGGGGGCCGACCCCAGCCGGGGTGCCCGTGAGGATCACGTCGCCGGGGAGCAGCGTCATGGCCTCGGAGATGTTGACGATCAGGTCCTCGACGGAGTGGATCATCTCGCTGGTGCGGCCCAGCTGGCGCTGCTGGCCGTTGACCGTGAGCTGGATGGTGAGGTCGGCCGGGTCCAGGTCCGTCTCCACCCAGGGGCCGAGCGGGCAGGCGGTGTCGAAGCCCTTGGCCCGGGCCCACTGCTTCTCGCGCTTCTGGACGTCGCGGGCGGTGATGTCGTTGGCGCAGGTGTAGCCGAAGATGACGTCCTTGACGCGCTCGCGCGGGACCTCGCGGCACATCCGGCCGATGACCACGGCCAGCTCGGCCTCGTGGTGCAGCTCTTCGGAGAAGGAGGGGTACTGGATCTCGTCGCCGGGGCCGATCACCGAGGTGGACGGCTTGAAGAAGGCGAAGGGGGCGTCGGGCACCTCGTTGCCCAGCTCGCGCGCGTGCTCGCCGTAGTTGCGGCCGAAGGCCACGACCTTGTTGGGCAGCACCGGCGGCAGCAGCCTGACCTTGCCGACCGGCACCTTCGTGCCGGAGAGCTCGAAGTCCGCGAACGGGATGCCCTTGATGATGTCCAGGACGAGCTCGTCCTGCTTGTCGCCCTCGATGGCGCCGAAGGCGACGTTCCCGTCGATGGAGAACCTGGCGATGCGCACGGGATGCTTGGCCCCTTGACTGAAGCGGCTGGAGTCTGACGCTCCAGGCTAACGCGGGGAGGGTGCCGTGCCTCGCGCATGGACGAAGGGCGCCGCACGCGTGCCGAGGGGCGCCCCCGTCACCGGGGGCGCCCCTCGAAGTTCGTATCCTGCCGCTGTGAGCATCCGGCGGCCGGCGCGCGTACTTCCTGGTGTCACTCCGCGGCCGCGGCGGCCGCGACGGGGAGCTCCGTGAGGACGGTGCGCTTGGGGTTGGCGGTCTGGGCGGGGAGTTCGACGGGGTGCTCCGGCTGTTCCGGCGTCTGCAGTTCGTCGGCGCCGTCCAGGTGCGCCAGCGTCGTGCGCCGCGGGTTGGCGATCTTGTGGAACATCGTCGTCGTCTTCACTGTTTACTTGACCCTGTCCTGTGACGGGCGCCGGGAGGGTGCGCAGACCCCTGTCCGGCGCGGGTTGTCGGTTGTGCCGTCTCTGTAAAGCGTCAGGCTAAACACGGGATTCCCGGCTCCGTCGTGGACTGTGCATGATCAGCATGTGAGTTTTCTCACGAATCAGGGGGCGAATCGGTCATTCCGGACCTGCGCTGCGGCATGACGAAGCGGACATTGACCCATTGAAGCCATCATTCCGCTCCTGATCATGGCGACTGGGACACCCGCGACGGCTCGGCGACTCGCGGGCATACGTCCGAAATAGACGAACTCCCTTTCTACGTCAGGTGATCCGGCCCTCACGTGGTGTCACCTAGGTCACGGCGTGACCTACGGGCCTTGTTGGAGATCCTGTGCTGTGCTGGAATCTCACGGACCGCCGCAGGATCGAGCCGGCGCACAGGGGGCGCACAGACGCGCCGAGTGGCGGTGAGAAGGGGGAGCCAGCGCCGGTCACTCACGACCACCACGGGGCGTACTTCAGGGCGTCCCCAGAACGCCGACACCGTGCCCCGCCGTTCAGGCGACGGGGTGCCTGGTCCAGAGGTTGCGACGCTAGTGCAGGGACGTTTCAAGAGGGATGGCAGCGCTTCGGCGGAGCCGGAGCCGCACGGCGGGACCGACCGAGGTCCCTCACCCCAGCACGCCCAGAACCCGGGCCCGGCCGGCGACGGCGGTGAGCGCCCCGGTGCGCAGGGCCCCTCGGGGTCCGCGAGCCCGGCCGCCACTCCGGCTGGGAAGCCGCCGACGGGTCCGGTGGGCCCCGGCTCGCGAATAGCCCTGCGCAACTGGCGCATCTCCACCCGACTGGTGTCGCTGCTCGCGCTCCCGGTGGTCGCGGCCACCTCGCTCGGCGCACTGCGTATCGACCAGTCGATGGACGACATCCAGCAGCTCGACAACATGAAGCTGCTGACGGACATGACCAAGCAGGCCACCGAGCTGTCCGCCGCCCTCCAGGAGGAGCGCGACCAGTCGGCCGGCCCGCTGGCGCACGGCGGCAAGGCGACGGACTTCACGGTCAAGGGCCTGCGCGAGAAGACCGACCGCGCGAGGAAGAACTTCCTCGACAGTTCCGAGGAGATCGACAGCGCCAGCAAGGACGGCAACCTCAAGGGCGTCCGCGAGTACCTCATCCAGCTCGCCGGCGAGCTTGGCGACCTGGCGCAGATCCGCAAGAACGCCTACGCCTCCGAGGGCAACTCCACGCAGACGATCGAGGCGTACCACCGTCTGATCGAGAATTTGATCGACCTCTCCCAGGACATGGCGGAGGCGACCAGCAACCCGGACATGATCCAGCGCACGCGTGCCCTCGCGGCGTTCTCCTCCGCCAAGGAGTACTCCTCGATCCAGCGCGCGGCCCTCGCCGCGGCGCTGCCCGCGAGCAACACCACGACCGGCAAGCTCTCCCCGAACGACCGGCTCTACGCCGAGTCGGCCCTGGAGAGCCAGAAGTCCGAGCTCCGCAGCTTCAAGAGCATCTACGGCGAGGATGCCGCCGCCGAGCTGCTGAAGCCGATCGAGGACGGCGGCAACTCCACGATCAAGGCCACCGACACCTACGCGGGCCGGGTCCTGGTCTCCGCGAGCGGACTCGCGCAGCAGGACAAGCGGTCCTACCGCGACTGGCTGGACGACAGCTCCACCAAGATCCAGCAGATGAAGAACATCGAGCACACGCTGCTCGAGGAGATGGAGCAGAAGGCCCGCGAGCTGCGCAGCGCCACCGAGCGCGACGCGATCATCTCCGGTGCCCTGATCCTGATCGTGCTGGGTGTGTCCCTGGTCGGCGCCTTCGTCGTGGCCCGCTCCATGATCCGCTCGCTGCGGCGCCTGGAGGAGACCGCGACCAAGGTCGCCTCCGACCGTCTGCCCGAGCTGGTCAAGCAGCTGTCCGAGTCCGACCCGCAGGACGTCGACACGTCCGTGGAGTCGGTCGGTGTGCACTCCCGGGACGAGATCGGCCGGGTGGCCGCGGCCTTCGACGACGTGCACCGCGAGGCGGTCCGCCTCGCCGCCGAGCAGGCCCTGCTGCGGGGCAACGTCAACGCGATGTTCACCAACCTCTCGCGCCGCTCCCAGGGCCTGATCCAGCGCCAGCTGTCGCTGATCTCCGAACTGGAGTCCCGCGAGGCCGACCCGGACCAGCTGTCCTCGCTGTTCAAGCTCGACCACCTCGCCACGCGCATGCGCCGAAACGGTGAGAACCTCCTCGTCCTCGCGGGTGAGGAGCCCGGCCGCCGGTGGACCCGCCCGGTCCCGCTGGTGGACGTGCTCCGCGCCGCCGCGTCCGAGGTGGAGCAGTACGAGCGCATCGAGCTGGCCTCCGTGCCGACCACCGAGGTCGCCGGCCGCGTGGTCAACGACCTCGTGCACCTGCTCGCCGAGCTGCTGGAGAACGCGACCTCCTTCTCCTCACCGCAGACGAAGGTCAAGGTCACCGGTCACGCCCTGCCCGACGGCCGGGTGCTGATCGAGATCCACGACACCGGAATCGGTCTGTCGCCGGAGGACCTGGCGGCGATCAACGAGCGGCTCGCCTCTCCCCCGACGGTGGACGTCTCCGTCTCCCGCCGCATGGGTCTGTTCGTGGTCGGCCGGCTGTCCCAGCGGCACGGCATCCGCATCCAGCTGCGCCCGTCCGACTCCGGTGGCACGACCGCGCTGGTCATGCTGCCCGTCGACGTCGCCCAGGGCGGCAGGAAGCCCCAGCCCAAGCAGGGCGGCGGTCAGCCGCCGATCGGCGGTGGCGGTCCGGCCGCAGCGCAGGCCGCGGCCGGTGCGGCGGCGGCCCGGCGGGCCGCCGGCGCCGGCCAGGGCGGTGGCGCCCTCGGAGCCGGTGTGTCCGGTGGCGGTGGCTTCGGCGGCGGTGCGCCCGGCGGGGGCCGTATCGCTCCCGGTCAGAGCCCGCGGGCCGCGCTGCCCGGGCGGGACGGCGACGGTGGCCGTCCGGCCGGTCCGGGCGGAGCCCGCGGACCGCAGGGTCCCGGCAACTCGATGTTCGAGCAGGGCGGTCCCGCGCAGGGCCGTCAGGCTCCCGCCGGTGCCGGCTTCGGTCAGGCGCCGGGTGCCCCGCAGGGCCTGCAGGCCGCGGGCACGAACGGGCCGCAGGGCCAGGACGCCTTCGGTGGCGGCCGGGGCCGGCAGCAGCAGGGCGGCAACGCCGAGCAGGGCAGGGGCCGTCGGCCGCAGCTGCCGCCGCGCGGCGGTCCGCGGGCCGAGCTGCCCGGCGGCGACCAGCAGCCGCGCGTGCCGAGCTGGAGCGACGAGAACGCCCAGCCGCAGGTGCCGCGCGCCTCGCTGGACACCCCGCGTGGGCACGAGGAGCCGGATGTCTCCCGTACGTCGCCCATGCCGCGCATCGACGACCGGCAGGGCCCGGGCTCGACGGCGGAGATCCCGGCCGTGCCGCGTGACGCGGACCGGCAGGGCCCGGGCTCGCCGGCCGACTTCGGCGGCTCCCAGCAGCAGGACCCGTTCGCCCAGGGTGGGAACGGGCCGCAGGGCCCGGGCCAGTTCGTCCGCCCGGACGTCTTCGGCACCACGGCCGGCCGCCGCGACCCGCAGACTCCGCAGTCGTACGACAACGGCTCGACGGGCCAGTACCCGGCGCCGCAGGCCCCGCAGTCCTACGACAACGGTTCGAGCGGGCAGTACCCCGCGCCGCGCCAGGACACCGGCTCGACCGGGCAGTACCCGGCCCCCCGCCCGGACGGCGACTCCACGGGCCGGTACCCGGCACCCCGCCAGGACACCACCGGCCAGTACCCCGCGCCCCGCCAGGACAACGGCTCGGGCCGCCCCAGCCTCCCCGGCCCGGCCACCCAGGCCGACCCGGCGGGCACGGGCCACTTCGAGCGGCCACAGGCCGACGGCGGCCGGAACGGCTCCGACTTCGGCGCTCCGCGTCCGCCCGCCCCGCAGGCACGGCCCGTACGGCAGGAGCCCGAAGCCCTGCCGCCGGCGTCCGGCCCGGGCGACGGCCGTACGCCGCTGTACGACACGCTGGAGACCAACTGGTTCCACGGCCAGCAGGAGCACCAGGAGCAGAGCAACGGCTCCGCTCCGGCCGCCCCGCAGCAGCCGCAGGGACCCACCGGTCCGCAGCGGTCCACACCCGCAGGCTGGCGTACCTCGCCGAACGACGACCTCGTCCGCCAGGCCGAGCGCGTCCGCCAGCCCGCCGCCGGCGGTGTCACCACCTCCGGCCTGCCGCGCCGGGTGCCCCGGGCGAACCTCGTCCCGGGCACGGCGCAGCAGCAGACCCACCAGAGCGGTCCGCAGGTCTCGCGCGCACCCGATGACGTGCGCGGCCGGCTGACCAATCTCCGTCGGGGAATCGCACAGGGTCGTCAGGCCGGGTCCACCCAGACCGGCAGCCACCCACGGCCCACTCACCAGCAGGAGCGTTAGTTGAGTCCGATGAGCCAGGCGGCACAGAACCTCAACTGGTTGATCACCAACTTCGTGGACAACACCCCCGGGGTGTCCCACACCGTCGTCGTGTCCGCCGACGGTCTCCTCCTGGCGCTGTCGGAGGGTTTCCCGCGCGACCGCGCGGACCAGCTCGCGGCCGTCGCCTCGGGCCTGACGTCCCTGACGGCAGGCGCCTCCCGCATCTTCGAGGGCGGTGAGGTGGCGCAGACGGTCGTGGAGATGGAGCGGGGATTCCTCTTCCTCATGTCCGTCTCGGACGGATCGTCGCTGGCCGTCCTCGCGCACCCCGAGTGCGACATCGGCCTCGTCGGCTACGAGATGGCGCTCCTGGTCGACCGCGCGGGCGCGGTCCTCACCCCGGACCTGCGAGCCGAGCTCCAAGGCAGTCTGCTCCACTGATCGGCCCCCGCACCACCCGTCTCACCACATCACCGTCCGGCCGCCACACCCCCCGCACAGCCTCATCAGACGGCTCGACTCACCGACTTGCTGTCCCGCCCGGAGGACTCATGACCCCGCCCACCGCCTCTCATGATCCGTACGCGGAGCCGTACGAGGACGAGGGCGACCAGCCGCTGGTACGGCCGTACGCCATGACCGGCGGCCGGACCCGGCCGCGCTACCAGTTGGCCATCGAGGCACTGATCAGCACGACCGCAGACCCCGCCGCGCTCATGGGGCTGCTTCCCGAGCACCAGCGCATCTGCCACCTCTGCCGTGAGGTGAAGTCGGTCGCCGAGGTCTCGGCCCTGCTCAACATGCCGCTGGGTGTGGCCCGGATCCTGGTCGCCGACCTCGCCGAGGCCGGTCTCGTCGCGGTCCACCAGCCGGGCGGCGACGACGCCACCGGTGCCCCGGACGTGACACTGCTCGAAAGGGTGCTCAGTGGACTTCGCAAGCTCTGACGCGGGTCGTTCCACCACCTCCGCGAAGATCGTGGTGGCCGGCGGCTTCGGCGTGGGCAAGACCACGTTCGTCGGCGCCGTCTCGGAGATCGACCCGCTGCGCACGGAGGCCGTGATGACCTCCGCCAGCGCGGGCATCGACGACCTCACGCACACCGGGGACAAGACGACCACCACGGTGGCCATGGACTTCGGGCGTATCACCCTGGACCAGGACCTGATCCTGTACCTCTTCGGTACGCCGGGCCAGGACCGCTTCTGGTTCATGTGGGACGACCTGGTGCGCGGCGCCATCGGCGCGGTGGTGCTCGTGGACACCCGTCGCCTGGCCGACTGCTTCCCGGCCGTCGACTACTTCGAGAACAGCGGTCTGCCCTTCGTCGTGGCGCTGAACGGCTTCGACGGGCAGCAGCCCTACCAGCCCGAAGAGGTGCGCGAGGCACTGCAGATCGGCCCGGACACCCCGATCATCACCACGGACGCCCGGCACCGGGCCGATGCGAAGGGTGCCCTGATCACGCTGGTCGAGCACGCTTTGATGGCACGTCTGAGGTAGCAACCAATTCGAAAGCGCCATACGGCAGTTGTCGTAGATGCACCGGAGCCGGCTGTGTCCTTTGACACGGTCGGCCAGGGTGTTCATAACGTTTCGGCAGAGGAATCGGGTGGTACGGCCACGCGTAGCGCACACCCGGTCTCGCTGCGCGCACGATCGCCCCGCCTTTTGGCGGGGCTCGCTCTTTATGACCGTTTTATCTGGGGCTCACATCACCCGGGATCCCCGCCCCGGACTGTTTGGAAGAGCGCAGGTCGACGTGCTGGAATGCCTGAACTGCCCAATAGTCAATGACGTACTCGTCCCTGGATGGTGCGTTGGGCTCTGAGAAACCGCGGCACAACGTTGGTGCCGACCGCCGAGAGGTTGTTGGTCGAGTGAGGCGAAGCAAGAACAGTCCCGAGCCGTCGGCCCGGGGCAACTTCACCCCGCCGCCGCGGACAGCGGCGCCCACCCCCGTGCCCGGTTCGGAGCCGATGGCCGCACCCGCCCAGAGCGGCGGCCGTCTCTCTCCGCGCAACTGGCGCGTGGCGACCAGGCTCAACGCGATCCTGCTGATACCCGTGCTGGTCGGCCTGGTCATGGGCGGCTTCCAGGTGAAGAGCTCGATCGACACCTGGCAGGAGGCCGAGGACGCGGAGAACACCGCGCGTCTGGTCCGCGCCTCGCTGCTCTACGCCAACGCCCTCTACAACGAGCGCGACATCACCGCCGCCCCGCTGCTCCAGGGCAAGGGCCAGGACGACAAGACCGTCGTCGACGCGCGCAAGCTCACCGACCAGGCGGCCGACTCCTTCGACGCCGCCGCCCAGAACATGCCGGCGAAGCCCGGTCTGGAGCGCCGGCTGAGGCTGTTCCGCGAGGCGGAGCCGAAGCTGGCCACCCTGCGCCAGGTCGCGTACACCTCCAAGCTCAAGGGCGTGCAGACCGAAGAGGGCTACGTCGAGGTCGCGCACCCGCTGACGGAGTTCGCCAACGAGCTGGGTCTGGGCACCGGCAACATCACCAGCTACGGCCGGACCGTGTACGCCATCGAGCTCACCAAGGCGGCCCTGTCGCTGCAGCGCTCCATCGGCATGCACATCCTGATCAAGCCGGG
Source organism: Streptomyces sp. NPDC002788 (assembly GCF_053592115.1). Lineage (NCBI taxonomy): Bacteria > Bacillati > Actinomycetota > Actinomycetes > Kitasatosporales > Streptomycetaceae > Streptomyces > Streptomyces sp. NPDC002788. The sequence continues at coordinate 119,707 of NZ_JBSFVB010000007.1, read as the reverse complement.
CCCGGACGACGGCAACCTGGCCAGCCAGCGCATCGCCCTGTCCTCGTACGCCTACCTCGAGCGCATCGCCGTGCAGGAGTACATCGGCGGCGGCACCGAGCAGGACGCGGCCAAGCTCGAGACGGCCGAGGCCAAGATCAAGAGCGACGGTGCCGCGATGGCCCGGGAGGCGAAGGCCAAGAATCCGGACTACGTCCCGCCGCCGTCCAACCCCACGACGATGGTCTCCGCCGTCGCGACGCTGCAGAGCACCGACCCGAGCGCCCGGGCCGCCCTCGCCCAGAAGGGCATCACCGCCGAGAACTGGTGGGCGGTCAACACGCTCAAGTTCAACGCGTACGAGAAGATCGAGACGGACTTGGCCGACAAGGCCGTGAGCGAAGCCTCGACCATCGCCGACGACGCCCAGCGTGACGCCTACATCACCGGTGCCGCGGTCGTGGTCGCCCTGCTCCTCGCCTTCATCCTGGCCGGTGCGGTCGCCCGCCAGATGAGCCGCTCCATGCGCCAGCTGCGCAACGCCGCCTTCGGTATCGCCGAGCAGCGCCTGCCGATGCTGGTCGACCAGCTCTCCCGCACCGACCCCGGCCGCGTCGACACCCGGGTCGCCGCGATCCCGATCTCCACCACGGACGAGATCGGCGAAGTGGCCCGCGCCTTCGACCAGGTCCACCGCGAGGCCGTCCGGCTCGCCGCCGAGCAGGCACTGCTTCGGGGCAACATCAACGCGATCTTCACCAACCTCTCGCGCCGCAACCAGTCGCTGATCGAGGGCCAGCTGACCCTGATCACCGACCTGGAGAACAACGAGGCCGACCCGGACCAGCTGGAGAACCTCTTCCGCCTGGACCACCTCGCGACCCGTATGCGCCGCAACGGCGAGAACCTCCTCGTCCTCGCCGGCGAGGAGCCCGGCCGCCGCTGGGACCAGCCGGTGCCGCTGGTCGACGTGCTGCGTGCCGCCTCCTCCGAGGTGGAGCAGTACGAGCGCATCGAGCTGTCGGGCGTGCCGGAGGCGGAGATCCACGGCCGGGCCGTGACCGACCTCGTGCACCTGCTCGCCGAGCTGCTGGAGAACGCGACGACGTTCTCCTCCCCGCAGACCAAGGTCCGCGTGACCGCGACCCGTCTCCCCGACGGCCGCGTGATGATCGAGATCCACGACAAGGGCATCGGCCTGACCGCCGAGGACTTCGCGGACATCAACCACAAGCTGGCCAACCCGCCGACCGTGGACGCCGCGATCTCGCAGCGCATGGGACTGTTCGTGGTCGGCCGGCTGTCCGACCGGCACGGCATCCGCGTCCAGCTGCGCCCCTCGGGCGAGCAGGCCGGTACGACCTCGCTGGTCATGCTGCCCGACGCGATCACCCACGGCGGTGGCGGCGAGCAGCACGTGGACCGCGACGAGTTCACCGTCTCGCAGATCATCCCCGAGCAGAACTTCGGCGGGGGCGGCGAGAACTTCGGCCAGCCCATGCGTACGGCGGCGGAGCTCGGCTTCGACGACAGCCGTTACTCCGAGGTCCCCGACGACATACGCGAGCTGGACCCCGTCGGCCGTTCCCTGATGCGCGAGGAGCGCCGGGCGGCCCTGGAGGCCCAGTCGCACGAGCAGCCCGCACTGCCCGGACAGGCCTCCCAGGAGCCCACCGGGGCGCCCGGGTACCAGAACGACTACAACGGGCAGCAGGGCTACGACACCGGCCAGGCCTACGACACGGGCCGGAGCGGCTACCCGGAGCAGCAGCCGTCCGCGTACGACCGTCAGGCGCCGTACGAGGAGCAGCGGCGGGCACCGTACGAGGAACAGCAGCAGACGGCCTACGACGAGCCGCAGCGGCCCGCGTACGACGATCAGTACTACGCGCCGAACGGCGGTCTGCCGCAGAACGACACCTTCTCGCAGAACGCCGGCTACCCCGAGCCCTCCTATGCGGAGCCGGCTCAGGAGGAGACCTCGGCGCAGGGTGCGGGAGTGCCGGACGGCTTCCCCGCCTTCGAGCAGCGGCGCCACCAGGATGACTGGCCGCAGCAGGACGGTTACCAGAACGGCTACCCGAACCAGTACCCTTCTCAGACCACGGAAACGGAATCTGCGCAGGCCGCTGACGCGAGTGAGCAGGACCGCGTAGGCTTCGACCGTCCGGGACCGGCCCCCTCCGCCGCCCAGGCGCTGACCGACGCCGGGCTTCCCCGCCGCGGAGCCACCGCGAGCGGTGCGAACGGCACGGGTGGCGCACGGCACGTGAGCCAGGAGCCGCCGGCCTCCACTCAGGAGAGCAACGGCGACAGCGACTGGCGCTCGGCCAACGACGAGCGGTGGCAGCAGGCCTCGCAGCTCCGGAAGCCCAAGGCGGGCGGGGTCACCTCCTCCGGCCTGCCGAGGCGGGTACCCAAGGCCAACCTGATCGAGGGTTCCGCCGAGAGCACCCACCAGGGGGGCCCACAGGTCTCCCGCGCCCCGGAGGACGTCCGAGGCAGGCTGAGCAACCTGCGTCGGGGCGTCCAGCGTGGGCGCAACGCAGGCAGTGAAACGAACGGCCAGGGCTTCGGTCCTGACAGCACCTACAACCAGGAGCGTTAGTGTGAGCCCGATGAGCCAGGCGGCACAGAACCTGAACTGGTTGATCACCAACTTCGTGGACAACACCCCGGGGGTGTCCCACACGGTGGTGGTCTCCGCCGACGGACTCCTTCTGGCGATGTCCGAAGGCTTCCCCCGCGACCGCGCCGACCAGCTCGCGGCCGTCGCCTCAGGTCTGACGTCTCTGACGGCAGGCGCCTCCCGGATCTTCGAGGGCGGCAGCGTGAACCAGACGGTTGTGGAGATGGAGCGGGGATTCCTGTTCATCATGTCCATCTCCGACGGCTCGTCGCTCGCGGTACTCGCGCATCCCGAGGCGGACATCGGTCTCGTCGGGTACGAGATGGCCCTGCTGGTTGACCGAGCCGGTACGGTCCTGACACCGGACCTTCGTGCGGAGCTCCAAGGGAGCCTGCTCAACTAACAGACGGACGGTGCGTTTTGGCGTCCCGGGGCCGTAAGGTCTTGGGACGCGGCTCCACAGCGATGGGTGCCAGGCACAGTCGGAGGAGGAGAAAGTGGCAACACCCCCAGGCGGTTCGTCCTCGGGCAACTGGTCGTACGGCCCTGCCCAGGGCCAGGGCGACGGTGGTCAGAACCCGAACCGTTACAACTTCCCCTCCGCGCCCAGCCACCGGCAGCCGTACGCGCCACAGGGCCCCGGCCCGTCGCCGTACGACCAGCCGCAGGCCCCGCGCATCCAGCCCGTGCAGCCGCAGCGCCGCACCCCCGAGCCGGCGCCCGGTGGGGCGTCGAACCATCACAACCCGTTGGTGCGTCCGTACGCCATGACCGGTGGCCGGACCCGCCCGCGTTACCAGCTCGCCATCGAGGCGCTGGTGCACACCACCGCGCAGCCGCACCAGATGCAGGGCCAGTTGCCCGAGCATCAGCGGATCTGCAACCTCTGCCGGGAAATCAAGTCGGTCGCCGAGATCTCGGCGCTCCTCACGATCCCTCTCGGCGTGGCCAGGATCCTCGTCGCCGACTTGGCGGAGGCGGGACTGGTCGCCATCCATCAGCCCGGCGGCGACGAGAACGCCGGCGGCCAGCCAGACGTGACACTGCTCGAAAGGGTGCTCAGTGGACTTCGCAAGCTCTAGCGGAGGGCCTTCCCGCTCCACCACGTCCGCGAAGATCGTGGTGGCTGGCGGCTTCGGCGTGGGCAAGACCACGTTCGTCGGCGCCGTCTCGGAGATCAATCCGCTGCGCACAGAGGCCGTCATGACGTCCGCGTCGGCGGGGATCGACGACCTCACCCACACCGGGGACAAGACGACCACGACGGTCGCCATGGACTTCGGCCGTATCACCTTGGACCAGGACCTGATCCTGTACCTCTTCGGTACGCCGGGCCAGGACCGCTTCTGGTTCATGTGGGACGACCTGGTGCGCGGCGCCATCGGCGCGATCGTGCTGGTCGACACCCGGAGGCTCGCCGACTGCTTCCCGGCCGTCGACTACTTCGAGAACAGCGGCCTGCCGTTCGTCATCGCCCTCAACGGCTTCGACGGCCAGCAGCCGTACACGCCGGACGAGGTCCGGGAAGCGCTCCAGATCGGACCGGACACCCCGATCATCACGACCGACGCCCGCCACCGCGCGGACGCGAAGTCGGCGCTGATCACGCTCGTCGAGCACGCGCTGATGGCTCGCCTGCGGTAGTCGGTCGGTTGTGGGACAGCCCCTGGCGGCCATGCGGCTGCCGGGGGCTGTCGCGTTGCCGGGTGCGGGTTGTGGTGGTTGTTTTCGCCCAGGCGGCGAAGCCGCGTGTCGATAGCCCCGCGCACCCGAAGAAGGCCCCTCCGTGGAGGGGCCTTCTTTCAGGTTCCGGGGTCAGCGCCAGCTGTGCGGTGCCCGGAAGCCGGGCTCGCGCTCCAGTCGGCGCCAGCCGGCCTTCACGCGGCCGCGATGGGTCGGGATCGGGCCCGTGGGGCGGGCGGCGGCGCGGGCCAGGAGGATGGCCGTGATGGCGGCGACTTCCTCGGGCTCGGCGTGGCCCTTCTCGACGCGGATGTCAGGAGTGTCCATTGGGTCAGTCTCCGTGGCTTTGATGTCCGCCGGGTTACTGCGGCGGGTTGCCGTGCTTGCGGGACGGCAGGTCGGCGTGCTTCGTCTGGAGCATCGCGAGGGACTTGATGAGCACCTCGCGGGTTTCCGCGGGGTCGATGACGTCGTCGACCAGGCCGCGTTCGGCCGCGTAGTAGGGGTGCATCAACTCGGACTTGTACTCCTTGACCATGCGGGCCCGCATGGCCTCGGGGTCCTCGGCCTCGGCGATCTGGCGGCGGAAGATGACGTTGGCGGCGCCCTCGGCGCCCATGACCGCGATCTCGTTCGTCGGCCAGGCGTAGGTGAGGTCGGCACCGATGGACTGGCTGTCCATGACGATGTACGCACCTCCGTAGGCCTTGCGCAGGATCAGCGAGATCCTCGGCACGGTCGCGTTGCAGTAGGCGTAGAGGAGCTTCGCGCCGTGGCGGATGATGCCACCGTGCTCCTGGTCGACGCCGGGCAGGAAGCCGGGGACGTCCAGAAGGGTGATGATCGGGATGTTGAAGGCGTCGCACATCTGAACGAAGCGGGCCGCCTTCTCGGAGGCCTCGATGTCCAGGACACCCGCCAGCGCCTGGGGCTGGTTCGCCACGATGCCGACGACCTGGCCGTCCATCCGGCCCAGCGCGCAGATGATGTTGCGGGCCCAGCGCTCGTGGACCTCGAGGTACTCGCCGTCGTCGACGATCTCCTCGATGACCTTCGCCATGTCGTACGGACGGTTGCCGTCCGCCGGGACCAGGTCCAGCAGGGCGTCCGAGCGGCGGTCCACCGGGTCCGAGGACTCGGTGCGGGGCGGGTTCTCCCGGTTGTTCTGCGGGAGGAGGGTGATGAGGTAGCGGACCTCCGCGATGCAGGTCTCCTCGTCGTCGTACGCGAAGTGGCAGACGCCGCTGGTCTCGGCGTGGACGTCCGCGCCGCCGAGGCCGTTCTGCGTGATCTCCTCGCCGGTGACGGCCTTGACGACGTCCGGGCCGGTGATGAACATCTGCGAGGTCTCGCGGACCATGAAGACGAAGTCGGTGAGGGCCGGGCTGTAGGCCGCGCCGCCGGCGCACGGGCCGAGCATCACCGAGATCTGCGGGATCACGCCCGAGGCCCTGGTGTTGCGCTGGAAGATGCCGCCGTAGCCGGCGAGGGCCGAGACGCCCTCCTGGATGCGGGCGCCCGCGCCGTCGTTCAGCGAGACCAGGGGCGCTCCGGCCGCGATGGCCATGTCCATGATCTTGTGGATCTTCGTGGCGTGGGCCTCGCCCAGCGCGCCGCCGAAGATGCGGAAGTCATGGGCGTAGACGAAGACCGTCCGGCCCTCCACCGTGCCCCAGCCGGTGATCACACCGTCGGTGTACGGCTTCTTGCTCTCCAGGCCGAAGCCCGTGGCCCGGTGCCGGCGCAGCTGCTCGACCTCCCGGAAGGAGTCCGGGTCGAGGAGGAGGTCGATGCGCTCGCGCGCGGTCAGCTTGCCCTTGGCGTGCTGCGCCTCGGTCGCCTTCTCGCTCGGTCCGGCCACCGCCTGCGCACGGATCTCGTGCAGTTCGGCCACGCGTCCGCGCGCGTCGGTCGGCTCACCCGGCGCCTCATCCAAAACGGTCATGTAGTGACCTTACGAAGCCGACCGAGGAATGAGGGCCGTCGACTCCTCACAGTGTCCGGCGTGTTTTCCTGGTACCCCTGAACAGAACCATGGCCGGGTGCAGCCTTTCTGACTGCTCAGGGGGCATGCGGGTTGTAGGGGTCACACAAAGTCGTCAGGCGAGAGTCACCTCACACACGTGGGTGGCACATGCCTCCCCAAGAGTGACGCGCACGCGCAGACGGCGGCCTGTGGAGAGGATGTCGCCCGATGCGTCGGCACGGACGACGGTCGCGAGCCGCGAGCCGCGAGCCGCGAGCCGCGAGCCGCGCAAGGATACCCCGCCCCCGGTCAGCCGAAGCGGTTCAGCAACCGGCGGTGCAGAGCCGGCGCCGAGCCGCGGAGGCGGCTCGGCAGGGTCAGCCGGGTGGGGCGGCAGACCTCGTCGCGGTCCCGGGACACCGCTTCCCAGATCATGCCGGCGACGTGGCCGGGTGAGAGGAGACCGGGGCGGGTGCGGTCGTAGGGCCTGCCGCGGCGGGTGAAGAAGGCCGTGTCGACCGGGCCGGGCACGACGAGGGTCACGCCCACACCCGTGCCGCGCAGTTCCTGGCGCAGAGCCTCGGCGAAGGCGGCGAGGCCGGCCTTGGCGGCGGAGTACACCGCCTCATCCGGGACCCCCACGCAGCCGGCGACCGCGCCGAGCAGCACCACCCGGCCCCGCCCGGCCGCGATCATGGACGGCAGCACCTCGCGCACGAGGTGGAGCGTGGCGTTGAGGTCCAGGCTCAGGACCCGGTCGATGTCGGTGTGCGGCATGGCCGCGAAGGGGCCCGCCCAGCCGATGCCCGCCCCGGCGACCAGGACGTCGATCCGGCCGGTCGTGTGCAGCGCGGAACGGACCAGCAGGCGGGGTCCGTCCGGCGCGGCGAGGTCGGCGGGCAGCACGATGGCCGACGTGCCGGACGCCGTCCGCTCCAGGCCGTACCGGTCGCGCCCGCTGAGGAGCAGCTGCCAGCCGTCCAGAGCGAAGCGCCGCGCCGTGGCCGCTCCGATGCCCGAGGAGGCCCCGGTGATCAGGGCCACGCGCCGATCCAGCCGCCGCGCCGGCCCGTACGCGCGCACCGGGGCGGGGGCGAGGGGTGTGGAGCGGTGTGGCGTGGGGTCCGCCGGTGGGTCGTAGGCCGAGCCGGAGCCGGTGAGTGTCACGAGTCGCTCTCCCCTGCGCTGTGCGTCCGCCGTGGTCTCGTCTCTCTCCAGACGTCCCTTGCAACGGAACCTCGCCTTCCGGGGCATCGCCACCGCACGTCGTTCCGGCGGACCCGGCCCACCGGGCCCACCGGCCCGGCCCCCGGGCGGCGAACTGGCCGCGGCGTTCCGCACCTGAATCCGGCAGGACCACTCCTGCGGGCCGCCCGATGCCGCCAGGCGGCGGTATCGGGCGGCGTCGCCGATGCGATGCGGGCACACCCCGGGCAAAGATGTTGAACGTTGAATGGAATGGGTCTATGGTGGGTCGTGTTGGGTAGTTAAACGTTCAACTACAGCGCAGGAGGCATCCCCCATGAGCATCTTCAGCCGCAACGACACCGCCACCGCCACCGCCCCGGGCGGCGCCGTGAACCCCGGCCTGGCCGCCCTGACCGGCGACTACACGATCGACCCCGCGCACTCGACGATCGGCTTCACCGCCCGGCACGCCATGGTCACCAACGTCAAGGGCGGCTTCCAGGACTTCACCGGCACGCTCCACCTCGACGGCGCCGACCCCTCGCGGTCCACGGCCTCCCTCGACGTCGTGATGGACAGCATCGACACGGGCAACGCCGACCGCGACGGCCACCTCAAGAGCGCCGACTTCTTCAAGGCGGACGAGTTCCCGAACATGACGTTCCGCTCGACGAAGGCGGAGGCCCTCGGCGGTGACGACTACCGCATCACCGGCGACCTGACGATCCTCGGCATCACCCGCCCGCTCACCATCGACCTCGAGTTCAACGGCGCCGCGAAGGACCCGTTCGGCAACGAGCGCGTCGGCTTCGAGGGCAAGGCGGAAATCCTGCGCTCCGAGTGGGGTCTGACCTGGAACGCCGCGCTGGAGACCGGAGGCGTCCTGGTCTCCGACAAGATCAAGCTCCACTTCGACGTCTCGGCGATCAGGAACGCGTGAACCCCGTTCGGCCGGCCCGGTGACGCACCGCCGGGCCGGTCCTGGCCGGATCGGCCCCTTGTGGAAAGACCTTCGGCGTTCTCATAATCCAGCAGCAGAGTTTTGACCAGTCCATGCCAGCACATGGACGTTCTTTTTGCCCTCGCTGCTGTCATGTTCCCGTCAATTGATGCTTCGGTTGCACCTCCCCAGTCAACCCCCCACGGAAGGCATCACGTTGAAGAGACTTCTCACGGCCCTCAAGAGATGCGCGGTCCTCGGCGCCGCCGCGCTCGCGATCGCCAGCCTGCAGCCCGTCTCCTCCGCGCAGGCCGCCCCGTCGCCCGTGGTCGGCGGGACCCGCGCCGCGCAGGGCGAGTTCCCGTTCATGGTCCGGCTCTCCATGGGCTGCGGCGGCGCGCTCTACACCCAGCAGATCGTGCTCACGGCCGCGCACTGCGTGGGCCGGTCGGGCAACAACACCGGCATCACCGCGACCGCGGGAGTCGTGGACCTCCAGTCCACCAGCGGCCGGGTCCAGGTCCGCTCCACCAAGGTGCTGCGCGCCCCCGGCTACAACGGCACAGGAAAGGACTGGGCGCTCATCAAGCTCGCCCAGCCCATCAACCTGCCGACACTGAAGATCGCCACCACCACGCAGTACAACACCGGTGACTTCACCGTCGCCGGCTGGGGCGCGAACCGTGAGGGCGGGGCCCAGCAGCGCTACCTGCTGAAGGCCACCGTGCCGTTCGTGAGCGACGCCGCCTGCAAGGCCTACGGCGGCCTGTACAGCGGCCTCGTCGCGAACGAGGAGATCTGCGCCGGCTTCGACGCGGGCGGCGTCGACACCTGCCAGGGCGACTCCGGCGGCCCGATGTTCCGCAAGGACAACGCCGGCGACTGGATCCAGGTCGGCATCGTCAGCTGGGGTGAGGGCTGCGCCCGGCCCGAGGCACCCGGCGTCTACACGGAGGTGTCGGCCTTCGCCTCCGCCATCGCCTCGGCGGCGTCCACGCTCTGACCCGCCGCGCCGTCCTCCGGGCGGGCCCGGTGCCGTTCGGCGCCGGGCCCGCCCCGCGCGGCGGACGGCCTCGTCGGCTCCGGCCCGCATGGCACCCGCCGCTCAGCGGTCCGGCGCCCCGGCCTCCAGCTTCTCGACCGCCGCCGCCTGTGCCGCCCGTCGGTCCTGGCGCGGAGCACGCCGAGCATGGCGACCAGGGAGAACATGCCGAGCAGCGGGACGACGTACGCCCACCAGAGCACATCGGCTCCGGCCGCCGCGTCGGCCAGGGTGACCACGGCGACGCCGCTCAGCCCCAGGACCAGACCGATCCACTGCCGGCCCGAGACGTACTGACCAGCAGCGGCCCCGCGAGGGCTCCGGCGACGAGGGGCTGGACCCCGTCGATCAGGGCCGTCGTCCCGCTGGAGACGCCGAGCTGGGGGGTAGCCGTCCGGCGGCCAGACCGCCCTCGGGCTGGCCGTCAGCCTCGCAGCGGTCGTCGTCGTCCATCGCGGTCAGGGCGGGAAGGACGCGGCTCCGGCCGCCGCCCGGGGCGAGCATGGGGAAAACCGGTGGCCCCGGTCCGCCGGGCGCGTCTAACCTGCCGTCCATGTCCAGCCCCGAGGCGTCCAGAGCGTGGCCACCGGCTCTCCGGTGGCTGTTCGTGACGCTGATGCCGGGCCGCTGAGGCCGCCCGCTCGCTCCGCTGCCGGTGTGCCGTCCGACCTGTCGTGTCCGACGTCGACTTCCGGGTGCGGAGTTTCTTCATGCCGTTCGCTCTTCCTCTTTTGGGCCTTGCCGTGTTCGCGCAAGGTACGTCCGAGTTCATGCTGTCCGGGCTGGTGCCGGACATCGCGCGGGATCTGGGGGTGTCCGTTCCCGCGGCGGGGGCGCTGACCTCCGCGTTCGCGGCCGGGATGGTCGTGGGGGCGCCGCTCGTGGCGGGCCTCGCGCGGCGCTGGCCGCGGCGGGGTGCGCTGCTGGCCTTCCTCGTCGTGTTTCTCGCCGTCCATGTCGCCGGTGCGCTCACCGGGAGTTTCGAGGTGCTGCTCGCCACGCGGGTGGTGGGGGCCTTCGCCAACGCGGGATTCCTGGCCGTCGCCCTCGTGGCCGCCGCGGACATGGTCCCGGCGGACGCGAAGGGGCGGGCGACGTCCATGCTGCTGGGCGGGGTGACGCTGGCCTGCGTGGTCGGGGTGCCCGCCGGGGCCGTACTGGGCGAACTGTGGGGGTGGCGGGCGGCGTTCTGGGCCGTGGCGCTGGTGTCGCTGCCCGCGCTCGTGGCGGTGGCGCGGTCCGTGCCGGGTGGTGCGGCCGAGGGGGCGCCGCCGGCGTTGCGGGGTGAGCTGCGGTCGCTGCGCAGCCCGCGGCTGCTCGTCACCCTGCTGCTGGGTGCCCTCGTGAACGGCGCGACGTTCTGCACCTTCACGTACCTCGCGCCGCTGGTCACCGAGGTGGCGGGGCTGGGCAGCGGCTGGGTCCCCGGGGTGCTCGCCCTGTTCGGGGCCGGGGCGTTCACGGGGGTGGCCGCCGCGGGGCGGTTCGCCGACCGGCACCCCGTGCCGGTCCTCGCCGGCGGGGGCGCCGCGGTGTGCGGGGGCTGGTGCGCCCTGGCGCTCGGGGCCGGGCACCCGGCTCCGGCGCTCGGGCTGGTCTTCCTGCAGGGGGCGCTGTCCTTCGGCGTCGGATCCACGCTGATCGCCCGGGCGCTGTACGCGGCTCCGGGCGCACCGACCCTGGCCGGGGGCTTCGCCACGGCCGCGTTCAACGTGGGCGCGGCGCTGGGACCTTGGGCCGGCGGCATGGTGATCGGCGCCGGGTTCGGGTATCGGGGGCCGGTGTGGGTCAGCGCCGGACTGGTCGTGCTGGCGGGCGCCGTCGCCGGGGTGGCGTGGCGGCAGCGGGGGCGGGCCGGAGGCCTGGAGGCGCTACGGCACTGAGCCGTGTCGTCGTCAGAACCCGCCGCCGAAGTCCCCGCCGCCCCCGAAGTCCCCGCCGCCGCCGAAGTCGCCGCCGCCGAAGCCCCCTCCGAAGTCACCGGTGTCGAAGTCCGCGCCGGAGACGTCGCCGCCCTCGTAGCCGCCGAAGTCGCCGTAGCCGGAGCCGTAGTCGGCCGCGTAGGCGGGGCCGGCCATCATGCTGCCGAGCATGGTGCCGACGAGGAGGCCGGGCAGGAGGCCGCCGCCGAAGTAGCCACCGGCCCAGGGGCCGTACGCCGGGCCCGCCTCCCAGTACGGGCGTCGGCCGTAGTCGGTGTCGACCTCGCGGATCACCGGGTCGCGGCCCTCCGCGAGCCGCACCTGGTCGGCCGCGCAGACCGGGACCTCGCGCGTGGTGCCGGACGGTGGCGTCCAGCTCGCGTCGGCGACCGAGGGGCCGTGGCGCGGGTCGAAGAAGCAGGGCGGGCGGCGCTCCGGCAGCGCTCTGCCCTCACGGCGGGCGGCGAGCCGGGCCAGGGAGAACCGGCCGTCCTCCACGGCCTGGGTGACGGCCCGGACGTCCTCCGGTTTCGTCGCGGCCGCCATCAGGGCCTTCGCCCGCTCGTAGGAGTCCAGGGCGCGTTCGTAGTCGGCGCGCATGGTGTCGTCGGCGCCGGGTTCTCCGGGGTGGAAGTCGAGGCGGTCGAGTTCCTCACCGAAGGCGGTGATGTCCTCGTCGACTACCACACGCAGCTTCTCCAGCGCCGCCCGCTGCTCCTCCTCGTGGCGGCGCCGGTTGCGCCGGACCAGCGCGTAGGTGCCCGCGCCGCCGGCCGCGACCAGGGCGCCGACCGTGATCAGCCCGCCGACCGGCACGTCGTCGCCCGAGCCGTCGCTCCAGCTGCTCGGCGCCGAACCGCCCACGTTGCGCAGGGCGTCGTCGACGAAGTCGTTCAGCTGGGCCTTGGTGTCGCCCGCCCCCCGTACGGCCGTGACCAGGTTGGACACCGACTGGCGGCTCATCACGGCGCTGTCGGCGCGGGCGTCGAAATCGTCGCCGAGGCGGATGCCGTACAGGCCGGTGACTCCGGTCTCGGTGCGCAGGTTCCGGAACAGATACTGCGCGGGGTAGCCGGCCGGGAGGACCGCCACGAAGACGGGCTTGTCCGCGTCCTTGATCTTGTCGGCGAGCGCCTCGGCGTCCGACGCGGCCAGCTGGCCGGAGGCTGCCGGATCGACGTAGACGGGATTCTCGCGCAGTTCCTGGGCGACCTTGGAGAGGTCGGTGGCCGCGTGCGCACCGGGCGCACTCGCCACCAGCACCGCCAGTACGGCGGCGACCGGCACGATCAGCAGGCGTATGACGGTACGCACCAGTGCGGCCTTCATATGTTCGAAGCTACCCGAAACGGCACAGAAAGGGATATCGATCGAGGCACGGATTTCGGGAGGCCGCTGGGCCTACGATGCCTTCTGACTTACTGCCGTGGGCCGGCCGGGCCCACCGGCCGGTGCGGGAGGGGCGGGGAACCGAGGCATGTTCGGACGACGCAGAACCGCGGACATGACAGTGTCCGAACTCACCGAGCTGGACCGCTCGCGGACCCGGGCCGATCTGCTGTGGGAGCTGTTCCGGCATGCCGAGGCCGAGGTGAGGTCGGCGATCGGCTGGTACCTGGCGCGGCGGAGGGGGCCGGCGCTGTGGTCGCGTTCACTGCGCGCGCTCGCCGCGCTGCTGGGCATCGTCGGCACGATCACGCCCCTGGTGCACGCCGCCGCCCCCACGGCCGTGCAGCCCGAGTGGGGTTTCGTGTTCCTGGCCGGCGGGGCGGGCTGCGTCCTGTTCGACCGGATCTTCGGGTTCTCGGCGTCGTGGACCCGCTACATTCGCACGGAACTGGCGCTGCAGCAGCTCCTCAAGAAGGCCCAGTCCGACTGGGCGCAGGCGTACCTGAGGACCACCGACTCCCCCAGCGACAAGGATCAGGCCGCGCTGCTGGGCGTGATCGAGCGGCTGCGGACCGACGCCCAGCGGATCATCGAGGAGGAGGGTTCGGCGTGGGTCGGCTATCTGGCCGACGGCGTCGAGGAACTGACCCGCTCCACGTCCCAGGCCGCCGGCCAGCGCCCCCACCCCGCGGGGCTCTTCCGCCTCGACCGGGTGCCCGGCCGCGACCGGGGCGGTGAGGTGCCGGGGCCGCGGTCCCGGGACACCGCGATGTGACCCGGGCCCCCGGCAGCTCGTCTTCTACTCGACCGGGACGACCCCGGCCCGCAGCAGCCCGTACGTGTACGCGTCCTCCAGGGCCTGCCAGCTCGCCGCGATGACGTTGTCGGCGACTCCCACCGTCGACCACTCGCCCGAACCGTCGGACGTGGAGATCAGCACGCGGGTCGTGGAGTTGGTGCCGTGCTTGCCCTCCAGGATGCGGACCTTGTAGTCGACCAGCTCCAGCTTGGCCAGCTGGGGATAGATCTTCTCCAGGCCGACGCGCAGGGCCCGGTCCAGGGCGTTGACGGGGCCGTTGCCCTCCGCCGTGGCGACGATGCGCTCGCCCTTGGCCCACAGCTTGACCGTGGCCTCGTTGGCGTGGGAGCCGTCGGGCCGGTCCTCGACGATGGCACGCCAGGACTCGACCTCGAAGTAGCGCAGCGGCTTGCCCTGGACCTCGGTGCGCAGGAGGATCTCGAAGCTCGCGTCGGCCGCCTCGTAGGTGTAGCCCTTGAGCTCGCGCTCCTTGACCCGCTCGACGACCCGGCCGACCAGTTTCCGGTCGCCGCCGAGGTCGACCCCGAGCTCCTTGCCCTTGAGTTCGATGGAGGCGCGCCCGGCCATGTCGGAGACCAGCATCCGCATGGTGTTGCCGACCTGCTCGGGGTCGATGTGCTGGTACAGGTCCGGGTCGACCTTGATGGCCGAGGCGTGCAGGCCGGCCTTGTGGGCGAAGGCGGAGAGGCCGACGTAGGGCTGGTGGGTGGAGGGGGTGAGGTTGACGACCTCGGCGATGGCGTGCGAGATGCGGGTCATCTCGCGCAGGTGTCCCTCGGGCAGGACCTTCTTGCCGTACTTGAGCTCCAGGGCCGCCACGACCGGGAAGAGGTTGGCGTTGCCGACGCGCTCGCCGTAGCCGTTGGCCGTGCACTGCACGTGGGTGGCGCCCGCGTCGACGGCCGCGAGGGTGTTGGCGACCGCGCAGCCCGTGTCGTCCTGGGCGTGGATGCCGAGCCGGGCGCCGGTGTCCGCGAGGACCGTGGCGACGACCGCCTGGATCTGCGCCGGGAGCATGCCGCCGTTGGTGTCGCACAGGACGACGACGTCCGCGCCGGCCTCGGAGGCGGTGCGGACGACCGCCTTGGCGTACTCCGGGTTGGCGCGGTAGCCGTCGAAGAAGTGCTCGCAGTCGACGAAGACCCGGCGGCCCTGTTCCTTCAGGAACGACACCGTGTCGCGGACCATCGCGAGGTTCTCGTCGAGGGTGGTGCGCAGGGCGAGCTCGACATGGCGGTCGTGCGACTTGGCGACCAGCGTGATCACCTGCGCCCCCGATTCCAGGAGCGCCCTGACCTGTGGGTCCTGGTCCGCGGTGGTGCCGGCGCGGCGGGTGGAGCCGAAGGCGACCAGCTGGGCGTGCCGGAAGTCGATCTCCTGCTGGGCTCGGGCGAAGAACTCGGTGTCCCGGGGGTTCGCGCCCGGCCAGCCGCCCTCGATGAAGCCCACGCCGAAGTCGTCCAGGTGCCGTGCGATGGCCAGCTTGTCGGCGACGGTGAGGTTGATGCCCTCCCGCTGGGCGCCGTCGCGCAGGGTGGTGTCGAAGACGTGGAAGGAATCGTCGAGCTCGCTGGTTTCGGTCATGGTCTCAAGGCTCCTGAGGATGGGATCTCGGTCGTACCGGAATGACCGGCTCCACCGCCCTCACATACTCCCTCGCGCTCTCGTCTCCGGCTGTGGGTGGGCCAGAAATGCGAAAAACCTCTCGCGGGTGCGAGAGGTCTGCGCGCGGGTCGAGGACGACGGTGTCCGCCCGTACCTGGTCGTACGTGGCGGTCACTGCGGACCGGCGCGCCTGCTGCCAATAATCATGGCGAACGAGAGCACGGGGGGCAGTCTGGCACAACCCCCGCGCTTCGCTCACGGCTGTCTCAGGATGCGGTCGGTCACCTCATGTGGCGGACGTGACATGCGAGGTGTCGTACCTGTCACCGGGCACGGGGTCGGGCGAGGAGCTGCTGAAGGCGACCGTGCGGCCCGTGCCGGTCGAGGACCGGGGCGGACACGCCCCGGGCGCCCGGGCCGTCGACGTCCGTGCGCCCCGTGCGCAGATCGCGGACGTACGCCCGGGTGACGCGGCCGGGGTCGCCCGGGTCGGCCGAGACGAAGGCAGGTACCGGTTGCACGGTCGCCGTCGTAACCACGGCCTGCGTCTTCGCGGGGCACTCGTTCTCGACCGCGCAGGCCGCCATGACGTCGTTCGTGCTGCTCCGGACGGCGATGGCCGACCGATTCGGTTGGTGATTGGGCGAAGGGGGGCCGGGGGCGGAGCCCCCGGGTGGGTGGGCGAAGGGGGGCCGGGGGCAAAGCCCCCGGGGGTGGGGGCTCAGGCCAGCTGGTGCATCCAGCCGTGCTTGTCCTCGGCCGTACCCCGCTGGATGTCGAGCAGGGCCTGGCGGAGCCTCAGCGTGACCTCGCCCGGCTCGCCCCCGCTCTGCTTCCACTCGGCCCCGGCCCGCTTCACGGTACCGACCGGTGTGATCACCGCGGCCGTGCCGCAGGCGAACACCTCCGTGAGTGACCCGTTCTCCGAGTCCCGCTGCCACTGCTCGGCGGAGACCCGGCCCTCCTCGGCCTCGTACCCGAGGTCACGCGCGACGGTGAGCAGGGAGTCACGGGTGACGCCCTCCAGGATCGACCCGGTCAGGGAGGGCGTGACGATCTTGTCGCCGTACACGAAGTACAGGTTCATGCCGCCCAGTTCCTCGACCCACTTGTGCTCGACGGCGTCGAGGTAGCAGACCTGGTCGCAGCCCTTGGTCGCGGCCTCGGCCTGCGCGAGCAGGGACGCCGCGTAGTTACCGCCGGTCTTGGCGTCGCCCATGCCGCCGGGGACGGCGCGCACGCGGTCCTCGGAGACCCAGATGGAGACCGGCTGCACGCCGCCCGGGAAGTAGGCGCCGGCCGGGGAGGCGATCACCAGGAACAGGTACTCGTTGGCCGGCTTCACACCCAGCCCGACCTCGGTCGCGATCATGAACGGGCGCAGGTAGAGGGACTCCTCACCGCCGTGCGCCGGCACCCATGCCCTGTCCTGCTTGACCAGGGCGTCGCACGCCTCGATGAACGTCTCGACCGGCAGCTCCGGCATCGCCAGCCGCCGCGCGGAACGCTGGAAGCGCTCGGCGTTCTTCTCCGGGCGGAACGTGGCGACCGAGCCGTCGGGGCGGCGGTAGGCCTTCAGCCCCTCGAAGATCTCCTGCGCGTAGTGCAGGACCGTGGTGGCGGGGTCGAGGGAGATCGGCGCGTACGGCACGAGCTGGCCGTCGTGCCAGCCGCGGCCCTCCGTCCACTTGATGGTCACCATGTGGTCGGTGAAGTGGCGTCCGAAGCCGGGGCTGGCCAGAATCGCCTCGCGTTCTGCGGCGGAGAGCGGGTTGGCGGACGGCTTGAGCTCGATCGTGGGCGTCGTCATGGGTTGATGTCCTTCACCGGTTGTAGTGACAGGCCGCGCTCGGTACTGCTCTGATGGTGACCAGTGCTAGGACGTCCGAGCATTCCCTCGTTCCGCGGCCTCGCGTTCGATTATCGCCCGGGGGCGGCGGCGGTAGGAACGGGGTGAATGCGACCCGGTGGTCGATGGTGACACCCGGCGGGGAACATGCGGAAGCCGCCGGGTGCGGATGCGACCCGGCGGCTTGCGGAAAGCAGCGGCGGGTCAGCCGGCTACGCGTACGGCGAGCGCGTCGCCGATCTCCGAGGTGGAGCGGGCCGGCTTGCCGGTGCGCTCGCTGAGGTCGGCGGCGACCGCCTCGTCGATCCGGGCGGCCTCCGCCTCGTAGCCGAGGTGGCGCAGCAGCAGGGCGACGGACAGCACCGTGGCGGTCGGGTCGGCCTTGCCCTGGCCGGCGATGTCCGGCGCGGAGCCGTGCACGGGCTCGAACATCGAGGGGAACTCGCCGGACGGGTTGATGTTCCCGCTCGCGGCGACGCCGATGCCGCCGGAGACGGCCGCGGCGAGGTCGGTGACGATGTCCCCGAAGAGGTTGTCGGTGACGATGACGTCGAAGCGCTCGGGCTGCGTGACGAGGTAGATCGTCGCCGCGTCCACGTGCATGTACTCGGTGGTGACCTCGGGGTACTCCTCGGCCACCTTGTTGAAGATGCCGGTCCACAGGTGACCCGCGAAGGTCAGCACGTTGTTCTTGTGGATCAGCGCCAGCTTCTTGCGCGGGCGGGCCTGGGCGCGCTCGAAGGCGTCGCGGACCACGCGCTCGACACCGAAGGCCGTGTTCACCGAGACCTCGGTGGCCACCTCGTGCTCGGTGCCCTTGCGGATGGTGCCGCCGTTGCCGGTGTACGGGCCCTCGGTGCCCTCGCGGACCACGACGAAGTCGATCTGCGGCTCGCCCGCGAGCGGGGTGGCGACACCCGGCAGGAGCTTGGACGGGCGCAGGTTGACGTGGTGGTCGAAGGCGAAGCGGAGCTTGAGCAGGAAGCCGCGCTCCAGAACGCCGGACGGCACGGACGGGTCGCCGATCGCGCCGAGCAGGATGGCGTCGTGCTGCTTCAGGGCGTCGAGGTCGGCGTCGGTGAGGGTCTCACCGGTGGCGTGGTAGCGCCGGGCGCCGAAGTCGTACTCCTTGGTCTCCAGCTTCACATCCTGCGGAAGGACGGCGGAGAGGACCTTCAGGCCTTCGGCCACGACTTCCTGGCCGATGCCGTCACCGGGGATCACTGCGAGATCGATGCTGCGAGACATGCGGGCACCCTACTCCTCGTCCCATGGGATGACACGAGGCGTCCGTGATGCGGACAGGTGGGACGGCGTCCCTCCGGGCGGCGGCACGCGTCCGCCGGGTTCCGTTCACCCTTACGTGGTGCGGCCGTTGGCCTGCGCTGGGAAGTTCACTGGACATGGAGATCCCCCACTTCGGCATCCCGCCCGAGCTCGCGCGCCGGATGAGCATGGCGGAGCAGCACGAGTACCTGCGCACGCGGCTGTCACGGCGGCGCACGCTGGTGACGGCGGGCGCGGTCGCGAGCGGACTCCTGACCGGCTGCTCCGGCTCCGGCTCCGGCTCCGGACAGGGTGGTGCCACGGCGACCAGGGGCCCGTCGTCCAGCACATCGCGGGCGCCCGGCTCCTTCATCACCCCCTTCGGCCGCCATCTCGCCTTCGGCGCCGATCCGAAGACCCAGATGCGGATCTCCTGGCAGGTGCCGCTCGCCGTGCGGAAGCCGTACGTCCGGGTGGGCCTGCGCCCCGACGACCTCGGCCGCGGGATCGAGGCGGAGCTGCGCGACCTGCACACCCCGGAGCTGAAGGGCGTACGCGCGGCGGTCGAGCAGTACTACGTGCACGCCGCGCTGGACGGGCTGCGCCCGGACACGACGTACTACTACGGCGTCGGCCACGAGGGCTTCGACCCGGCGTCCCCGCGGCACCGCTCGACCATCGCGTCCTTCCGCACGGCTCCCACGAGCCCGCCCGAGCGGTTCGTGTTCACCGCCTTCGGCGACCAGGGCGTCGGCGAGGAGGCAGCCCTCAACGACCGTACGCTGCTGCGCCGGGACCCCGCCTTCCATCTGCACGCCGGTGACATCTGCTACGCCGACCCGACCGGCAAGGGCAAGGAGTCGGACGTCTTCGACGCGCGCCAGTGGGACCGGTTCCTCAGGCAGACCGAGCCGGTCGCCAAGTCGGTGCCGTGGATGGTGACGACCGGCAACCACGACATGGAGGCCTGGTACTCCCCGGACGGATACGGCGGCCAACTCGCCCGGTTCTCGCTGCCGGACAGCGGATTCGACGCGCGCACGGCACCGGGCGTGTACGCCTTCACGTACGGCAACGTCGGCGTGGTCGCGCTGGACGCGAACGACGTGTCGTACGAGATCCCGGCCAACTTCGGCTACACGGAGGGCAGGCAGACGAAGTGGCTGGACAGGAAGCTCGGCGAACTGCGGGCGGACGCGTCGGTCGACTTCATCGTCGTCTTCTTCCACCACTGCGCGTACTCGACGTCCACGCACGCCTCCGACGGCGGGGTGCGCGCCGCATGGCTGCCGCTGTTCGCGCGGCACGAGGTGGACCTGGTGATCAACGGGCACAACCACGTCTACGAGCGGACCGACGCCATCCGCAACGGTGAGGTGGGCAGGCCGCTGCCGGTCGGCGGGACGACGGATCCACGCCGGGACGGGATCGTGTACGTCACCGCGGGCGGCGGCGGCAAGGAGCTGTACGGCTTCCCGGACGGGGCGAAGGAGAGCTACGAGGGGAACACCGCCGACCGCGAGTCGCTCGCCACGTTCCGCTGGACCAAGGCCCGGGGCACGAAGGCCGAGTCGGTGCAGTGGTCGCGGGTGCGCTACCGCGGCTTCTCGTTCCTCTCGGTGGAGGCGGTCGGCGGCGCGAGGCCGAGGCTGGCGGTGTCGGCGCTGGCGGCGAGCGGTGAGCGGATCGACCACTTCGAGGTGCGGCGCGGGGCGTGAGACCCCGCACCGCGCCTCGATCGGGTGCGGCTCCCGGTCCGGTGCGGCTCAGTGGCCGGTGGAACCGCCGTTGTCCCTGCGGTCGAGGGCGCGCTGGAGCGCGGCGGCGGCGTTCTTGCGGTCGGACTCACTCGTACGGGAGAGGTGACGGACTCGGCGGCGGACGGTCGTCTCGGCCATGGGACATCGGCTCCTTCGACAGCACGGAGTGCGATAGGGAGGGAAGGTTGCGAGACGCCGGAAGGGGCGGGGAGCGACGGCCGCAGGGATTGCCTGCACGGGGCCCGGCTCACGACCGCCATTCGCTTGGTCGAGCGAGACGTTCGGCTCCAACAAAACTAAGGGAGGCCGGAGCATCTGTCTCCACAATTACTCGGACTTCCTACTATCTGAGACGGTGGATTGAGTCACACGGCGCTGACCTGCGGTGATCGCTAAAGGACGTCACCGTCCCGCCAGTCGAAGAGCAGTTCATGCGCGGGGTCGAGGGAACCGGCGAGGGCGGACCGTACGTAGGTGCTCCCCTCCTCGTCCGGCAGCCGGACGATGCCGTCCCGCGGGCTGAGGGCGTGCACCTCCCCGCGCCACAGCCGCCAGCCGCGTGAGGTGTAGAGCCGGGCGCCGTCGTCGCTCGCGGAGAGCGCGCCGAGATCGTAGGCGCGGTCGACGAGGCGCTCGAGTTCCGCCATGACCCGCCCGCCGAGGCCGCTGCGGCGGGCGTCGGCCCGCACGGCGACGTTCTCCACGTACCCGGTCCGCAGCCACCGGCCGCGGTGCCGCACCCGGCGCACCACGACCGCCCCGTGCGCGGCGAGCCCCGAGCCGTCGTGCACGAGGGCATGCATGCCGCCGAGCCCGTGATCCCAGTCCTCGTCACCGAAGTCACCGTCGAAGGCGGCGTCGAGGAGGGCCCGCACGGCGTCGAGATCGGCAGGGGTCAGGTCGGCGGTGTGGGCGGTGCGCACTCGGATGGTCATCGAGCCAGTCTTCCGGGCGGGCCTGCCGACGGGCCAGGTCTTTCGCGACCTGGCCCGTCGGTCGTCCGGGGTGTCAGCCCATGTGCGGGTAGGTGTAGTCGGTCGGCGGGACCAGCGTCTCCTTGATGGCGCGGGTCAGGGTCCAGCGCATCAGGTTCTGCGGGGCGCCTGCCTTGTCGTTGGTGCCGGAGGCGCGGCCGCCGCCGAAGGGCTGCTGGCCGACGACGGCGCCGGTGGACTTGTCGTTGATGTAGAAGTTGCCGGCCGCGTAGCGCAGCTTGTCCATCGTGTACGCCGCCGCCGCGCGGTCGCCCGCGATGACCGAGCCGGTGAGGGCGTAATCGGACACCGACTCCATCTGGGTCAGCATCTCGTCGTAACGGTCGTCCTCGTAGACGTGCACGGCGAGGATCGGGCCGAAGTACTCGGTGCGGAAGACCTCGTTCTCCGGGTCGGCGCACTCGATGACGGTCGGGCGGACGAACCAGCCCTCGGAGTCGTCGTAGGTGCCGCCCGCGACGATCGTGCAGGAGGCGTCCTCCTGGGCGCGGTCGATGGCGGCCTTGTTCTTGGCGAAGGCACGCTCGTCGATGACGGCGCCGATGAAGTTCGACAGGTCGGTGACGTCGCCCATCTTGATGCCGTCGACCTCGGCGGCCCACTCCTCCTTGAACCCGGAGTTCCACAGGGAGGCGGGGATGTACGCCCGGGAGGTGGCGCTGCACTTCTGGCCCTGGTACTCGAAGGCACCCCGGGTCAGCGCCGTCTTCAGGATCGCCGGGTCGGCCGACGGGTGGGCGACGAGGAAGTCCTTGCCGCCGGTCTCGCCGACCAGGCGCGGGTAGGTGCGGTACTTCTCGATGTTGTTGCCGACCGTCTTCCACAGGTACTGGAAGGTCTTGGTCGAGCCGGTGAAGTGGATGCCGGCCAGCTCGCGGTGGACCAGGGCGACCTTGGAGACCTCGATGCCGTCGCCGGTGACGAGGTTGATGACGCCCTTGGGCAGGCCGGCCTCCTCCAGCAGCCGCATGAGCAGCACGGCGGCGTGGGTCTGCGTCGGGGACGGCTTCCAGACGACCACGTTGCCCATCAGGGCCGGGGCCGTCGGCAGGTTGCCCGCGATCGCGGTGAAGTTGAAGGGCGTGATCGCGTAGACGAAGCCCTCCAGCGGGCGGTGGTCCAGACGGTTCCACACACCCGGGGAGTTGGCCGGGGGCTGCTCGGCCAGGAGCTTGCGGGCGTAGGAGACGTTGAAGCGCCAGAAGTCGATCAGCTCGCAGGGCGTGTCGATCTCGGCCTGCTGGGCGGTCTTGGACTGGCCGAGCATGGTGGAGGCGGCGAGCGTCTCGCGCCACGGGCCGGCCAGCAGCTCGGCGGCGCGCAGGATGATCGCCGCGCGGTCGTCGAAGGACATCGCGCGCCAGGCGGGCGCGGCGGCCAGGGCCGCGTCGATGGCGTCCTGGGCGTCCGCCTGCGTGGCGTTGCGGTACGTGCCCAGCACGGCCTTGTGGTTGTGCGGCTGGACGACCTGGAAGGCCTCGCCGCCGCCCATCCGCTTCTCGCCGCCGATGGTGCAGGGCAGGTCGACGGGGTTGTCGGCCAGCTCCTTCAGCCTGGCCTCCAGCCGGGCCCGCTCGGGCGAGCCGGGGGCGTAGCCGTGCACCGGCTCGTTGACGGGGGTGGGGACCTCGGTCACAGCGTCCATGGTTTCCGTAACTCCTTACTGAGCGGTGTCTCGGTCTCAGCCCTTGATGAGCTGTCAGCCCTTGGTCAGCATCGAACGGGCGAAGAAGCGCAGGTTGGCCGGCTTCTCCGCGAGACGGCGCATGAAGTAGCCGTACCAGTCGGTGCCGTACGCGGTGTACACGCGCATGCGGTGGCCCTCGGCGGCCAGCCGGAGGTGTTCCTCGGCTCGGATGCCGTAGAGCATCTGGAACTCGTACTCGCCGGGTTTGCGCCCGGCCCGGTGGGCGAGTTCCTGGGCGATGGCGATCAGGCGTGGGTCGTGGGACCCGATCATCGGGTACCCCTTCCCGTCCATCAGCGTCCGCAGGATCCGGACGTATGCCCGGTCGATCTCGTGCCGGTCCTGGAAAGCGACCGAGGCGGGCTCCTTGTACGCGCCCTTGACCAGGCGGACCCGGCTGCCGCTCGCGGCGAGGCGGCGGGCGTCGGCCTCGGTGCGGAAGAGGTAGGCCTGGATGACGCAGCCGGTCTGCGGGAAGTCCTTCCGCAGCTCCTCGTGGATGGCGAACATCGAGTCGAGGGTGGTGTGGTCCTCCGCGTCGAGGGTGACCGTGGTACCGATCTCGGCGGCGGCCTCGACGACCGGGCGGACGTTCTTCAGCGCCAACTCGTGGCCGTCCTGGAATGTGGGGGTGGGCCCGGAGGGCCCTTCGAACAGGGCGGTGGTGGGCGAAGGGAGGGCCTGCCCGAACATCGACAGCTTCACCGACACCTCGGCGCGGGTGCCGAGCTCCAGCGGCTTGAGGCGGTCGATCAGCTCCAGGTAGGCGTCCCGGGCGGCGGCGGCCTGCGCCGGGGTGGTGATGTCCTCGCCGACGACGTCCAGCGTCAGCTCCAGGCCCTGCTCGGTGAGGTCCCGGAGGACCGGGACGATGTCGTCGACGTCCTCGCCCGGGATGAAGCGGTCGACGACCTGCTTGGTCACCGGGGCCGCCGAGATCAGGCGTCGCATCCGGTCGCTGCGTGACGCGGCGAGAATCACGGGACCCAGCACGGGGCACCTCCAGGGCACGAGCGACGTGAAGGCCGGACCCCTCGCGTCGGACGCGTCGGGTACGGCACGGAGAACCACCGTGAAATCTAAGGATCCCTCCGATCGTCGGCCATCGACAGCTGTCACGCATCCGTGCCGCAGATCTCAGACAGATGTATGAAGGGGTCCCGGTGGTGAGGGACAATGCCCGGGTGACGTCGGAACACAGGGGCGACTACGAGGAGCTGGTCGACGAGATCTCGGAGCTGCTCGGCGCGCCCGCGACGCTGGAGAACCGCGACTTCGAGCTGATCGCCTTCGGGGCGTACGACAGTGAGGGCGACCTCGATCCGTCGGCCCTGGACCCGGTGCGCACCCGCTCGATCCTCACCCGCCGCTCGACGGCCGCGGTCCGGGCCTGGTTCGAGGGCTTCGGCATCACGCGCGCCACGGACCC
Source organism: Streptomyces sp. NPDC002788 (assembly GCF_053592115.1). NCBI lineage: Bacteria > Bacillati > Actinomycetota > Actinomycetes > Kitasatosporales > Streptomycetaceae > Streptomyces > Streptomyces sp. NPDC002788. Next base: position 95,558 of record NZ_JBSFVB010000007.1, on the reverse strand, counting down.
GGTCCGCATCCCGCCGACCCCGGAGGCCGGTGTCCACCGGGGCCGGATCTGCCTCCCCGTCCGCCACCGGGGCGTGGTCCACGGCTACGTCTGGCTCCTGGACGACGATCCCGGCCCGAGCGAGCGCCAACTGTCCGCCGCCATGCGGGTCACGGCCCGCATAGGTGCCCTGCTCGCGGACGAGGCCCAGCACGGCGCCGACCTCAGCCGCGAACTGAGGGCGGTCCTCACCGCCGAGCGCGGCTGGCAGAGCGACATGGCCATCGCCGAGCTGCGCACCGCACTCGGCGCCCGCGCCGACGCCCTGCACACGGTGGTGTGCGTCGCCCCCTGGCCCTGCGCTGACCCCGACGACGCCCCCTCGGCCCGGGCGCTGCCGGGCGCGACAGCCCTGTGCACGCTGCCGTGGGGGGCCACGTCCCAGTGCCTGGCCGTGCTGATCCGCCTGCGCTCACCGGATGTACCGACCCCGGCGACCACCGCGGCGGGCCGGTTGCTGGAGCGGGCGCGGGGCGGGAGCGGCTCAGGAGGCGGTGGCACGGGGCTCGCGCCCGGGCGACCGGTGGGCTGCAGCACGGGAAACACGCCCGAAGGACCGGGGGGCGGCGCCGCGCGGATCGCGCAGGGCTCCGCCTCGGGCGGATCGGGCGGCAGCGCGTCGGCCGGAGCCGCCACCGGCGCGCCGGGCGTATCGGCCGGCGGCGCGGGCAGGACCGCTGCGGGCACGCCGGGCGTATCGGCCGGCGGCGCGGGCAGAGCGGCCTGCGGCGCATCGGGCGACGCGGGCGGCGTCTCGCGTGCTGCTGCCGGACCCGCCGCCGGTCTCGCCACCCCCCGTTCCGGTCTCGCCGAGCTGGGAACCGCCTGGTGGGAGGCGTCGGCGGCGGCGCGGGCGGCCTTGGCGGAGCCTCGGCTGGGGCCGGTCGCGCAGTGGGCCTCGATCGGGCCGTTCCGGCTGCTCACCGCCCTGCCCCCGGAAGTCGCCCACGACCCCGTCGCCCGAAGGCTGCTCGCCCCGGTCCACCAGGAGCTCGCCCGTACCGCCGAGGTCTACCTCGACTGCGCCGGCCAGGCCGCCCGGGCCGCCGCCGAGCTGGGCATCCACCGCCAGACCCTCTACTACCGCCTGTCCCGGATCGAGAAGCTCACCGGCCTCGACCTGGACGACGGCGAGGACCGTCTGCTGCTGCACATGGCGCTGAAGGGAGCCCGGCTCTCACCCGGTGAGGCCGACGGGCCGTCCAGGTGAGGCCCGTCGCCCTGAACGGGCGGTTTCCAGGACGGACCCCGTCCTGGCCGGCGCGCCGCATGCGGTCACGTTTCTCCTGGTGCGCCAGCGGCTGGGGAGGAGCTCACGTGCGGTACCGAGGTGCCTGGTCCGCGACGCGCACGATGGTGGCGGGCCTGCTGGGTGCTCGCGCCCGCACTGCCGGGCGCCCGCGCGGGATCCACAACCGGACGGCCGACGAGGTGGGCATCGCCGCCGGACGGCAACTCGCGGCGTGGGCACCGGGGACGTGCTTCCGTCCGGCCCCGACCGTCGGGCCACTTCTGAAAACGATTGTCATCATGCTACGGTCATGGCGCGTTCAACCATTGACCATGCCTTGACCGAGGTGTCCCGTGCGCGTCCCCGCTCGTCCCGTCCCCCTCATAGCCGTCACCGCGGCCTCCGCCCTGCTCACCGGATGCTTCTCCTCGGGCGGCGACGGCGACTCCGCCTCCGGGGAGGGCAAGCGCATCCGCCTGGCGATGATGCAGCCCCCGCGTTCCGGGCTGTCCCCGTTGTCGGACGACGCCTTCAAGCTGTCGCGCTGGTCGACCGCGGAGACCCTGGTCCGGCTCGACGCGGACGGTGACGCCGAGCCCGCCCTCGCCACCGAGTGGACGCAGTCCGGCCGGAGCTGGACCTTCACCCTGCGCGACGGCGTCACCTTCCACGACGGGACGGAACTCACGGCCGAAGCCGTCGTCAACTCCCTCACCAAGGCAGCCGCCGCCTCCCCCAAGCCCCGCATCCTCGACGGCGTGGACCTGACCGCGAAGGCCCACGGCGACAAGGTCACCGTCACCACCGCCACCGAGGACCCCCTGGTCCCGCAGCGGCTCAGCTCCCCCCAGCTTTCGATCCTCGCCACCAAGGCCTACAAGGGGAAGACCGTCGATCCCGTCGGCGCGGGCACCGGCCCCTTCGAGCTGACGAAGGTCAACGGCACCTCCTCCGCCGCCCTCGACCGCTACGACGGCTACTGGGGGAAGAAGGCCAAGGCCCCCGGCATCGACGTCCGGTTCGTGCCCGACGGCACCGCCCGCGCCGCCTCCCTGCGCAGCGGCGAGGCCGACATCGTCGAGGCGGTGCCGGTGTCGCAGGCGGCGGTGCTGGACCAGGACCTGATCACCGAGGTGCCCATGCCGCGCACCAACACCCTGTACCTCAACACCGAGCAGGGCGCCTTCAAGAGCGCCGAGGTGCGGGCGGCCGCCCGCGAGGCGATCGACGCCGAGTCGATCGTGAAGGGCGTGTACGAGGGCCGCGCCGACGTCGCCGAGGGGCTGCTCGGCCCCGCCCTGCCGTGGGCCGCGGAGCTGCGGAAGCCGGTGCGGCGGGCCGAGGCGGCCGACCCGGCCGGCAAGACGATCACCATCGGTACCTTCACCGACCGTGCCGAGCTGCCCGAGGTCGCCGCGGCGCTGCAGCAGCAGCTCCAGAAGGCCGGGTTCAAGGTGAAGCTCGACGTCCGCGAGTACGCCAACATCGAGTCCGACGCGCTGGCGGGCGAGTTCGACGCGTTCATCCTCTCCCGCGCCACCGTCCTCGACTCCGGCGACCCGGCCGCCTACCTCTACAGCGACTTCGCCTCCGACGGCTCCTTCAACATCTCCCAGGTCGCGGACCCGGCCGTGGACAAGGCCCTGAAGAAGGCCGGCGGGACGCCCACCGGCGACGCCCGGCGCGAGGCGGTCATCGCCGCCGAGGCCGCCGTACTCGGCACGGACGCGGCCGTGCCCATGCTGCACGAGCGCGTGATCCAGGGCGACGCCGCCGGCGTGACCGGCGCGGCGCACGACCCGCGTGAGCGGGAGCTGGTCACGGCGGACACCTACGTCAAGTGAGTGGCCGCATACGGCGGTCGGCCGGCGCCGCCGCGCTGACCCGCCTGCTCTGCCTGATCGCCGTCCTGGCCGCCGTCGGGCTGCTGCCCTGGCTCTCCGGCAGGGACCCGGCCCTGGCGGTGCTGCGGGCCCGCTCCGCCGAGCAGGATCCGACCGAGGAAGCCCTTGACTCCGTACGGCGGGACCTCGGCCTGGACGCCGGGCCCCTGTCCCTGCTGGGCGGCTGGGCCTCGGACCTGCTGCGCGGCGACCTCGGCGCCTCTTGGGTGTCCGGCACCGAGGTCCTGCCCTCCGTGGTCGCCGGGCTCCAGGTGTCGTTGGCCCTGATGGGCGCCTCGCTCGGCGTGGCGCTGCTGCTGGCGTGCGCGCTGGTCGCGCCGGTGCTGGTGCGGGGCCGGGCCTCGGCCGGGGCGTGGGCCGCGATGCTGGCCGCCGTACCGGAGTTCCTGCTGGCCACCGTCGCGCTGCTGGTGTTCGGGGTGTGGCTGGGATGGCTGCCGACGTCGGGCTGGCTGGGGCCGGAGAACATGGTCCTGCCCGCCGTGGCCCTCGGCGTTCCCGGCGGCGGGCTGCTGGGCCGCCTGGTGGCGGACGCGCTGCCCGCCGTGCTGGAGGAGCGGTGGGTGGAGCTGTGGCGGGGCGCGGGGGTGAGCCGGGCCCGGATCGCGGGGGCGGCGCTGCGCCGCGTCCTGCCGCCACTGGTCCCGCAGTTCGGCATGGTCGCCGTGGGGTTCACCGGCGGCGCGGTCGCCGTGGAAACGGTCTTCGCCGTGCCGGGCATCGGCCGTACCGCGCTCGGCGCGGCCAAGTCGCAGGACCTGCCGCTGCTCCAGGGCTCGGTGCTCGCGCTGCTCGCGCTCGGGCTGATCACGGGCGCGCTGGCGGCGCTCGCACGGCGGCGGCTGCTGGGCCCGGCCCTGCGTGACGCCTCGCTGGCGCTGCCTCCTGCGCGGCCGGTGCGCGCACATCCCGGGATCCCGTTGTCGCTGTTCGGCGTCCTCGCCGTGACCATCGGCTGGGGCCTGCTGCGCGACCCGTACGCCGTGAACACCACGGCCCGGCTGGCCGCGCCCTCCTGGACCCACCCGCTCGGCACCGACGGCCTCGGCCGCGACGTGCTCGCCCGGCTGGGCCACGGCGCCGCCTCCACGGTCGGCACGGCGGCGGCCGTCTGCCTGCTGAGCCTGCTGGTCGCGCTCGCCCTCGGTTTCCTGCCCCGGGTCGCGGCGGGCGCGGCGGACATCGCCAACGCCCTGCCCCCGGTGATCGTCGGCATCCTGGTCGCGGCGGCCGTCGGCCCCGGCACCGGCGGTGCGGCCCTCGCGGTCGCCCTGATCTCCTGGCCGGCCCTGTCCGCGCACGCGGCGGCGCTGGTGCAGGAGGTACGGGCGTCGGCGTTCCTGACCGCCCAACGGGCCATCGGGGCGAGCCCGTTCTGGATCCTCACCCGGCACGTCCTGCCGTCGGTGGCCGCCCCGGTCGCCCGTCACGCCCTGCTGCGTCTGCCGGGCATCGCCCTGGCGCTGGCCTCGCTGGGCTTCCTGGGTCTGGGCGCCCAGCCGCCCGCCCCCGAGTGGGGTCTGCTGCTCGACGAGTCCCGCGCTTATGTGGAACGCGCCCCCTGGGCGGCCCTCGCCCCGGCGGTGGCCCTGGCCCTGCTGGCGGGGCTCGCGGTGTCGGGCGCGGCCCTCACACAGGGCCGGAAGGTACGGCGAGCCGCCCCGGCTCCGCTCGAGAAGGAGGCACCCGTTGGAGTCTGAGCCACTGCTGTCGGTGCGCGAGCTGCGGATCTCCTTCGACGCGGTCGAGGTGGTGCGCGGCCTGTCCTTCGACGTCCGGCCGCGCGAAGTGCTGGCGATCGTCGGCGAGTCGGGAGCGGGCAAGTCCCTCACGGCCCGCGCGCTCCTCGGCATGTTGCCGCGCGCCGCGACCACGAGCGGGACGATCAGCCCGGACCTCTCGGCCCATCGCGGCCACCGCATCTCCCTGGTCCCGCAGGACGCCCTGTCCGCGTTGTCGCCCGTGCACCGGGTCGGCGACCAACTAGCCACCGCCGTACGGTCCGTGACCGGCGTCTCCCGCAAGGAGGCCCGGGCCCGGGCGGTCGCGGCGCTCGACCGCGTCGGCATCCCGGACGCGGCGCGCAGGGCGCGGGCCTACCCGCACGAGTACTCCGGCGGCATGCGGCAGCGCGCGGTGATCGCCATGGCCACCATCAACGAACCGGACGTCGTGGTCGCCGACGAACCCACCACCGCCCTCGACGAGGAGCGCCGCGACCAGGTGCTGCGGCTGCTCGCCGAGCAGCGGGAGGCGGTCGGGGCCGCGCTCGTCCTGGTCACCCACGACCTGGACGCCGTGCAGGGCCATGCGGACCGCGTGCTGGTCATGTACGCCGGGCGCCTCACCGAAGTGGGCCCGGCGGACGAGGTGCTGGCCCGCCCCCGCGCCCCCTACACGGCCGGCCTGCTGGCGTCCCTCCCGCAGTACGCGACCCCCGGCCGTCGTCTCCCGGCCCTGCGCGGCACCCCACCCGCCCCTGGCACGCTCCCACCCGGCTGCGCCTTCGCCCCGCGCTGCCCACTCGCGGCGGACCCCTGCCACACGGACGAGCCCGAGCCCCGGCAGGTGTCCGGACGCCTGGTCGCCTGCCACCGCTGGGAGGACCTCCCCCACCCGGCCACCGAGTTGTTCCTGAAGGAGGGGCAGCCCGCATGAGCGATCCCCTGCTCGACGTGCGCGACCTGGTCGTCCGCTACGGCCCCGTCACCGCCGTGGACGGCGTCTCCTTCTCCCTGGCCGCCGGCGAGACCCTCGCCCTGAACGGCCCGTCCGGCTGCGGCAAGTCCTCCACCGCCCTGGCGGTACTCCAGCTGCGCCGCCCGGACGCCGGACGAGTGCGCTTCGAAGGCAGGGAGCTGACGTCCCTCCCGGAACGCGAACTGCGCTCCCTGCGCCCCCGCATGCAGCCCGTCTTCCAGGACCCGTACGGCACGCTCAGCCCCCGCCACCGCATCCAGGACGCCATCGCCGAACCGCTGAAGGTCCAGGGCCGCTGGCACCCCGCCGACGGCCCCGCCCGCGTCGCCGAACTGCTCGACCGCGTCGGCCTCGACCCCGCGTACGGCGACCGTCGGCCGCACGAACTCTCCGGCGGCCAGTGCCAGCGGGCCGGCATCGCCCGCGCCCTGGCCTCCGATCCGCACCTGCTGGTCCTGGACGAACCGGTGTCGTCCCTCGACCCGTCGGTCCGCGCGGGCGTGCTCAATCTGCTCGCCGACCTCCAGGACGACCTGGGGCTCGGCTACCTGTTCATCTGCCACGACCGGGCGGTCGTACGGCACTTCGCGGACCGGGTGATCGAGATGCGCGAGGGACGCGTCACCTCTCCCTGACGCCCTCGATCACCTGGCGGAGCCCCGCCGCGAGCTGACCCGCCTCCGGCGCGCTCTTCGGATCGAAGGTCCACTGCGCCATGAGGCCCATCATCAGGGTCAGGTAGAAGTATCCGAGGGTGTCCACCTGCTCGTCCGTCACCTCGTCCTCGTACCCACCGTGGAAGAGCGTCACGATGCCGCGCGCTCCCTCCCGCTGGGCCCGCGCGAGATGCTCCCGCACCTCTGGCAGCTGGTCCCCCATGGCCACGATCTCCATGCTGAGGCGCCACATGGACCCCGGGTCGCGCATGGTCCCGATGATGTTCGCCCACACCCCGGTGAACCGCTCCAACGACCCCGGCTCGCCCGGCAGTTCGCCGCCCCCCTCGAAGGCGTCGGACATGCCCTCCACCATCTCGACGTACGCCTGCGCCAGCAACGCGTCCTTCGAGCCGTAGTGGTAGCCGATGGAGCCCAGGTTGGTCCCCGACTCCTTGACGATGTCGCGCGCGGTGGTGCGCAGGAAGCCCTTCGCCAGCAGGCAGCGCTTGGCGCCTTCGAGCAGATCCTCACGGTGTCCCATGGCCCGTCACCCTACTCCGGCATCCAGACGCCCGTCTTATACAAGCGTACTAGACAACTGTTTAATACGCTCGTACAGTCCTGCTCCATGACGACGAACCCGCACCCTCCCGCCCTCGCCGGTCGCCGCGAGTGGACGGCTCTCGGCGTGCTGATGCTCCCGTTGCTGCTGGTCTCCATGGACGTCTCCGTCCTCTACTTCGCGGTCCCGGAGATCAGCGCCGACCTGGAACCCTCCGGCACCCAGCAGCTGTGGATCTTCGACATGTACGGCTTCGTCCTGGCCGGCCTGCTGATGACTATGGGCGCGCTGGGCGACCGGATCGGCCGTCGCAAGCTGCTGCTGATCGGCGCCGCCGCCTTCGGAGCCGCCTCGCTGGCCGCGGCGTACGCCCACAGTGCCGAGGCCCTGATCGCGGCCCGCGCGGTACTGGGCATCGGCGGTGCGACCCTGATGCCCTCGACCCTTGCGCTGGTCCGCACGATGTTCACCGACCCCGCGCAGCGCGCGAAGGCGATCGCCCTGTGGTCCGGGGTGATGACCGGCGGCGTCGCGCTCGGCTCGGTGATGAGCGGCGTGCTCGTCGAGAACTTCTGGTGGGGCTCGGTCTTCCTGGTCAACCTGCCAGCCATGGCCCTGCTGCTGGTCCTCGGCCCGATCCTGCTCCCCGAGTCGAGGAACCCCTCCCCCGGCCGCTTCGACTGGCTGAGCGTGCCGCTGTCGATGGCGGCGGTGCTCCCGGTGATCTACGGCCTCAAGGAGATCACGTCGGACGGCTGGAACGTCCGGTACGTCGTCTCGATCACGGTCGGCCTGCTCTTCGCGGCCCTCTTCGTCCACCGCCAGCGCACGTCGGCCTCCCCCATGATCCCGCCCGAGCTCTTCCGCGCCCGCGGCTTCGGGCCCGCCGTCGTGCTGAACCTGCTCTCCCTGTTCGCGATGATGGGGTCGGCGTTCTTCACCACGCAGTACATCCAGTCGGTGCTCGGCAAGAGCGCGCTGGAGGCCTCCCTGTGGGCTCTGCTCCCGTCGGTGCCGATCGGCTTGGCGGCCCCGGCGGCCGCCCAACTGGTCCACAAGGGCCTGTCCCGCACCGCGGTCGTCACGGCCGGCTACGTGATCGCCGCGAGCGGTTACGTCCTGCTGGCCCTCGCCGGTCCGGACTCGATGTGGCTCGTGCTGACCGCGTGCGGTGTCCTGGCCTTCGGCATCGTGATGGTGACGGCCCAGGTCATGGACCTGGCGATGGGCGCGGCCCCGGTGGAACGATCGGCCACCGCCTCCTCCCTGATGGAGACCGGCGCGGAGTTCGGCGGCGCCCTGGGCATGGCGGTCCTGGGCTCGATCGGGACGGCCGTCTACCGCCAGGAGATCCCGGGTTCCGCCCCGCCCCCGGCCCACGAGACGCTGGGCGGCGCGCTGGCCGTGGCCGGGCAGTTGCCGGGACGCGCGGGGGACGCCCTGGCGACGACGGCCCGGGAGGCCTTCACCAGCGGAATGCATGCGGCAGCGGTGGCCGGTGCCGGGCTGCTGCTGGGCGCGGCCGTACTGGCGGCGATCACATTGCGCCGGGTGCCCGGCCCCGAGGAACCGGGCGTGAAAAAAGCCGGACGAGCTGATCGACTCAGCCCGTCCGGCGTGTGAGGACGAACCCGTTCCGGGCGAACGGGGGCCCGGGGGCAGGCCCCGGGAAGGTCAGGCCAGGTTCACCGAACGAGCGGACGTGGCGCCGATCTCCGCCGCCACCTCGGCCAGCACACCGGAGGTCACCGTGTCGTCCACGGTCAGCACCGCCAGCGCCTCGCCGCCGGCCACCGACCGCGACACCTGCATGCCGGCGATGTTGAGGCCCGCCTCGCCGAGGATGCGGCCCACCGTGCCGACGACACCCGGGCGGTCCTCGTACTTCAGCACGATCATGTGGTCGGCGAGCGCGAGGTCCACGTCGTAGTCCCCGACGGCGACGATCTTCTGGAGGTGCTTCGGGCCGGCCAGCGTGCCGGAGACCGACACCTCCTCGCCGTCGGCGAGGGTGCCGCGCACCGTGACGACGTTGCGGTGCTCGGTCGCCTCGGAGCTGGTCGTGAGGCGGACCTCGACACCGCGCTCCTGGGCGAACAGCGGGGCGTTGACGTACGACACCGTCTCGTCGACGACGTCCTCGAAGACGCCCTTGAGGGCGGACAGCTCCAGCACCTTCACGTCGTGCTGGGTGATCTCGCCGTACACCTCGACGTCGAGGCGGACCGCGACCTCACCGGCGAGCGCGGTGAAGATCCGGCCGAGGCGCTCGGCGAGCGGCAGGCCCGGCTTGACGTCCTCGGCGATGACACCGCCCTGCACGTTCACCGCGTCCGGCACCAGCTCACCGGCGAGGGCGAGACGCACGGAGCGGGCGACGGCGATACCGGCCTTCTCCTGCGCCTCGTCGGTGGAGGCGCCGAGGTGCGGGGTGGCGACGACCTGGTCGAACTCGAACAGCGGGGAGTCCGTGCAGGGCTCCTTCGCGTACACGTCGAGACCGGCACCGGCGACCCGGCCCTCCTTGAGGGCGGAGTACAGCGCCTCCTCGTCGACGATCCCGCCGCGCGCGGCGTTGACGATGCGCACGCTCGGCTTGACCTTGCGCAGCGCCTCGTCGCCGATCAGGCCGAGGGTCTCGGGGGTCTTCGGGAGGTGGACGGTGATGAAGTCGGAGACCTCGAGCAGCTCGTCCAGCGACAGCACCTTCACGCCCATCTGGGCGGCGCGCGCGGGCTGCACGTAGGGGTCGTAGGCGACGACCTTCATGCCGAAGGCGGACATGCGCTGCGCGACGAGCGCGCCGATGCGGCCGAGGCCGACCACACCGAGGGTCTTCTCGGCCAGCTCGACACCGGTGTACTTGCTGCGCTTCCACTCGCCGTCCTTCAGCGCGGCGTTCGCCTGCGGAATGTTGCGGGCGGTGGCGACGAGCAGACCGCAGGCCAGCTCGGCGGCGGTCACGATGTTCGAGGTGGGGGCGTTGACGACCATCACGCCGGCCTTGGTGGCGGCGGAGACGTCCACGTTGTCCAGGCCGACGCCGGCTCGTGCGACGACCTTCAGCTTGTTCGCGGCGGCGATCGCCTCGGCGTCGACCTTGGTGGCCGAACGAACCAGGATCGCGTCCACGTCGGCGATGGCCGGGAGCAGCTCGGCTCGGTCCGCTCCGTTGCAGTGGCGGATCTCGAAGTCCGGTCCAAGCGCGTCGACGGTGGCGGGCGACAGCTCTTCAGCGATGAGTACGACGGGTTTCGAGCTCACGTGAGTCCTCACAAGTCCAGTGCTGCGGACGGCCGTCCCGACGGCCGCAGGCGGTGGAGGGGTGCTTGCCGCGTGGAAGACGCACGACGCTGTGGGCCTGACGCGTTGTATGTGCAGCAGTGTAGTGGTGCGACGGTGGGCGTCTCACGCCTCTGCGGAAGGATCACCCGGACGGGAAAGGGCCCGGCCGCGGCATCGGTGCCGCGGCCGGGCCCAGGGGCTCACGCCTCTTCGTCGACCCAGCTCATGAGCTTGCGCAGCTCCTTGCCGGTGGTCTCCAGCAGGTGCTCGGAGTCCTGCTTCTTGTACTCGTTGTACTTCTTCAGACCGCCGTGGTACTCGTCCATCCACTGCCTCGCGAAGGAGCCGTCCTGGATCTCGGCGAGGACCTGCTTCATCTCGGCCTTGGTGGCGTCCGTGATGATGCGCGGGCCGGTGACGTAGTCGCCCCACTCGGCGGTCTCGGAGATCGACCAGCGCATCTTCTCCAGGCCGCCCTCGTACATGAGGTCCACGATCAGCTTCAGCTCGTGCAGGCACTCGAAGTAGGCGATCTCCGGCTGGTAGCCCGCCTCGGTCAGCGTCTCGAAGCCCGCCTTGACCAGAGCGGCGGTGCCACCGCAGAGAACGGCCTGCTCACCGAACAAGTCGGTCTCGGTCTCCTCGGTGAAGGTCGTCTTGATGACGCCGGCGCGGGTGCCGCCGATGCCCTTGGCGTACGACAGGGCCAGCGCGAAGCCGTTGCCCGTGGCGTCCTGCTCGACGGCGGCGATGCAGGGAACGCCGCGGCCCTCCTCGTACTGGCGGCGGACCAGGTGGCCCGGGCCCTTCGGGGCGACCATGCAGACGTCGACGCCGGCCGGGGGCTTGATGAAGCCGTAGCGGATGTTCAGGCCGTGGCCGAAGAACAGCGCGTCGCCGTCCTTCAGGTTGGGGGCGATGTGCTCCTCGTAGACCTGGGCCTGGATCGGGTCCGGGACGAGGATCATGATGACGTCGGCCTCGGCGGCGGCCTCCGACGGCGTCACCACGCGCAGGCCCTGCTCCTCGGCCTTGGCCTTGGACTTGGAGCCCTCGTGCAGACCGACGCGCACGTCGACACCCGAGTCACGGAGCGACAGCGCGTGGGCGTGGCCCTGGCTGCCGTAACCGATGACCGCGACCTTGCGGCCCTGGATGATGGACAGGTCGGCGTCGGCGTCGTAGAACAGCTCGGCCACTTTGGGTTCTCTCCTCGGGAGTGCAGGTGTTGCGTCCCACCGTATGACGGGGGGCGGAAGGGAAGCTTGAGGGTCTCGGAATACGGGCGGCCGAAGCGCGCCGACCGCCCGTTTCGGGTCTTAGGCCGACCGGTCCAGGGCGCGCAGCGACCGGTCCGTGATGGAACGGGCACCGCGGCCGATCGCGATCGTGCCGGACTGGACGAGCTCCTTGATGCCGTACGGCTCCAGCATCTTGAGCATCGCGGACAGTTTCTCGCCGGATCCGGTGGCCTCGATGGTGACGGCCTCCGGGGAGACGTCGACGGTCTTGGCGCGGAACAGCTGGACGATCTCGACGATCTGGGAGCGCGTCTCGTTGTCGGCGCGCACCTTCACCAGAACGAGTTCGCGCTGCACGGCCTGCGACGGCTCCAGCTCGACGATCTTCAGCACGTTGACGAGCTTGTTGAGCTGCTTGGTCACCTGCTCCAGCGGCAGGTCCTCCACGCCCACGACGATGGTGATGCGGGAGATGTCGGGGTGCTCGGTGACGCCGACGGCGAGCGAGTCGATGTTGAAGCCGCGGCGGGAGAACAGGGCGGCGATCCGGGCGAGGATGCCGGGCGTGTTCTCCACCAGGACGGAGAGCGTGTGCTTGGACATGGGTCTCGTTCCTTTTCCTACGGCTCTCAGTCGTCTTCGTTGTCGCCGAAGTCGGGGCGGACGTCCCGGGCGGCCATGATCTCGTCGTTGGAGGTGCCGGCGGCGACCATCGGCCAGACCATCGCGTCCTCGTGGACGATGAAGTCGACGACGACGGGGCGGTCGTTGATGGAGTTCGCCTCTTCGATGACCTTGTCGAGGTCGGCCGGGGACTCGCAGCGGATGGCGTAGCAGCCCATGGCCTCCGACAGTTTCACGAAGTCGGGGACGCGGGTGCCGCGGGCCTGCGGGTTGACGTCGTCCGGGCCGGAGTGCAGGACCGTGTTGGAGTACCGCTGGTTGTAGAAGAGGGTCTGCCACTGGCGGACCATCCCGAGGGCGCCGTTGTTGATGACGGCGACCTTGATCGGGATGTTGTTCAGGGCGCAGGTGGTGAGTTCCTGGTTGGTCATCTGGAAGCAGCCGTCACCGTCGATCGCCCAGACGGCCCGCTCGGGGGCTCCGGCCTTGGCGCCCATGGCGGCCGGGACGGCGTAGCCCATGGTTCCGGCGCCGCCGGAGTTCAGCCAGGTGCCCGGCTTGTCGTACTCGATGAAGTGGGCGGCCCACATCTGGTGCTGGCCGACGCCCGCCGCGAAGATCGTGCCCTCGGGGGCGAGCTGCCCGATACGCTCGATGACCTGCTGCGGGGAGAGCGAGCCGTCGTGAGGCTGGTCGTAGCCGAGCGGGTAGGTCTCGCGCCAGCGGTTCAGGTCGTTCCACCACATGCTGTAGTCGCCCTGGTGGCCCTCGCTGTGCTCCTTCTGCACGGCCTGGACCAGGTCGGCGATGACCTCGCGGGCGTCGCCGACGATCGGCACGTCGGCGGCGCGGTTCTTGCCGATCTCGGCCGGGTCGATGTCCGCGTGGACGATCTTGGCGAGCGGGGCGAAGCTGTCCAGCTTGCCGGTGACGCGGTCGTCGAAGCGGGCGCCGAGGGCCACGATCAGGTCGGCCTTCTGCAGGGCGGTCACGGCGGCCACCGAGCCGTGCATGCCGGGCATGCCCAGGTGCTGCGGGTGGTTGTCGGAGAACGCGCCGAGCGCCATCAGGGTGGTGGTGACGGGTGCGCCGGTCAGCTCGGCGAGGACCTTCAGCTCGGCGGTGGCCTTGGCCTTGAGCACGCCGCCGCCGACGTACAGCACGGGCCGGCGGGCCTGGGTGACCAGCTTGGCGGCCTCGCGGATCTGCTTGGCGTGCGGCTTGGTCACCGGGCGGTAGCCGGGCAGGTCCATGGCCGGCGGCCAGGAGAAGGTGGTCTTCGCCTGGAGGGCGTCCTTGGCGATGTCGACCAGCACCGGGCCGGGGCGGCCGGTGGAGGCGATGTGGAACGCCTGGGCGATGATCCGCGGGATGTCCTCGGCCTTGGTGACGAGGAAGTTGTGCTTGGTGATCGGCATGGTGATGCCGACGATGTCCGCCTCCTGGAAGGCGTCCGTGCCGATCGCCTTGGACGCGACCTGGCCGGTGATCGCGACCAGCGGCACCGAGTCCATGTGCGCGTCGGCGATCGGGGTGACCAGGTTGGTGGCGCCGGGGCCCGAGGTGGCCATGCAGACGCCGACCTTGCCGGTGGCCTGCGCGTAGCCCGTGGCGGCGTGACCGGCGCCCTGTTCGTGGCGGACCAGGACGTGGCGCACCCTGGTGGAGTCCATCAGCGGGTCGTAGGCCGGGAGGATGGCACCGCCGGGAATGCCGAATACCGTGTCGGCGCCGACCTCCTCGAGGGAGCGGATGAGGGACTGCGCGCCCGTCACCTGCTCGGGGGCGGAGTGCTGTCCTCCGGATCGGGGCCGGGGCTGCGGGTGATGGGCCCCGGTGGCCTGCTCGGTCATCGGCATTCTCTTCTCAGATGCTGAGGGTTTTTGCGAGGTTTGTGCGGTGCTCTTCTGCCGCACGGCAGGTGCCTGTGCAACAAAAAACCCCTCGTGCCGTAAGGCAAGCGAGGGGAGCGCGCCGGGTGGGGTCGCTGAGCGGTCGAGGCTCAGCGTCAGCCGACGCGCTTTCCAAGTACGAGAATTCGGGTGCGCATGGCACAGACCCTCCCCCCGGCACGCACCAACTGTCAAGTGGGTGGGACGGGAGTCTCATTATGTGAGCGGAGAGCCGTGCCGCCTCCGATGACGGCGGACACGCCCGAGCTGTACACCCGCGGGGCGCCGCCCGCGAATGCCGGTTCGGCCGGCCCGTGCGGCACGGGATAGTGGCCGCCGGCGAGCGTCCGGCGCAGCCGGTGCTCGTCGAGCGGTCCGGAGAACGCCATGCCCTGCCCGTGCGTACAGCCCATCGCGCGCAGGGCGACGATCTGCTCGGGCAGGTCCACCCCTTCGGCCACGGACTTCAGCCCGAGATCACCCGCGATGCGCAGCAGCCCACCGGTGATCTTGTGCAGGCGGGCGGACTCGACGACGCCGTCGACCAGATCCCGGTCGAGCTTGAGGATGTCGACGGGGAGCCTGCGGAGGGCCGTGATCGCCGCGTAGCCGCTGCCGAAGCCGTCGAGCGCGATCCGTACGCCGACCCGCCGCAGGGCGCCCAGGCGCCGCTCCAGCTCGTCCAGGGAGACCCTCGGGTCGGCGTCCGACAGCTCGATGATCAGCGAACCCGACGGCAGCCGGTGCCGGGTGAGCTGCGCCTCGATCGAGCCGAGCGGCATCGACCTGTCCAGCAGCCGGCGGGCGCTCATCCTGATGACGACCGGCACGGACAGCCCGCTCGCGTGCCGCTCCCCGGCCTGCTCGACAGCCTCCTCGATCATCCACCGGTCCAGCTCGGCGGTCCTGTCGCTGTCCTCGGCCACACGCAGGAACTCCGCCGGGGTGAACAGCACCCCCTGGGAGGAGCGCCAGCGCGCCTGGGCGGACACCGAGACGATCCGGCCGTCCTGCAGGGACACCACCGGCTGGTGCAGCAGGGCGAACTCGCCGTCGTGCAGTGCGGCCCGCAGGCGCGTGGCCAGCTCCGCCTTGCGGACGACGTCCTGCTGCATCTGCGGCTTGTACAGCTCGACGCGGCCCTTGCCTGCGGCCTTGGCGCGGTACATGGCCAGGTCGGCGTTGCGCAGCAGCTCGCCGGCGCCGAGGCCGGCTTCCGCGAAGGCCACGCCGATGGAGGCGTTGACGCGGACATCGTTGCCGTCGATGAGGTAGGGCTGGGACAGCGTCGCCCTGAGGCGGTCGGCGAGCTCAAGGATGTGCCGCTCCCTGGCGTCCCGGTCGCGGGTGCCGTCCCCGACGATCAGGGCCGCGAACTCGTCTCCGCCCAGCCGGGAGGCGGTGTCGCCCTGCCGTACGGAGTCATGGAGCCTGCGGGCGGCCTGGACGAGCAGTTCGTCCCCGGCCTGGTGCCCGATCGTGTCGTTGACGGCCTTGAAGCCGTCGAGATCGATGAAGAGCACGGCCGTGTTCCTCAGGGCCACGCCCCGGTCGGAGGCGCGGCGGCCCGACAGGGCGTGCTGGACGCGCTTGGTGAACAGGGCGCGGTTGGGCAGGTCCGTGAGCGGGTCGTGCTCGGCGTTGTGCTGCAACTGGGCCTGCAGTCGCACCCGTTCGGTCACGTCCCTGCAGTTGAAGATGAGGCCGCCGTGGTGGCGGTTGACGGTCGACTCGACGTTCAGCCAGCCTCCGTCGCCCGAGCGGAAGCGGCACTCGATGCGCGTGGTGGGTTCCTCGACCGGGTTGGCGGCGAGGAAACGCCGCACCTCGTGCACGACGCAGCCCAGGTCCTCCGGGTGGATGAGGCCGGCCAGTTCCGTACCCACCAGGCCCTCCGCCGGGCGGCCGTAGACGCCGGCGGCGGCCGGGGAGACGTACCTCAAAACGCCGCTGGGTGCGGCGATCATGATGACGTCGCTGGAGCCCTGCACCAGGGAGCGGAAGTGGTTCTCCTTCTGCGCCAGCTCCTGGGTGAGGGTGATGTTGTCGAGCAGCATGATGCCCTGGCGCACGACGAGAGCGAGCACGACCGTGCCCCCGGTCAGCAGGACCACGCGGTCGACACTGCGGCCGTTGAGGACGTTGTAAAGGATGCCCAGGGTGCACACGGCGGCCGCGAGGTACGGCGTGAGGGCGGCGAGGGAGCCGGCGATGGGCCGTGCGGCCGGGTACCGGCCGGGCTCTCCTCCGGGCGCGGACGGATGGTGGTTCGGTCCGCCGCGCTGCCCGGGCACATGCTCGTGCACCACGCGCGTGTACCCCTCCGTGCCGTGCCGGTCCGGGCCGTGGCGGTCGCCGTCCGGGGTGCGGGGCCCGGCCCACGGGGCGTAGGCCAGGAGCAGCGAGCCGGCGAACCAGCCCGCGTCGAGCAGCTGGCCGGAGCGGTAGTCGTGGTGCATCAGCGGCGAGGTGAACAGGGCGTCGCACATCACGGTCAGCGCGAGGGCGCCGATGGCGGTGTTGACCGCCGAGCGGTTCACCGCGGACCGCCGGAAGTGCAGTGCGAGCACCATGCTGACCAGAGCGATGTCGAGCAGCGGGTACGCCAGCGACAGCGCGGTGTGCGCCACGCTCGGCCCTTCGGACTTCGCGGCCTGGGCGAGGGCGAGGCTCCAGGCCAGGGTCAGCAGCGAGCCGCCGATGAGCCACGCGTCGAGCCCCAGGCAGACCCAGCCGGCCCTGGTCACGGGCCGCTTGGCGAGGACGAGCAGCCCGACGATCGCGGGCGGCGCGAAGCACAGGAAGAACAGGTCGGCATAGCTGGGACTGGGCACCGGCAGTCCCAGGACCACCTCGTACCACCCCCAGACCAGGTTGCCCAGGGACGCCATGGCCGAGGACAGGCCGAACAGCAGCCAGGCGGGGCGAAAGCGGGTGCGGGGACTGCGGGCATAGAGGAAGCACGAGACCGCGGCGGTGCCGGCCGCGGCGCTCAGTCCGAAGTCACCCATGATGAGGGCCAGTTCGCTCGAGCCCCAGCCGAGCGCGGCACCGGCGGCGTATCCCGCGCAGACCAGGGCGAGGACGAGCTGGCGGGTCAGGCCCGGCCGATGGCGGGGGGCCTGGGTACGGGGCGGCGCGCCCGGGGACGGAGGCTGTGCCCGCAGCGCTCCGTCCAGCGTGGGGGTCGGGGGCGCACTCACCGGGCCCTCCCGGTCCGCTCCGCCCCCGGGTCCCGCGGGCCTCGGTGGACCGGCTGGGCCTGCCTTCCGCGACTGTCGGGCCTGTGGTGGTGATCGCTGTGCCGGATGTGATGATCGCCGCGGCGGGTGTGGTGGCCGACGTGATCGGCGTGCTGACCGCGTCTGCTCGCGGCCGTCCGCCAGGGTCGTCGCCGGCAGTCCCGCCCCGTCGGATCGCTCGTCCATAGGCCGTGCATCGCCTGTCGCCCCCCTCACAGTCTGAAGCGTTCGTCCCCGGCGCCGAACGGTCCCCGGCGCAGCCCCTGTCGGGACGATACACCAGTCTCGTCACTCAGGGACATAGGTTCTCTACGCTCCGTGACGATCACAACAGATGGATGAGTACCCACCGCACCCGAAAGGTTGCGGACGGTACCCGAAATCGGTCAGCCGGTGGGTGCACCCGTCGTGAGGATCACGTTGCGGAGCGGCTCCCGGTTCACATAACGGTTCAACTGGTCCACCAGGAGCCGCTTGGCGCGCGGAAGGAACGCGGAGGTGGGTCCGCCGACGTGCGGGCTCACGAGTACCCCCGGCGCACGCCACAGCGGGTGTTCGCGTGGGAGGGGCTCGGGCTCGGTGACGTCGAGGGCGGCGGTGATCCGGCCGTTCTCCAGCTCGGCGAGCAGGGCCTTGGTGTCGACGACGGGCCCGCGGGCGACGTTGACCAGGAGCGCGCCGTCCTTCATCCGGGACAGGAAGTCGGCTCCGGCCAGGCCACGGGTGGTTTCGCTGAGGGGGGTGGACAGGATGACGATGTCCGCTTCCGGGAGCAGCGCGGGCAGTTCGGTGAGCGGATGCACCGGCCCGCGCGCCGTGGTGCGCTCAGAGCGCGCGACGCGCGCCACCCGCGCCACCTCGAACGGAACGAGCCGGTCCTCGATGGCCTCGCCGATCGATCCGTATCCGACGATGAGGACGTTCTTGTCGGCGAGCGCGGGCCGGAATCCGCCGAGCCACTCCCCCCGCGCCTGCGCGTGGACGAAGTCGGGGATCCCGCGCAGCGAGGCCAGGATCAGCGTCAGAGTGAGCTCCGCGGTGCTGGCCTCGTGCACTCCGCGCGCGTTGCACAGCCGCACGCCCGGACGCAGGTGCCCGAGTCCCGGCTCCACGTGGTCGATCCCGGCGGACAGGGTCTGCACGACCTGTACGTGACGCATCTGGGGCAGGGGACGTACGCACAGCGGGCTGGGCTTCATGTAGGGGACGACGTAGAAGGCGCAGTCGGCCGGGTCCGCGGGGAAGTCCTCCGCGCCGTTCCAGAAGCGGTAGACCGGACCCTCGGGGAGTCCCTCGATCTCGTCCGGCGGGATGGGCAGCCACACGTCAGCAGTCATGCTCTGGAGGCTATGTCAGGAGCGCGCCAGGCAGAGGTTAGGTTGGGGTGGCCGGAACAGGGAGGGTCACGACCAGGTGGAGCGCAGGACGATCGGCGCGGGCGCACTCGCGGTGGGGGCCGTCGGGCTCGGGTGCATGCCGATGAGCTGGGCCTACAGCGCGTCGCGGCAGCGCGGCGACGAGTCGGTCAGGGCGGTGCACCGGGCGCTGGATCTGGGCGTGTCCCTGCTGGACACGGCCGACATGTACGGCCCCTTCACCAATGAACTGCTGGTGGGTCGCGCGTTGAAGGAGCGGCGGTCCGACGCGTTCGTGTCGACGAAGGTCGGACTGCTCGTGGGTGACCAGCACATCGTCGCCAACGGCCGCCCGGGGTACGTGAAGCGGGCCTGCGACGCGTCGCTGCGCCGCCTGCAGACGGACGTCATCGACCTCTACCAGTTGCACCGGGCCGACCCCGAGGTGCCCGTCGAGGAGACCTGGGGCGCGATGGCGGAGCTCGTCCAGGCCGGGAAGGTACGGGCGTTGGGCCTGTGCGCGGTGGGGGCGCGGGCCGGCCGCCGCTCCGGGGCCCGGCCGCACGACGCGACGGTGCGGCAGCTGGAGCGGGTGCAGCAGGTCTTCCCGGTGAGCGCGGTGGAGGCGGAGCTGTCGGTGTGGTCGCCGGAGGCGCTGGAGACGCTGCTGCCGTGGTGCGAGACCCGGGGCGTCGGCTTCCTCGCCGCGATGCCGCTGGGCAACGGCTTCCTGACCGGTCGGCTGCGGCCCGGCGCGGGCTTCGAGGCGGACGACCTGCGCGCCCGGCACCCCCGCTTCACGGCCGAGATGATGGCGGCGAACCAGCCGATCGTCGTGGGCCTGCGCCGCGTGGCCCGCCGCCACGGCCCGGCCGTCACGCCCGCCCAGGTCGCCCTCGCCTGGATCCTCGCCCAGGGCCGGCACGTGGTGCCGCTGCCGGGCACGAAGCAGGAGCGCTGGGTCACGGAGAACACCGCCGCGGCGGGCCTGCGTCTGACGCCCGACGATCTGAAAGAGGTGGCGGGCCTTCCGGCGGCCCAGGGGTCGTGGGACTGAGCCGCGGTGTTCCCGGGGGCGTTTCGGGCAAACCCGGTGTTCGCGGTTCGGCGTTCCGTGATCGGGAACTTGGAAGCCGTCGGCGGTGTATGACAGGGAGAAGACCTGCCCCGTCGAAGGGACCAAGATCGTGCAACGTCGAGCCGTGCCGGCCGTGTTGGCCGCCGCCGCGCTCCTGCTGACGGCCGGCTGCTCCTCCGACGGCGGAGGATCTACCGGCACGGACGGGAGCGCCTCCCCGAGCCGGACGGCACCGGGATCGTCCGCCCCGCCGCGGCAGGCCGCCGAGGAGACACCGCCCGCCAAGGGCTCGGTGAAGGTGGTGCGTACCGTCGCCGAGGGCCTGGACTCCCCCTGGGGGCTCGCGCCCCTGCCCGGCGGCGGCCTGCTCGTCTCCTCGCGGGACGACGGGACGATCGTCCGCGTCGACGAGAAGACCGGCAAGAAGACGGAGCTGGGCGAGGTACCGGGGGTGTCGGCGGCCGGCGAGGGCGGCCTCCTCGGCATCGCCCTGTCCCCCGACCACGCCTCGGACCACATGGTCTACGCGTACTTCACCTCGGCCTCCGACAACCGCGTCGTCCGCATGATCTACGACGAGCGGAAGCCCCCCGGTGAACAGCTCGGCGCGCCCGACACGGTCTTCAAGGGCATCCCCAAGGGCTTCGTCCACAACGGCGGCCGCATCGCGTTCGGCCCGGACAGGATGCTGTACATCGGCACGGGCGAGAGCGGCGACACGGGCCTGTCCCAGGACAAGGACTCCCTGGGCGGCAAGATCCTGCGTCTGACCCCGGAGGGCGAGCCGGCGCCGGGCAATCCGTTCCCGGACTCGCCGGTGTACTCGTACGGCCACCGCAACGTGCAGGGGCTCGCCTGGGACGGCAAGCAGCGGCTGTTCGCCTCGGAGTTCGGGCAGGACACCTGGGACGAGCTGAACGCGATCAAGCCGGGTGACAACTACGGCTGGCCCGAGGCCGAGGGCGAATCGGGCGACTCCGGGTTCCACAACCCGGTCGACCAGTGGACGACGGCCGAGGCCTCCCCCAGCGGCATCGCCTACGCCGAGGGGTCGATCTGGATGGCGGGCCTGCGCGGCAAGCGGCTGTGGCGCATCCCGCTGAACGGCACGGAGGCCTCGGCGGACCCGCAGCCCTTCCTGGAGGGCGAGTACGGCCGGCTGCGCACGGTCGTCCCGGCGGGCGGCGACCGGCTGTGGGTCACGACCAGCAACACGGACGGCCGGGGCAGCCCGAAGAACGGGGACGACCGAATCCTGGAAGTGCGGGTCGAGTAGCTCCCTGCCCTACTCCTCCGGCTCCTCCGGCGGACGTACGACGACCTTGCCGGACGCCAGGTCTATCGGGCCGCGTCCGGCATCGCCGTCCCCGACGTCCTCCCGGGTCAGTTCCAGCCGATTCTGCTCGTCACGGGTGTGTTTGCGGCCGGGTGAGAACAGTTCTTCGAACACGTTGAACAACGGAGCCTCCCTGAGCCGCGGGAGCCGCGACCTCTTTTACAGCGTATGCCTCAGCCCGCCGGACCGGGCATGAGCGTTTCGGACGGGAACAGACCCAGCCGGTGTGCCAGCGCCGCCGCCTCGCCCCGCCCGGAGACACCGAGCTTCGCCAGGATGTTGGAGACGTGGACGCTCGCCGTCTTCGGGGAGATGAACAGCTCCTGCGCTATCCGGCGGTTGGTGTGCCCGGCGGCGACCAGGCGCAGCACGTCCCGTTCCCGGCTGGTGAGGCCCAGGGTCCCGGCGGGGTCCGCGGAGGCCGGTTCAAGGGCCGGAGTGAGCGGGAGCCGAGCCCGCTGGGCGAGCGCGCCGGCGGCGTCGGCGAGCGGCCGGGCACCGAGGTGGCGGGCGACGGCGTGGACGAGGCGGAGCAGCTCCGTGGCGCGGGCGCGGTCGTCCTCGCCGCCGCCCGCCAGCAGGGACTCGGCCAGGCGGTGCCGAACCCGGGCGAGGTCGTAGGGCCGGTCCAGGGGCTCGAAGGCCGTGACCACATGGGACCAGATGTCCGGGGTGCTCCGGCCCGCCGCGCGGTGCAGCTCTGCGCGGACCCACTGCTCGTGCGCGAGCCAGACGGGGGCGTGGGTGGTGAGGCGCTTGACGGCGCTGAAGACGGCGTCCAGGACCTCCTCACGGCCGTCCCGCGCGGCTGGCAGAGCCCGGGCGTCGGCCTCGGCGGTGGCCGCTTCGAGCAGCAACGGCCAGGCGTAGCGCTGGGTGCCGGGAGGGAAGCCGGACTTCAGGGTGCGGGCCAGTTCGGCGCGGGCGTCGGCCAGACGCCCCTCGGCGACGGCGACCGCGATGGTGAGGCAGGCGAGCGGCAGGTCGTGCTGCGGCATGGGGTCGTGCGGCCCGAAGGCGGCGCGGCCCTCGGCGAGATGCCGGGCTGCCTCGGGCACCCGACCGCGGGCGAGCCCGAGGAACGCCAAACTGTTCGCGCCGGACCCGTGCGGACCGGCGGTCTGACCGCGCCGCTGGGCGTTGCCGGCGGCCTCGGCGGCCTCGTCCCAGCGGCCCAGGGAGATGAGCGATTCGGCGAGATTGCTCCAGATCCAGGCCTCGGCGTCCCGCAGACCCATCGTCCGCGTGAGCCGCAGGCCCTCACGCAGCATCCCGACGGCCTCCTCGGAGCGGCCGACGCCTTCGAGGGCGGAGGGCAGGTTCACATGGCTGCGGCCCACGATCGCCGCGAGACCCCGTGCGACCACCTCGTCCCTGACGTCGTACATGTGGGCGAGCCCGGCGTCGATCTGCCCGGCTTCGACCATGAGTCCGCCGAGGGTGAGGCGGGCGTTGGACTCGATGTCGTCGGCGCCCACCATGCGCGCGTACTCGACGGCTCGCTCGGCGGCCGTCAGGGCCTCCGGGCCGGGTTCGTGGAGCATCGACCAGTGGGCGGCCGTGGCGAGCACCTCGGCGTGCACCACGGACGGCGGCAGGCCCCGGACCAGCTCCTGTGCGGTGGCGATCTCCTTCCAGCCGTCACCCCGGGCCAGCCCCTGCACCAGCCGGGAGCGCTGGGTCCAGAACCAGGCGGCGCGCAAGGGGTCGGCCTCCTCGTCCAGCAGGCGCAGCGCCCGCTTGGTGATCTGCAGGGCGCGTTCGCGCTCCCCGCACAGCCGTCCGGCCACGGCCGCCTCGGCCAGGAGGTCGAGGTGGCGCAGGGCGGCGGCCGGGTGGCAGCCGCTGGGGGTCCCCCCACGCCGTTCGGGCGGCGGGGGAGGGTACACCTCGGCGCAGTCGACGGGGCGCAGGGTACGGCGTACGGCCTCGGGGGCGGTGTCCCACAGCTCCATCGCCCGCTCCAGCAGCCGCAGTTGCTCGGCGTAGGCGTGCCGGCGGCGGGCTTCGACCGAGGCGTCGAGGACGGCGGGCAGGGCCTTGGCGGCGTCGTGGGCGTGGTACCAGTAGCTGGCCAGGCGAGTCGCGCGCTGGTCGGCCGGGACCAGGGCCGGGTCGGTCTCCAGGGCCTCGGCGTAGCGGCGGTTGAGGCGGGAGCGTTCACCGGGGAGCAGGTCGTCGCTGACGGCCTCACGGACCAGGGAGTGCCGGAAGCGGTAGCCGTCGCCGCCGGGCGCGGGGGTCAGGATGCTGGCGTTCACGGCGGCCCGCAGCGCCTCGATGAGGTCGTCCTCGGCGAGCCGGGCGACGGCCGCGAGCAGCCGGTACTCGACGGTGGAGCCGCCCTCGGCGACGATCCGGGCGACCTGCTGCGCGGGCTCCGGCATCCCCTCCACCCGGACGAGCAGCAGATCGCGCAGGGAGTCGGTCAGGCCCGTCCGGCAGCCCTCGTGGGTGGCGACGGCGAGTTCCTCCACGAAGAAGGCGTTGCCGTCGGAGCGTTCGAAGATCGCGTCGACCCGGTCCGGATCGGGTTCGTGGGCGAGGATGCCGGCGACCTGGCGGCACACCTCCTCGCGTGTGAAGCGGCCGAGGTCGAGGCGGCGGACGGTGCGGAGCCGGTCGAGTTCGGCGAGCAGCGGCCTCATGGGGTGTCGACGGTGGATGTCGTCGGAACGGTAGGTGGCGAGGACGACCAGGCGGCCGGTGCGCAGGGTGCGCAAGAGGTAGGAGAGCAAGTGGCGGGTGGAGGCATCGGCCCAGTGGAGGTCCTCCAGGGCGAGGACGACGGTGTGCTCGGCGGCGACGCGTTCCAGCAGGCGAGCGGTGAGCTCGAAGAGTCGGCCCATGCCGTCCTCGTCGTGCCGGCCGGTGCCGGACTCGCCCAGTTCGGGCAGGAGCCTGGCCAGTTCCTCCTCCTGACCGGCGGCCGCGGCGGCCATCTCGGCGGGGAGTTCGCGGCGCAGGGCGCGCAGGGCGGTGGAGAAGGGCGCGAAGGGCAGTCCGTCGGCGCCGATCTCCACGCAGCCGCCGAGTGCGACCACCGCGCCCCGGCGGCGGGCGGCACCGGCGAACTCCTCGACCAGGCGGGTCTTGCCGACCCCGGCCTCCCCACCGATGAGCAGTGCCTGCGGATCGCCGCCGCCGGAGCGGGCGAGCGCGTCGTGCAGCGTGCCCAACTCCTCGGCACGGCCGACGAACACGGGGCTGACGGACCTGGTCTCCACGGGCCCGAGCATCGCATGCGGGTCCGACGGCACGGCACCGGTTTTCCCCAGGGCGTACGGGGCACCGGGCACCACTGTCCTACGGACGGTCACGGGACCGACACCGCTTTGCGCACCTCCGACCGCGGCACCGGCCCCCGAGCCCGTAGGGACGATTGGGTCACCCGCCGCCGATCCCGTACGCACAACCGCGCCCCCACCGCCGATCCCGCGCCGACGCCTCCGCCACCGGTCGCGGGCCCTGTACCGGTGACCGTGCCACCGGCCACCCCTCCCGTACCGGAGGACGCGATGTCCGCCGCCGGTCCCGGCGGAGCGGCCACCGCGGCGGCCGTCCCCGTCCCGCTTTTCACGCGGTCCGGGTGGAGCGGAGGCGGCGGAAACGGCGCGTATGGCTTTCGTGCTCGGCGGAGTCCTGGGCCGTTTCCCGACGGGCGGTGCGGCGCGCACGGGCGGCCTCGTGGACCAGGCGCTCGTGGTCGGCACGGCGGATGAGGTCGGCGGTGCGCAGCTGCTGGAGTGCGTACTCGTGCATGTCGTGTCCTTGGAGAGAGGTTGGTCACGGAGGGGTTCTCCGCGATGACTTCACTCTCGTCTCCCAGGCGGGGCGGCCACATCGGGAGAGTTCCGCATCTTCGGCGGCGGCAGGGGCCTTAGGACACGACTGAGGGGCCCCAGGGCATCCGTAAGGTGCTCACGGATGTCCTAAGACCCCTCGAAAACCGAACTGACTCAGCTCGCCGACGGCAGTCCGAGCAGGATGTCGGTGTACTTGAGGACGGCCAGGAACAGGCCGATGACGCCGAGCGCGACACCCGCCCAGGCGACCGACTTGATCCAGGGGGCCTGGATCCGGCCGGGCGTGCCGAACGCGGGCCGGGCCAGCGTGACGACGCCGACGATCAGCGCGGTCAGCGCGAACAGGCCGCCCCACAGGGCGGTGGTCTGCCAGGCGTCGCCGTAGACCGCCTGGATCTGCTTCGCCACGCTCGCGTTCTGCGCGGTCTGCAGCTGACCGATGAGGTTCTGGCGCGCGGCGGCCACCGTGCCGATCCAGCTGCCGGTGAGCGAGACGACGCCCAGCGCGGCGGAGACCACGGCGGCGGCGCCCTGGCCGACGCCGGACGGGCTCTCCTCCTTGATCTCCGTTTCCTCGGCCGCGGCCGGGGCCTCGGTCTGCGTCACCTCGTCGGACTCGGTGGTCTTCACCGCCTTCTCGTCGGTCGTGGCCTCGGTGGCCTCGGTCTCGTCCACTGCGTTCGTTGCCATGCCTCGCACCGTAGGGTCGCTGTCTGAGAAGTCTCTTAATGATCGTCGTGAGCGGCACGCGCGTGTGCGGCGCGCCACTCGGGCGCCAGCAGCGACCAGACTTCGAGATCGTGCCGTACGCCACGATAGAGGTGCGCCTCGCGCCGCACACCGTCGCGGCTCATACCGAGTCGCCGCGCCACGTTCAGGCTCGGCTGGTTCCCCGAGGCGGCGACCCACTCGATGCGGTGGATGCCACGCTCCTCGACCGCCCAGTCGATCAGCACCCGCATCGCGCGCGTGACGAGGCCACGGCCCGTACCGGCGGGCTCCAGCCAGCAGCCGACCTCGCAGGTGCCGGTCGCGGCGTCGAAGTTCAAGAACAGCACTCCGCCCACGAGCGTGCCCTCCAGCCACAGGCCGTGCAGGGACCCCGTGTCGGCGGCGCGCATGTCGGCGTAGCGCTGGAGCTTCGCACGGGCCGAGGCCAGATCCGTCTCGGTCGTCCCGAACGGGACGTACTGCCCGATGAACTCCCGCCCTCGCTCCAGGTGCGCCAGGAACTCCCCGGCGTGCCAGGGCTCCAGGGGTTTCAGTTCGGCGTCGTCACCCAGGGATATCGCGTACATCCCGCTGCCGCTCCTCCTCCGCCAGGACGTCCGCCACCTCGGCGTCCGTCGCGGCGGCCAGCCTCTCATGGGCAGCCCGGCTCTCGGGCGGTTCGATGCTGAGGCGCGGCATGCGCCGGTCGAGCCAGCGGGGCAGCCACCAGTTGGCGCCGCCGAGCAGGTGCATCAGCGCGGGGACGAGGAGCGTGCGCAGGACGAAGGCGTCCAGTGCGACGGCGGCCGCCAGGGCGATGCCGAACATGGCGATCACCCGGTCGCCGCTGAGCACGAAGGCCAGGAAGACGGAGATCATGATGACCGCCGCCGAGTTGATCACCCGGCTGGTCTCGGCGAGGCCGACGCGCACCGCACGCCGGTTGTCGCCGGTCTCCAGCCACTCCTCGTACATCCGGCTGACCAGGAAGACCTGGTAGTCCATGGAGAGACCGAAGAGCACCGACACCATGATCACGGGCAGGAACGGCTCAATGGGCCCGGCGCTGCCGAGGCCGAGCGCTTCGCTGCCCCAGCCCCACTGGAAGATCGCGACGACCACGCCGAAGGCGGAGGCCACGGCGGCGACGTTCATCGCGCCGGCCTTCAGCGGTATGCCGACCGAGCGGAAGGCGAGCAGGAGCAGCAGACAGCCCAGGCCGATCACCACCCCGACGAAGACGGGCAGCTTGGAGACGATGACGTCGGCGAAGTCGTCGTAGCCGGCCGTCACCCCGCCCACCTGCACATCGAGGGAGGTGCCCGACTCGGCGCGGGGCAGCACCTCCTCGCGCAGCCGGTCGACGAGGTCGCTGGTCCGCTTCGACTGCGGGGAGGACTCCGGTACGACGGTCAGGTAGGCGGTCCGGCCGCCGGAGTCGAAGGTCACCGGGGTCACCGAGGCGACGCCGTCGGTGGCGCGGAGCGTTCCGTCGAGGTTGTCCAGGGCGAGCTTGTCGTCGGCGCCGTCGACCTTGGTGACGAGAGTGAGCGGGCCGTTCACGCCCGGACCGAAGCCGTCGGCGAGGAGGTCGTAGGCCTGGCGGGTGGTAGCGGTCTTCGGGTCGTTGCCCTGGTCGGAGGTGCCCAGGCGCAGGGAGAACGTGGGCAGCGCGAGGACGGCCATGACGACCAGCGCGACCGCACCGAGCACCTTGGGGTGGCGCTCGACGAACGCCGACCAACGGGCGGCGAAGCCGGTGGGCAGCTCGGGCTCGGGTCCGTGGTCCGCCAGGCGGCGGCGCTCGCGGCGGCTGAGGGCGCGCACGCCGATGAGGGACAGCAGGGCGGGCAGGAGGGTCACGGACGCCGCGACGGTGAGGACCACGGTGAGGCCGGCCGCTATGGCGACGCCGTTGAGGAAGCCGAGCCGGAGGGTCAGCATGCCCAGCAGGGCGATGCAAACGGTGGCACCCGCGAAGACGACCGCGCGTCCCGTGGTCGCGACGGCGTTCGTGGCCGCCTCGGTCACGGACAGCCCTCGTTTCAGCCCGCGCCGGTGTCTGGTGACGATGAACAATGCGTAGTCGATGCCGACGCCGAGCCCGATCAGCATGCCCAGCATGGGCGCGAAGTCGGCCACGGTCATCGCGTGCCCGAGGAGCACGATCCCGGCGTAGGCGGTACCGACGCCGACCAGGGCGGTGGCGATGGGCAGCAGGGAGGCGGCGAGCGAACCGAAGGCGAGGAACAGCACGACCGCGGCGACGACCACGCCGACGATCTCGGCGAGGTGCCCGCCGGAGGACTCGGTGAGCGCCACGGCACTGCCGCCGAGCTCCACCTGGAGCCCGTCGGTCTCGGCGGCCTTCGCGGTGTCGACGACCGCCCTGGCCTCGCCCTTGCCGATGTCCTGGGCCTGGGCGTCGAAGGTGACCGTGGCGTACGCCGTCCGGCCGTCCGCGCTGATGCGGCCCGTGCCCGGCCCGTCGTAGGGACTGGTGACCGAGGCCACCCCGGGGAGGTTCTCGACGCGGTTCAGTGTGCGGGTCATCGTCTGCTCGACGTCGGCGGCGCGGACGCTGCCGGACGTGGTGTGCCAGACGACGGTGTCGCTGTCACCGCCGAGCTGCGGGAAGCCGTCGTGCAGCAGCTGGGTGGCGCGGCCGGACTCGGTGCCGGGAACCTGGTAGTCGTTCGAGTACGTGGTGCCGGCGGCGGCGGCGCCCGCGGCCATGCCCGCGAAGGCGAGGAGCCACAGCAGAACGGTGACCAGACGGCGCTGGACGCACCAGCGTGCGAGGGCTGCCACGGAACGTGCTCCCGGAGTTGCTTCGTGTGGATCTTTGACCGGGAGCAGTCGTACTGGAACTGAACAGCCCGCAAAGAACGCGTGAGCAATGCGATGCCACTCTTACAGCCGAACGAGATCATTTGTCGGTTTCGTGGGCTTATTCACAGCGGCCGCGGTCAGTCGAACCGGTCCCCCAGCGCCATCACCATCATCCCCGCGATGAGCAGCCACAGTGCCCGCCGGGTACGGCCCCGGGAGCCCAGGACGGCGGCGGCGGCGCACACGGCGGCTCCACAGGCGTACGCCGCGGGGACGAGGAGGGGTGCCGAGCGGATGAGGCGGTGCAGTGCCGCGGCCAGGCCTGCCAGGGCCAGTGCGGCGCCGGCAGCCGCCGTCCAGCGGGCCCGGCGGGCGTCCACCACCGGGTCGCCGGTGTCGTCGAGATCGTCGGCATCGTCCTGCTCGGCGGTCGCCTCCGAGTCAGCTGTTTCCGGGTCGGTGCCGGAATCAGCACGTCCACTCATGGCCGAGACGGTAGCGCGACGGGCGGGGAAAACCGGGTGCGGGGCCGAGGGGTCGGCTGTTAGCGTCCGCTGGTCCGAGGAATGCCCGCGGCATCCCGCCGCCCGGCCGAAGCAGGTGCATTGTTTGACGGTCCGACCGAGCTCCGACGCATCCCCTTTCTTCCTCAAGGACTCAAGGAGCCCGTTCACCGATGTCGGACATCACTTCCCGGACCTCGAACGACCCCCTCACTGACCGTGTGAGCCACCCCGGCTACCCGCGCAGCAACGGCTACGGCGCCCGCTGGACCATCGACAACCAGATGGGCCCGCACGCGCTGTGGCTGCTGGAGTGGCTGGCCCCCGCCCTGGGGCTCGACACCCTGCGCCCGGGCTCGCGCGTGCTCGACCTGGGCTGTGGCCGCGCCATGACGTCGATCTTCCTCGCCAAGGAGTACGACGCCCAGGTCACCGCCGCCGACCTGTGGATCAAGCCCGACGAGAACGCCGGGCGCATCGCCGAGGCGGGCGTCGCCGACCGCGTCCTGCCCGTGCTCGCCGAGGCGCACGACCTGCCGTTCGGCGAGAACAGCTTCGACACGATCGTCTCCGTCGACGCCTACCACTACTTCGGCACCAACGACCTGTACCTGCCCGAGCTGACGAGGTTGCTGAAGCCCGGCGGCCGGATCGGCGTCGTCGTACCGGCGCTGCGTGAGGAGATCGACGGCGTCGAGCCGCCGGAGCACCTCAAGCCGTACTGGGAGCCCGGGTTCTGGAGCTTCCACACCGCCGCCTGGTGGCGCCGCCACTGGACCCGCAGCGGTGCCGTGGAGGTCGAGACGGCCGACTGGCTGGAGGACGGCTGGCGCGACTGGCTGCGCTGGTGCGAGGTCGTGGTCGAGGAGCACTCGGACGAGTGGCACATCCGGATGGCCGGACAGTGCGCCGAGATGCTGCGCCTCGACCGGGGCGAGACGCTGGGCTTCGTCCGGGTCGTCGGCCGTCGCCTGTAGGAGTACGCACGCGCAGGGGGGATGCACCGTCGGTGCATCCCCCCTGCGGGGTTCGCGGAGGTCAGCCCTCGCTGACGCCCAGCTTCTCCAGGATCAGCTCCTTGACGCGGGCCGCGTCGGCCTGACCCCGGGTCGCCTTCATGACCGCGCCGACCAGGGCGCCGGCCGCGGCCACCTTGCCGCCGCGGATCTTGTCCGCGATGGCCGGGTTGCCGGCGATGGCCTCCTCGACGGCGGTGGTGAGGGCGCCTTCGTCGGAGACGACCTTCAGACCGCGCTTGTCGACGACCTCGTCCGGGGTGCCTTCGCCCGCGAGGACGCCCTCGATGACCTGCCGGGCCAGCTTGTCGTTCAGGTCGCCCTTCGCGACGAGCTCGGTGACCCGGGCGACCTGCGCCGGCGTGATCGCCAGCTCGTCGAGCGCCGTGCCCGACTCGTTGGCGCTGCGGGCCAGCTCGCCCATCCACCACTTGCGGGCGGAGGCCGCGTCCGCCCCGGCCTCGATGGTGGCGACGATCGGCTCCAGCGCACCGGCGTTGAGGATCGCCTGCATGTCGGTGGCGGAGACGCCCCACTCCTCACGGAGCCGGTTGCGGCGGACCAGCGGCAGCTCGGGCAGGCCGGCCCGGATCTCCTCGACCCACTCGCGCGACGGCGCCACCGGGACGAGGTCGGGCTCGGGGAAGTACCGGTAGTCCTCGGCCTCCTCCTTCACCCGGCCCGAGGTCGTGGACCCGGTGTCCTCGTGGAAGTGGCGGGTCTCCTGGACGATCGTGCCGCCGGAGGAGAGCACGGCCGCGTGCCGCTGGATTTCGTAGCGCGCGGCGCGCTCCACGGACCTGAGCGAGTTGACGTTCTTCGTCTCGGACCGCGTGCCGAACTTCTCGCTGCCGTTCGGGCGCAGCGACAGGTTCACGTCGCAGCGCATCTGGCCCATCTCCATACGGGCCTCCGAGACGCCGAGCGCCTTGATGAGCTCGCGCAGCTCACGGACGTAGGCCCGCGCGACCTCCGGGGCCCGCTCGCCGGCGCCCTCGATCGGCTTGGTGACGATCTCGATGAGCGGGATGCCGGCGCGGTTGTAGTCCAGCAGGGAGTGGGACGCGCCGTGGATACGGCCCGTCGCGCCACCGACGTGTGTCGACTTGCCGGTGTCCTCCTCCATGTGGGCGCGCTCGATCTCCACGCGGAAGGTCTCGCCGTCCTCCAGCTGCACGTCGAGGTAGCCGTTGAAGGCGATCGGCTCGTCGTACTGGGAGGTCTGGAAGTTCTTCGGCATGTCCGGATAGAAGTAGTTCTTCCGGGCGAAGCGGCACCACTCGGCGATCTCGCAGTTCAGCGCGAGACCGATCTTGATGGCGGACTCGACGGCGGTCGCGTTGACGACCGGGAGCGCGCCGGGCAGGCCGAGGCAGACCGGGCAGGTCTGCGTGTTGGCGTCCTGGCCGAGGGCGGTCGAACAGCCGCAGAACATCTTGGTCTTGGTGCCGAGTTCGACATGGACCTCGAGGCCCATGACGGGGTCGTACGACGCGAGTGCGTCCTCGTACGACACCAGGTCGGTCGTGGTGGTCACGGTGAAACTTCCCTCTCAGCCCAGCAGGACGTCGTCGTCGCCCAGCCGCTTCAGCTCGCGATAGAGAATGGCCAGGTTGGTGACGACCGCCGCTCCGGTCACGACGGCGTCGAGCAGCCGCAGCGTGTCGTTGTCCCCGCGGGCCTTCTTCATCTGCTTGTAGACACCGACGGCGCCGAACGCCGACGTGGCCATCGACAGGTACAGGCCGGACTTGGACGCCTTGAAGCCCTTGGCCTTGGACAGTGCGCTCACAGCGACGGAGCCTCCTCGATCAGCGGATGGCCCCACTTTTCCACGAAGGCGGCCTCGACGGCGGCACCGACCTTGTACAGGCGGTCGTCCTTCATGACGGGGGCGATGATCTGCAGGCCGACCGGGAGGTCGTCCTCCGGGGCGAGACCGCACGGCAGCGACATCGCCGCGTTGCCCGCCAGGTTGGTCGGGATGGTGCACAGGTCGGCGAGGTACATCGCCATCGGGTCGTCGGCGCGCTCGCCGATCGCGAAGGCGGTGGTCGGGGTCGTCGGGGAGACGATGACGTCGACCTGCTCGAACGCCTTGTCGAAGTCCTGCTTGATGAGCGTGCGGACCTTCTGGGCGCTGCCGTAGTAGGCGTCGTAGTAGCCGCTCGAAAGTGCGTACGTACCGAGCATGATGCGGCGCTTGACCTCGGGTCCGAAGCCCGCCTCACGGGTGAGGGAGGTGACCTCCTCGGCCGAGTGGCTGCCGTCGTCGCCGGTCCGCACGCCGTAGCGCAGGCCGTCGAAGCGGGCGAGATTGGACGAGCACTCGGACGGGGCGATCAGGTAGTACGCCGACAGCGCCAGGTCGAAGGACGGGCAGTCCAGCTCGACGATCTCGGCACCCAGCTCCTTGAGGAGCATGACCGACTCGTCGAACCGCTGGATGACGCCGGCCTGGTAGCCCTCGCCGCGGAACTGCTTGACGACGCCGACGCGCATGCCCTCGACGCTGCCGTTGCGGGCGGCCTCGACGACCGCCGGGACGGGCTCGTCGATGGAGGTGGAGTCGAGCGGGTCGTGCCCGGCGATGACCTCGTGCAGCAGGGCCGCGTCCAGCACCGTGCGGGCGCAGGGCCCGCCCTGGTCGAGGGAGGACGAGAAGGCGACCATGCCGTACCGGGACACCGCGCCGTACGTCGGCTTCACACCGACAGTGCCGGTGACCGCCGCGGGCTGACGGATGGAGCCGCCGGTGTCGGTGCCGATGGCGAGGGGGGCCATGTGCGCGGCGAGCGCCGCGGAGGAGCCGCCTCCGGAGCCGCCGGGGATCTTGGTCAGGTCCCAGGGGTTGCCGGTCGGGCCGTAGGCGCTGTTCTCGGTGGAGGACCCCATGGCGAACTCGTCCATGTTGGTCTTGCCGAGGATGACGACGTCGGCGGCCTTCAGCCGCTGGGTGACGGTCGCGTCGTACGGGGGGATCCAGCCTTCGAGGATCTTCGAGCCGACGGTCGTGGGCACGCCCTCGGTGGTGAAGATGTCCTTCAGCGCGAGGGGAACGCCGGCGAGGGGTCCGAGCTTCTCGCCCCTCTCGCGCTTGTCGTCGACGGCACGGGCCTGGGCGAGGGCGCCCTCGCGGTCGACGTGCAGGAAGGCGTGCACCTTCTCGTCGACGGCCTCGATGCGGGCGAGGTGGGCCTCGGTGACCTCGACGGCCGTGAGCTCGCCGGAGGCGATCTTCGCGGCGGTCTCGGCGGCGGTGAGCTTGATGATGTCCGTCATGGCTTCTTAGTCCTCCCCCAGGATCTGCGGCACCTTGAAACGCTGCTGCTCCTGGGCCGGGGCGCCGGAGAGCGCCTGCTCGGGGGTGAGCGACGGACGGACCTCGTCCGCCCGCATGACGTTCGTCAGCGGGAGGGGGTGCGAGGTCGGCGGTACGTCTTGGTCGGCGACCTCGCTGACGCGGGCGACCGCGCCGATGATGTCGTCGAGCTGGCCTGCGAAGTGGTCGAGCTCTTCGGGCTTCAGCTCCAGACGCGCCAGCCGGGCGAGGTGGGCGACCTCCTCGCGCGTGATGCCAGGCATGCAGCGATCCTCTGGGTGAGTGAGTGTGGTTTGGCCCAATCCTATGGGGCGGGGGGCCGTGCCCGTGAAACGGTTTGCCGGTGCCTGACGGCGGGCGCGAGGGGTCGCGCCCGTGCGGAGGGTGTCAGGCGCCGTCCGGTCGTGGTTCCGGCCGGGCTCGTCACACCCGTTCCAGCCACTCCCAGCCTGCGGCAATGACCGGCTCGGTAGGGGTAGCCAGCCAGGTCAGCAGATCGGATGCCGCGGCTCGGGCCGCGGTGACGACCTCTCCGGGCACCGCGTACGCGGCCACGGTCTGCTCGAACCGGAAGACCCCGGCACGGCGAGCCTCAAACGACCCGGCCCGAGTCGTCCGCCGCCGCGGCCGGAAGCGCGGCCCGGGGGCGCTGCCAGCCCCGGGAGCCGCGGGCGCACAGCCATGCCGTGGTCTCGTCGGGAGGCATCGCGGCGGCGACCAGCCAGCCTTGGACGGCGTCGCAGCCGAGGTCGCGCAGGCGCTCCCAGGTCTCGTCGTCCTCGACGCCCTCGGCGACGACGAGCAGGCCGAGGGAGTGCGCGAGGTCGACCGTGCAGCGCACGATCTCCGCGTCCTCGGTGTCGACCGCGAGCCGGGCCACGAAGGAGCGGTCGATCTTCAGCTCGCTGACCGGGAGCCGGCGCAGGTGCACGAGGGAGGAGTAGCCCGTGCCGAAGTCGTCGAGGGACATCTTCACGCCGTGACCGGTCAGCGCGTTGAGGGTGTCGGCGGCACGCCCGGGGTCCTCCAGCAGGACGTGCTCCGTGATCTCCAGCTGGAGCGCTCCCGCCGGGACGCCGTGCCGGGCCAGCCGGGCGGCGACGGAGCCGGCGAAGCCCGGGGTGTGCACGTCACGCGGGGAGACGTTCACCGCGACCGGGACGAACAGGCCCTGGGCGCGCCAGCGGGCGACCTGGCCGAGGGCGGTCTCCAGGACGTACTCGGTGAGGTGGGGCATCAGGCCCGAGGACTCGGCGATCGCTATGAACTCGTCCGGCGGCACCTTGCCCCGCTCGGGGTGCACCCAGCGGACCAGGGCCTCCAGGCCCGCGACCTGTCCGTCGAAGCGGACCTTGGGCTGGTAGTGCAGATGCACCTCGTGCGCGTCGAGGGCGCGGCGCAGGTCGCCCAGCAGGCCGAGCCGGTCCGGGGTGTTGGAGTCGCGCTTGGACTCGTAGACCTCCACGCCCGTACGGTCGCGCTTCGCCTGGTACATCGCCACGTCCGCCCGCCGCAGCAGTCCTTCGGCGTCGAGGGCGTGGTCGGGGAAGACGGCGACCCCGGCGCTGGCCTCCAGGACGAGGGTGAGGCCGTCGAGGTCGAGCGGGGAGCTGAGGGCGGCGACCAGGTTGCGGGCGACTCGGGTCGCGGAGGTCGTGGAGTCGGCGACCGGCAATAAGACGGCGAACTCGTCCCCGCCGAGCCGGGCCGCCTCGGCACCGCGCGGCAGGGCCACCCGCAGCCGGTCGGCGATCTGCAGCAGCAGCCGGTCACCGGCCAGATGACCGAGCGTGTCGTTGACCGAACGGAAGCGGTCGAGGTCGATCAGCATCAGGGCGGCGCGGGCGTCGATCCGCTCCGCGTCGTCCAGCGCGGTCCAGATCCGCTCCAGCAGCCACTGGCGGTTGGGCAGCCCGGTCAGCGGGTCGCGCAGCTGCTCCTCCGCCCGGGCCCGGGCTATCCACAGGGTGGAGTCCAGGGCGATGAGGGGGATGGAGAACAGCGGCAGCAGGATCGGCTTGGCCGCGGCGACCACGCAGACCAGCGGCGCGATGCCCAACAGTGCGACCGCGACCAGGCCTTGTCTGACCAGGGCGGTGCGGGCGACGGTGGGCAGTCCGGGGCGCGGGGCCTGCAGGTACCAGAGCAGGACGCGGGTGACCGCCAGGTAGGCGGCGACGACCAGGGCCACCACGGGCGCGGTGGCGAGCGTCCAGGCGCCGGGCTCCGCCGGGGACTCGACGGACGGCACGGTGCCGAAGACACCCAGCACCAGGCCGCCGGCGCCGACGCCGAGGAGGTCGACCGCTCCGTGCAGCACGCCCTGACGCCAGCGGTTGCGGCGGGCCACGCCGACCAGTACGACGACCGTGAGGCTGACCATGCCGGCCGGGACCCAGCCGTACAGCAGCAGCACGGCGAGGGTGAGGGCGGCGCCCGAGCCGGTGCCGCCCCACCAGCGGGAGCGGCCCAGCATGACGAGGTGGCCGACGATGATGCCGGTCAGCACGGCCAGCGCCCAGCCGGCCGTCCCCGACGGGAAGAAGGCGTGGCCGCCGGTGAAGGCGCGGTAGAAGCCGGCGCCCAGGACGAACCCGGCCGCCACGACGACCGCCGCGGGCAGCGCGGGCCGGGCGTGGTGCCGATCGGGGTCCGGGTCCGCGTCCGCTCCGGTCAGTGCGGGGCCGTGCTCGGTGACCGGCGGCGGGGCACCGCGGCCGTCCGCCGCGGCGTGCCCCCCGCCGGTACGCCCGCCCGCGGTGTACTGTCCGACGGCGCGCACCTCCGCGCCCGGACGCCCCGCCGGCCGGCCGGCCCCACGGACTGCGCGCCATGCGACCGCCATGCGGCTCAGGCGCAGCCGTGAGCCCGGCACGGCGCTCTCGGTCGGTTCCATTCCCGTCCCTCTCACAGCCGGCGGTGCCCACGCCACGCGGCCCGGTGCCCGACAACCCTCAACGGCCCGCGCTGGAAAACCCTTCCCCGCGCCCCTGCCCGAGCACGACGATGCCCCGACCGCAGCTGGGCACGGCAGGCGCACATCTCAACAGTAGGCCGCGGAAGGCTTCCACGGGCAGCGGTCGCCGACGGTTGCCCGAATGCGCCCCGGCCGCCCGTATGCATCTGGTATGCGCCGAACGGGTGGCCTTCAACCGCTACTCCTCGGCCGAAAGGGCGACTTCGGCCGCCGCTTCCGGTCCCTGCTCCAGCAGGACGCCGAAACCTTCCTCGTTCAGAACCGGAACCTTCAGTTGCATCGCCTTGTCGTACTTCGATCCGGGGCTGTCACCCACGACGACGAATGACGTCTTCTTCGAAACCGATCCGGTCACCTTCGCGCCACGGCTCTGCAGCGCCTCCTTGGCGCCGTCCCGCGTGAAGTGTTCGAGGGTGCCGGTGACGACCACCGTGAGCCCTTCGAGGGGGCGCGGCCCTTCGTCCTCGCCGGTGCTCTCCTCCTCCATGCGGACCCCGGCGGACTGCCACTTACGGATGATCTCGCGGTGCCAGTCCTCGGCGAACCACTGTTTCAGGGAGGCGGCGATGGTCGGCCCGACGCCCTCGGTGACCGCCAGCTCCTCCTCCGTCGCCTGGTCGATGCGCTCGATCGAGCGGAACTCGCGGGCCAGCGCCTCGGCGGCCACCGGCCCGACGTGACGGATCGACAGGCTGGTGATGACGCGGGCGAGCGGGCGCTCTTTGGCCGCGGCGATGTTCTCCAGCATGGCAAGCGCGTTCTTGCGGGGCTTGCCCTCCTGGTTCGCGAAGATCGTGGCGACCTTCTCCTCGCCGGTCTTCGGGTCGCGCTTGGGCAGGCCGCTGTCCGGGTCGAGCACGTACGCCTTGATGGGCAGCAGCTGCTCGATGGTGAGGTCGAACAGGTCGCCCTCGTCCACCAGCGGGGGGTCCTCGGGCTCCAGCGGCTTGGTGAGGGCGGCCGCGGCGACGTAGCCGAAGTGCTCGATGTCCAGCGCCTTGCGGCCCGCGAGGTAGAACAGGCGTTCGCGCAACTGCGCCGGGCAGGTACGGGCGTTGGGGCAGCGCAGGTCGACGTCGCCCTCCTTCATCGGCCGGAGGGCCGTGCCGCATTCGGGGCACTCGCTCGGCATCACGAACTCGCGCTCGGTGCCGTCGCGCAGGTCGGCGACCGGCCCGAGGATCTCCGGGATGACGTCACCGGCCTTGCGCAGCACCACGGTGTCGCCGATGAGGACGCCCTTGGCCTTGACCACGTCCTGGTTGTGCAGCGTGGCGAACTCGACCTCGGAGCCCGCGACCGTGACCGGCTCGACCTGCGCGTACGGGGTGACCCGGCCCGTGCGGCCCACGCCCACACGGATGTTGACGAGCTTGGTGTTGACCTCCTCCGGCGCGTACTTGTACGCGATCGCCCAGCGCGGGGCGCGCGAGGTGGAGCCGAGGCGGCCCTGGAGGGGAATCTCGTCGAGCTTGACGACCACGCCGTCGATCTCGTGCTCCACGGAGTGGCGGTTCTCGCCGTAGTACGCGATGAACTCCCGTACGCCGTCGAGGCCGTCGACCACCCTGTTGTGCAAGGAGGTGGGCAGGCCCCAGGTCTTCAGCAGGTCGTACGCCTGGGACAGGCGGGTCAGGCCGCTGAAGCCCTCCAGGGCGCCGATGCCGTGGACGACCATGTGCAGAGGGCGGGTGGCGGTGACGCGCGGGTCCTTCTGGCGCAGGGAACCGGCCGCCGCGTTGCGCGGGTTGGCGAAGGGCTTGTCGCCGGCCTCGACCAGACGGGCGTTGAGCTCCTGGAACTTCTCCATCGGGAAGTAGACCTCGCCGCGGATCTCCACGAGGTCGGGCACGGAGTCGCCCTTGAGGCGCTCCGGGATCTCCGCGATCGTCCGGACGTTCGGAGTGATGTCCTCGCCGGTGCGGCCGTCGCCGCGGGTCGCCGCGCGGGTGAGACGGCCGTGCTCGTAGGTGAGGTTCACGGCGAGGCCGTCGACCTTCAGCTCGCACAGGAAGTGGTAGTCCTGTTCGCCCAGTTCCCTCGCGATGCGCTCCGACCAGGCGGCGAGCTCCTCGTCGTTGAAGGTGTTGTCGAGGGAGAGCATGCGCTGGCGGTGCTCGACCGCCGTGAACTCCGTCTCGTACGAACCGGCGACCTTCTGGGTCGGCGAGTCCGGGGTGCGCAGCTCAGGGTGCGCCTCCTCCAGCGCCTCCAGGGCACGCAGCAGCTGGTCGAACTCCGCGTCGCTGACGACGGGAGCGTCCTTCACGTAGTAGCGGAAGCGGTGCTCCTCGATCTGCTCCGCGAGGCGCGCGTGCTTCTCCCGTGCCTCGGCGGGCACCGTCGTCGTCTCCGCTTGCTTGTCGCCGGCCACCGTGTCGTCCTCCCGTTACTCTGGGTTGTCCGCGAGGGATCTCGCCGCCCGGGCGCAGTGGGCGAGAGCCGTGCGCGCGTAACTCGGGGAGGCCCCCGCGAGTCCGCACGCCGGGGTGACTGTGACCGCCTCCGCGAGAAGCCCCGGTGACAGCCCCAGCCTGCGCCACAGCGTCCTGACACCCATGACGCTACCGGCAGGGTCTGACAATGGGCCCTCCGCGGACGGGACGACACCGGTGAAGAGCCGGGTGCCCCCCTCCACGGCCTCCCCGATCGCGTCGTCGTCACGCTCGGTGAGCAGGGAGAAGTCGAAGGAGACGCCCGCGACGCCGGCCCGGCGGAGCAGGGCGAACGGGACGTCCGGTGCGCAGGAGTGCACGACGACCGGGCCGCCGCCGTGCACGCCGGCGACGTCGCGCAGTGCGCCCTCGACGATCTGCCGGTCGACGGCCCGGTGGGTGCGGTAGCCGCTGGCGCTCTTCACCTGGCCGCGCAGGACGGCGGCGAGGGACGGCTCGTCGAGCTGGAGGACGAGCTGCGCGCCGGGGACCCGCCGCTGGACCTCGGCGAGGTGCAGACGGAGCCCCTCGGCGAGGGAGGCGGCGAGGTCGCGGCAGGCTCCGGGGTCGGAGAGGGCGGCCTCGCCATTGCGCAGCTCCAGGTGGGCGGCGAGCGTCCAGGGCCCGACGGCCTGGACCTTCAGCGGCCCCTGGTACTCCTGCGTGAATTCCTCCAGCGCGTCGAGGTCCTGGCCGAGGCAGGAGCGGGCCCGTTTGGTGTCCCGTCCCGGGCGGTCGCCGAGCCGCCAGCCGCTGGGCTCCACGCGCGCGTACAGCTCGACGAGCATGCCGGCGGTCCGCCCGATCATGTCCGCGCCGGGCCCGCGGGCGGGCAGTTCGGGCAGGAAGGGGAAGTCCTCGAAGGTTCCGGTGACGGTTCTGGCGGCTTCCCGGGCGTCGCCTCCGGGCATGGAGCCGACACCCGTGGCGGCACCGAACCTGAACTGGCTGTTTTCGCTCACCGGAGCAGCCTACGCAGCGGCCCGGCCGGTCACTTCCCCGGTCGTACCGTCAGGTCGTTGACCTCGGCGTCCCTCGGCAGGTCCAGAGCCATCAGGATCGTCGTCGCGACCGACTCGGGGTCGATCCACTTCGACGCGACGTACTCCTTGCCCTCCTGCTGGTGGACCTTGGCCTGCATGGGGCTGGCCGTGCGGCCGGGGTAGACGGAGGTGACGCGGACGCCGCCCGCGTGCTCCTCGTGGCGCAGGGAATCGGCGAGGGCCTTCAGACCGTGCTTGGAGGCGGCGTACGCGGACCAGCCGGCGTGGGCGTTCAGGCCGGCGCCGGAGTTGACGAAGACCACGTGGCCCCGGGCGGCGCGCAGCTGGGGCAGGAAGTGGCGGGTCAGCTCGGCCGGGGCGACGAGGTTGACGTTGAGCTGGTGGCGCCAGGTCTTCGGGGTGAGTTCGCCGACCGGGCCGAGGTCGACGACCCCGGCGATGTGCAGCAGCGAGTCCACGCGGTCGGGCAGGGACTGGTGGGAGAAGGCCCAGGAGAGCTTGTCGGGGTCGGCCAGGTCGCCGACCAGGGTCTTCGCCCCGGGGAACTGGGCCGCCAGCTCCTTCGCGCGGCCCGCGTCGCGC
This sequence comes from Streptomyces sp. NPDC002788, assembly GCF_053592115.1. Classification (NCBI taxonomy): domain Bacteria; kingdom Bacillati; phylum Actinomycetota; class Actinomycetes; order Kitasatosporales; family Streptomycetaceae; genus Streptomyces; species Streptomyces sp. NPDC002788. Next base: position 55,222 of record NZ_JBSFVB010000007.1, on the reverse strand, counting down.
GCGTGCAGCACGAGGTCGTCCCCGCGCGCGTGCAGACGGCGGGCCACGGCCGCGCCGATGCCGGAACCGGCTCCGGTGATCACATGAGTAGCCATGCCCGCCATGCTCGCATCAGGGGGCGGTCACTCGATGCCCCGGCTCTCCTCCAGGTAGGCGAGCGCCCCCACCGGCTCCTCCGCGAAGAACACCAGGTCGGTGAGCGGGCGGGGCAGGAAGCCCTCGTCCTCCATGCGGCGGAACTGCTCCTTCAGGCCGTCGTAGAAGCCGGCGGTGTTGAGCAGGACGACCGGCTTGTCGGTGTGCCCGTGCTTCTTCAGTTCCAGGATCTCGGTGGCCTCGTCGAGCGTGCCGGTGCCGCCGACCATGATCACCACGGCGTCGGCCTTCTCCAGGAGCAGCCTCTTGCGCTCGGCGAGGTCACGGGCGACGACCATCTCGTCGACGCCGGGGCGGGCCTTGGCCGAGAGGAACTGCACGGAGACACCGACCAGCCGGCCGCCCGCCTCCTGCACTCCGTCGGCGACCACCTTCATGAGGCCGACGTCGGAGCCGCCCCACACGAGGGTGTGGCCGCCCTTGCCCAGCAGCTTGGCGAACTCCCGCGCGGGACGGGTGTAGCGCTCGTCGAGGTCGGCGGCGGACAGGAAGACACAGATGTTCATGAACCCACCGTACGGGCCCGGTCCGCCGTCGTGACGACCCGGATTTTGGACTGCCTGTGCGGGAGTTGTTCCCAGTCGTCCATGAACCGGGCCTCCAGGCCGTACTTGGCGGCGAGTTCGGTCAGCGTCGCCGTCCGGTAGTAGAAGTCCTCGTGCAGCACCTGGTGCTCCTCGCCCTCGGTGCGGTCGAACGTGAAGTCGAAGAACCCGCCGGGCGCGAGGATCCGGCCGACGTGGGCGAAACACTCCTCGATGACGTGCAGCGGCGAGTGCGAGAAGACGCTGTGCGCGTGTACGACGTCGAAGTGCGCATCGGGCAGGAAGGCGAAGGTGAGGTCGTCGGCGAGCGCCAGATAGGGCAGCTTGGGCTGGAGCTTCTCGGCCACGAGGGTGTCCTGGGCGGCGAGCAGGATGTGCGGCGAGATGTCGATGCCGTAGTAGTGCCCGGCGTCGAGGTAGTCGATGAACAGCCGCCCGGCGCGCAGGTTGCCGCAGCCGATCTCCAGCATGCGGTGGTGCGGCTGGAGGCCGTGGCCCACGAGGTAGTCGAACTGCATGCGCCCGATCCGCAGCCACGCCTCGCGCGAGGGGTTGTGCCCCACCGCCGCCTCTGCACTGCGCGCCGCGTCGGAGGCCATCACGGCGCGGTAGTACGCGATGTGGTCGCGGTACCGCAGCCGCAGCCAGGCGTCCCGCACCGCGCGCCGGGCGTGCGCGGGCACGCGCCCCGGGTGGCGCAGGGCGTACCGGATCTGGTGGGCCAGGGCACTGCGGTTTCTGGCCGATTCCGTGGCTGGCATGGGTGGCCTCCTGCGGTGAGGGAAGAACTCCGCTTCAACGTGCGCTGAGCCTAGGGGTCGGCTACCCGAAGGAGGGCGATCGTGGCCACCGGGCATCGCATCACCATCAAGAAGAGTGACCGGCCGGTGCGCGTGGTGCACGCCGGGCAGGCGCTGGCGGAGAGCGACCGGCCGCTGGTCCTGCGCGAGACGGGCTGTCCCTAGCGTTACTACCTCCCGGCCGAGGACGTACGCCTGGACCTGCTGACACCGTCCGGCACGCAGACGTACTGCCCGTTCAAGGGCACCGCGTCCTACTGGTCGCTGCCGGACGCGGCGGACCTCGTCCGGGCCTGTCCGGGCCCCGAGCCGGACGTCGCCGAGATCAGGGACCACCTGTGCTTCCACGAGGTGGAAATGCTGTGATCGGCTGACGCACGGCCCGCCTCACCCACGAACACCGTGCCGTGCGGCAGTCTGCGTGGGCATGGACAAGAAGACCCTTTCGCGTGACGGCACCCGCATCGCCTACGAGAGCACCGGACGCGGCCCCGCGGTCGTCCTGGTGAGTGGCGCGATGTCGACGGGCGGCACCCTGGCGCCGCTGGCAGTGTCGCTCTCGGAGCGTTTCCAGGCCGTCGTGTACGACCGCCGCGGGCGCGGCGCCAGCGGTGACACCGCGCCGTACGCCGTGGAGCGTGAGGTGGAGGACCTGGCGGCGGTGATCGAGGCGGTGGGCGGCGAGGCGTTCCTGTACGGCATCTCGTCAGGCGGGGCGCTGGCCCTGGAGGCGGCGGCGAGCGGCCTGCCGGTGCGGCGTGTGGCGGTGTACGAAACGCCGTTCGCGATGTCCGAGGAGGGTGCCGAGGAGCGCGCTGAGTACACCCGGCGGCTGACGGAGTCGCTGGGCGAGGGGCGGCGCGGGGACGCGGTCGAGCTGTTCCTGCGGCTGACCGGCCTGGCCGAGAGCGTGATCCAGGGCGCCCGCCAGTCCCCCATGTGGGCCGGAATGGAGGCGATGGCCTCGAGCCTCGCCTACGACGACGCCGTCATGCGCGACGGCCGGGTCCCCCGTGACCGGCTCGGGTCGGTCGGCGTCCCCGTCCTGGCGGTCGCGGGCGACGCGAGCCCCGGGTGGCTCCGCGAGGCGGCCCGGGCGATCGCGGACTCCGTCCCCGAGGGGACGTACCGCACGCTCCAGGGGCAGACGCACATGGTCGAGCCGAATGTGATGGCGCCGGTGCTGACGGACTTCTTCGGACGGGGCTGACCGGGGGCACGCGTGCGTGGAGCCTGCCTCCGACGGGCGAGGACCCGCGGGACGCGCCGCCCGGCCTTCCGGCTGTCCGCAGGGTCAGGCCACGCCCGCCGTCGCCCTCCTGGTCGACGCGATCGTCGCCGAGCCCACCACGCGCGTGCCGTCGTACAGGACGATCGCCTGGCCGGGGGCGACGCCCCGTACCGGGTCGGCGAAGGTGACCTCCAGGGAGCCGTCGACGAGTTCGGCGGTGACCTCGGTCTCGCCGCCGTGGGCGCGCAGCTGGGCCGTGTAGGTGCCGGGGCCGCTGGGGGCGACGCCGCACCAGCGGGGCTTGATCGCGGTCAGCGCGCTGACGTCCAGCGCGTCGGCCGGCCCGACCGTGACCGTGTTGGTGACCGGGGAGATGTCGAGGACGTAGCGGGGCTTGCCGTCGGGGGCCGGGGTGCCGATGCGCAGGCCCTTGCGCTGGCCGATGGTGAAGCCGTACGCGCCCTCGTGGGTGCCGAGCTTCGCGCCGGACTCGTCGACGATGTCGCCCTCGAAGCGACCGAGCCGGTCCGCGAGGAAGCCCTGGGTGTCGCCGTCGGCGATGAAGCAGATGTCGTGCGAGTCGGGCTTCTTGGCCACCGCCAGGCCCCTGCGCTCGGCCTCGGCGCGGATCTCGTCCTTGGTGGTGACGGTGTCGCCCAGGGGGAACATCGCGTGGGCGAGCTGCCGGTCGTCGAGCACGCCGAGGACGTACGACTGGTCCTTGGCCATGTCGGAGGCGCGGTGCAGCTCGCGGGTGCCGTCCTCCCGGACGATCACCTTGGCGTAGTGGCCCGTGCAGACCGCGTCGAAGCCCAGGGCGAGCGCCTTGTCGAGGAGGGCGGCGAACTTGATCTTCTCGTTGCAGCGCAGGCAGGGGTTGGGGGTGCGGCCGGCCTCGTACTCGGCGACGAAGTCCTCGACGACGTCCTCGCGGAAGCGGTCGGCGAGGTCCCACACGTAGAACGGGATGCCGATGACGTCGGCGGCGCGGCGGGCGTCGCGCGAGTCCTCGATGGTGCAGCAGCCCCTCGCGCCCGTCCGGAACGACTGGGGGTTGGCGGAGAGCGCGAGGTGGACGCCGGTCACGTCGTGGCCCGCTTCGGCCGCGCGGGCGGCGGCGACGGCGGAGTCGACTCCGCCGGACATGGCGGCCAGGACGCGGAGGGGGCGGGGGCGCTGCGAGGTCTCAGTCATAACCCTTCCAGGGTACGGGGCACGGGAACCAGGGTCGCCGGGTATCCGTTGACGATCACATGGGAGAGCGGAAGGCTTCGAAGGACGGCGACCGGAAGGTCGGCCGCCGCGCGCTGCTGATCGGCGGCACGGTGGCCGCGGCGGGCTCGGCCGTGCTGGCCCGGGACGAGCTGGCGCGGCTGTGGTGGCGCACGCCCGGCGTCGAGAAGCCGCGCAAGGAGGGCGAGGTCGACTACGCGGGCGCGCGCTGGGTGGCGGCATCGGACGCGAACTGGCGCCGCGCGGACCGCCCCGACGACTTCGGCATAGACATGGTGATCGTCCACGTCACGCAGGGCAGCTTCGACAGCGCGGTGAAGGCCTTCCTGGACCCGGGGCACAAGGCGGCCACGCACTACATCGTCCGCCAGGACGGGCACGTCACGCAGATGATCCGTGAGCTGGACGTGGCGTACCACGCGGGCAACCGCGACTACAACGAGCGGAGCGTCGGCATCGAGCACGAGGGCTTCGTGGACCGCCCGCAGGACCTCACGGACAAGATGTACGAGGCCTCGGCCCGCCTCACCGCCCGGATATGCGCGCGCTACGACATCCCCGTCGACCGCGACCACATCATCGGCCACGTCGAGGTCCCGGGCACGGACCACACGGACCCGGGGCCGCACTGGGACTGGGACAGGTACATGCGGCTGGTGCGGCGGGCGCGTACGGCGCCGGCGTAGCCGGAGGGTCCGGGGGCTCGCCGTCAGGCCCCGGTGGCGCTACGTCAGCCCCGCCGCCCGCGCCCGTTCCACCGCCGGCCCGATGGCCTTGGCCAGGGCCTCGATGTCAGCCTCCGTGGAGGTGTGGCCGAGGGAGAAGCGGAGAGTGCCGCGGGCCAGGTCGGGATCGGTGCCGGTGGCGAGGAGGACGTGGCTGGGCTGGGCGACCCCGGCGGTGCAGGCGGAGCCGGTGGAGCACTCGATGCCCTGGGCGTCGAGCAGGAGCAGCAGGGAGTCGCCCTCGCAGCCCGGGAAGGTGAAGTGCGCGTTGGCCGGGAGGCGGCCCTCCGGGTCGGGGTCACCGCCGAGGATCGCGTCCGGGACGGCCGAGCGGACCGCGGTGACGAGGGCGTCGCGCAGGGCGCCGATCTCGCGGGCGAACCACTCGCGCTGCTCGGCGGCCAGCCGCCCGGCGACCGCGAAGGAGGCGACGGCGGGCACGTCGAGGGTGCCGGAGCGCACATGCCGCTCCTGGCCGCCGCCGTGCAGGACGGGGACGGGGGCGTGGTCACGGCCGAGGATCAGCGCGCCGATGCCGTACGGGCCGCCGATCTTGTGGCCGGACACCGTCATCGCGGCGAGGCCACAGGCGGCGAAGTCGACCGGGATCTGGCCGAAGGCCTGGACGGCGTCCGAGTGCAGGGGGATCTGGAACTCGGCGGCCACGTCGGCGAGTTCGCGGATCGGCTGGATGGTCCCGATCTCGTTGTTCGCCCACATGACGGTGGCGAGTGCCACGTCGCCGGGGTCGCGGGCGATCGCCTCGCGCAGGGCGTCAGGGTGGACGCGGCCGTGGGAGTCGACCGGCAGGTACTCGACGGTGGCGCCCTCGTGTTCGCCGAGCCAGTGCACGGCGTCGAGGACGGCGTGGTGCTCGACGGGGCTGGCGAGGACGCGGGTGCGGGCCGGGTCCGCGTCGCGGCGTGACCAGTAAAGGCCCTTGACGGCGAGGTTGTCGGCCTCCGTGCCGCCCGAGGTGAAGACGACCTCGCTGGGGCGTGCGCCGAGGGCCTCGGCGAGGGTCTCGCGGGCCTCCTCGACGGTGCGGCGGGCCTGCCTGCCGGATGCGTGGAGGGACGACGCGTTGCCGGTGGCACCCAGCTGGGCGGTGAGCGCCTCAACCGCCTCCGGGAGCATCGGGGTGGTCGCGGCGTGGTCGAGGTAAGCCATGGTGAGCCCGATTCTACGGCTCCCCTTCCGCAGGCCTCAGATCAAGGCTGGCCGAACGTGAACCGCTTTCCCGCGCGGCGACGGCCCGTCGTCCCCGGGCCCGGCCGCGGCGTACCGGCGGACTGCTGTGCGACGACGGCTCAGAAGCTCCACGAGATCGTGCTGTCGAATTCCATGAACGCCGCCAGGACCAGCAGGTCGGCGACGCCCAGGCCCAGGCCCAGGAGTGCGCGGCCGCGGCGCTCGGTGCCGCGCCACAGGGCCACGCTCGCCAGCACGATGGCGATCGGGCCGAGGAAGATGTTGAGCACGAGCAGGCCGAGCAGGCCGAGGACGAACGACGCGACGGCCATGCCGTCGGTGTCGCGGATACCGGTGCGGCGCGAGGCCGGGGCGGTGAGCTGCATGGTGATCGACTCCCGAAGTCGTCGGAGCGGTGAGGTGGTCGGCGCGGTGGTCAGTGGGCCTGCGTGTGGCGGCGGCGGCCGCGCTCGCGGAGCGCGAAGATGCCGAGCCAGACGGCGATGACCACGCCGACGCCGACGGAGAAGGTGAGCGGCGCGTGGGCCACGGTGCCCAGGAGGACACCCAGCAGCAGAAGCGCGGCGACGATGAACAGCATGGGAAACAGCCCCCAGGGTTTCGGTGAACGGTTGTGGTTACAGTTGTTCACTGAAGCCCAGTCTAGCGTCCCTCACGACTTTTCAATTCCGGAGAACAGTTGTTAACTGCATGGTATGAGTCACACTCTCGGCATCCGGCAGGCCCAGAAACAGAAGACCCGGCAGGCCCTCCTGGACGCGGCCCTGGGGCTGCTGGAGGAGCAGAGCCTGAGCAGCCTGGGACTGCGGGAGGTCACCCGCGCCGTCGGAGTCGCCCCGACCGCCTTCTACCGCCACTTCCGCTCCACGTCGGATCTGGGCGTGGCCCTGGTCGAGGAGGCGCTGGGGAGCCTGCACCCGATGATCCGGACGACGGTGTCCACGACGGGCGACCACGAGGAACGCATCACGCGCACCATCGAGCTGATCGCCCGCCATGTCGACGGATACCCCGCGCACGTCCGGTTCATCGCCCGTGAGCGGCATGGCGGAGTCCAGCCGGTACGGGCGGCCATACGGGACCAGCTGACCCGGTTCGCCCAGGAGGTCAAGGACGAACTGGCCAAGGACCCGGTGTCCGAGGGCTGGACCGAGGACGACCTGCTAATGCTCGCGCACCTCTACGTCGACCAGATGCTGATCACCGCGTCGCAGTTCCTGGAGGCACTGGAGGGACCGGAGCAGGAACGTGAGGAGCGGACACGGCAGGTCACCCAGGTGGCGACCCGTCAGATGCGGCTGATCGGCCTCGGCCGCCGGCATTGGCTGGATTGACGCGCCCACCAACGCCCAGGGGTGGCGCGCCCGTTCACCGAGCGCACCACCCCTGCCGTGCCCCGGACGCACCGGGGCCCCTTCCGCCTACTTCGCCTGGCCCTGCCCCCCTGAGGCCTGGCCACCACCGGCCGGGGCGCCACAGCCGCCGCCCTGGCCATCACCGGGACCACCCTGCCCGCCACCCTGCGCCCCACTGGGCATGCCCGAAGGAGTCCCGGACGGCGCGCCCGACGGCCTGGCGGCACCGGAAGCGGCCCCCGACGGAGCCCCCGACGCACCACCGGAAGGAACACCGGACGGGGCCCCCGACGGCGCACCTGACGGTGCCTGGCAAGCCTGCTGCTGTTGCCCGGACCCGCCGCCGCTGTTCGAGGACGACGAGGAGTCACCCGACCCGCAGGCCACCAGGGCCAGGGGCGACAGTGCCAGCAGGGCGACGGCGGGAACGAGGCGCACACGGTTCATGAGAGACGACTCCAGGAGGATGAGGGAGTTCCGAGGCGGTACTCAACCAACTCCGCTCAGGACCCTCCTGGGCTCGCCCTGTGACCGTGCTGTCAGCCAGGCAAAGCGCAGGTCAAGGCGCAAGCCCGCTCAGCCGAGGCGGACCCGCGCGAGCTGCCGGGACTGCGCCACCAGCCGGTCCGCGCTGTCCCACACCTCGGCGTCCTCCTCCAGGAAGCCGCCGGCGAGGTTGCGCGTGGTGATCGACACCCGCAGCGGGCCCGGCGCCGGGCGGCACCGGACGTGCACGGTCAGCTCGACGGTCGGCACCCAGCCCTTCAGTCCGAGCTCGAAGGCGGTCGGGGGCAGGGCGTCCACGGCCAGCAGCAGGGAGAGCGGGTCGGGGTCGCGGCCGTCCTTGAGGCCGAACCAGGCCCGCATCTCGCCCTTGCCGGAGGGCTGCCCGAGGGCCCAGCCCAGCGTCGACGGGTCGAGCTTGAGCATCAGCCGGTCGGCGATCGCCGAGCTGCCGTCGACCGGGGCGGGCCCGTCCTCCGGGCCGAAGCAGTGTTCCATCTGCGGGATGGCGGGCGGCCGGGCCGTCGTACGGACGTCGTCGGGCAGGGCGTCGAGGTCGCCGTAGGAGGCGAGGACGCGGATGCGTTCGACCTCGCGGCCCTCGTCGTCGTACTGGAAGAGGGAGGCCTGGCCGGTCGACAGGGTGCGGCCGGCGCGGACGACGTCCGTGCGGACGACCGCGGGGCCGGGCCGGGTCGCGGTCAGGTAGTGCGCCGAGACGGTGAAGGGGTCGGCGTGCGGCAGGGCGTCCGCGAGGGCGCGGCCCAGGACGGCCAGCAGGTAGCCGCCGTTGACGGCGCTGATGATCGTCCAGCCGGCGGAGAGGTCGATGTCGTAGACGCCGGGCGCGCGGCGGGTGAGCGCGGTGTCACGGTCGAACTCGCTGTCGCCGATCGTGGCCCGGACGGCCGGGGCGGAGGCTGCTTCAGGCATGGCCGAACAGTACAAGAATCGACTACTAAGCGGTAGCTTTGCTGCGTCGTCCAGGGGCCCCGCCGCGGTCCCACCCTGGTGAGACGCGGGCAATATCCCGGTAAGTGTCCGACCTGTCCGTAAACCCCGCGGCCACTTTCCTCCTCTCCAAGGGCATGAGCCTCACCGGGACCCCGTTCCTCTGCACGTTGGTCGTGCTGTCCGTCGTCGCCCTCGTCCTGCCGCTCGTCCTCTGGTCGCGCATCCGCGGCCCCCGCGCCCTGCGTGCCGCGGCCCGGACGCTGATGCTGCTGTTCGCGCAGGGAACGGCCGTGGCCCTGGTCTTCACGCTGGTCAACAACGCCAACAGCCTGTACGACAACTGGGCCGACCTCCTCGGCACCGGCGACCATGTGCAGCAGGCCGCCAATCTGGGCGCGGACGGCACCGGCGGCATCGCGCTGAAGCGGCTGCCCAAGGTGCGGCAGACCTTCCAGCCGGCCGGCGGACCGAGGATGAGCGCGGCAGGCGGGGTGCGGGTCACCCAGCTCGAGGGCCGCGTCTCGGGCGTCAACGCCGAGGTCTACGTCTGGCTGCCCCCGCAGTACGACGAACCGGCCTACCGGCACCGCGAGTTCCCGGTCGTCGAGCTGCTGCCGGGCTACCCCGGCTCGGCGAAGGCCTGGTTCGGCTCACTGCACGCGCACGAACAGCTCGAGCCGCTGATGCGGGACGGCCGGGTCGCCCCGTTCATCCTGGTCGCGCCCCGCACCAACCTGCTGGCCGGGGTGGACACCGGCTGCGCCAACATCCCCGGCACGGTCGACGCCGACACCTGGCTGAGCGTCGACGTGCCGAAGATGGTCATGGACAACTTCCGCGCCCAGTCCGCCCCCCAGGGGTGGGCCGTCGCCGGCTACTCGGCCGGGGCGCACTGCGCCGCGAAACTCGCCGTCGCCCACCCCGACCGCTACCGGGCCGCCGTCAGCCTGTCCGGCTACAACGACCCGATAGGCGAACGCGATTCGCTCGCCGCCCAGAACCCCACCCTGCGCGCCGAGAACAACCCCTACCTGCTGCTGCGCCGGGCGCCCGTCCCGCCGAGGATCGCGCTCTACCTCTCGGGCCAGCCGCGCGACGGCTTCGAGGCGGCGGTGGAGCTGGAGCAGATCGCGAAGGCTCCGACGACCGTGCACGTGGTGTACATCCCGAAGAGCGCGGGCGGGCACACCATGGCGCTGTGGCGGCCGCAGGTGGTTCCCGCGTTCGAGTGGCTGACGCAGGAAATGGGCTTCCGGCCCGTCACCGCAGCAGGGGCTGCTCCTCCTCGCTCACTGTCGACCGCCGGTGCCAGGCCCGCGGAGCTCGCCAGTGGAACCGCATCGCGAGCAGGCGCAGTACGAAGGCGGTGATCACCGCGACGGCGCTGGTGAACGGGTTGAGGGCGTCGTAGCGCAGGCACAGGGCGACCAGGGTGGCGCCGACGATCGCCGGGACCGCGTAGAGGTCGCGGTCCCAGCGCAGCAGGGAGGGCACCTCGTTGGCGAGGACGTCCCGCAACACCCCGCCGCCCACCGCGGTGGTCAGTCCCAGGCCGGCGGAGGCGGTCAGGCCGAGCCCGTACTCGTACGCCTTGATCGTGCCGGCGACGCAGAACAGACCGAGGCCGGCCGCGTCGAAGACGTTCACGGCGACCTGGATGCGCTCCACCTGGGGATGCAGGAAGAAGACGAGGAGGGTGGCGAGCAGCGGGGTGAGGAAGTACCCCAGGTCGGTGAACGCGGCGGGCGGCACGGCCCCGATGACCAGGTCACGGAACAGCCCGCCGCCCAGCGCGGTGACCTCGGCGAGGACGGCGATGCCGAACACGTCGAAGTTCTTGCGCACGGCCAGCAGGGCGCCGGAGATGGCGAAGACGAAGATGCCGATCAGGTCGAGCGTGTGCTGGACGGACGGACTGAAGAGTTGCTGGAGCACCCGAGCATTTTCCCCCACGGGTGAGCCCCCGCCCTGATGTGCGAGGGCGAGGGCTCGGGCGGAGTCACTTCTTCACAGGGAGGCGTTGCTCTCCGCGGCCACCTCATCGGCCGAGTTCAGCAGCTTGGTGTCCTGCGGCTGCTGGTCCTCGAAGTTCTCCGGGTGGTGGCAGGCGACGCGCTGTCCGGCCCGCAGCTCCACCAGCGGCGGCTCGGTCGTCTTGCACATCTGCGTCGCCTTCCAGCACCGGGTGTGGAAGCGGCAGCCGCTCGGCGGGGCGATCGGCGAGGGCACGTCGCCCTTGAGCAGGATGCGCTCGCTCTTGACGCCCCGGCGCTTCGGATCCGGTATCGGCACGGCCGACAGCAGGGCCCTGGAGTACGGGTGCATCGGCGACTTGTACAGCTGGTCGCGCTCGGCCAGCTCGACGATCTTGCCGAGGTACATCACCGCGATCCGGTCCGAGACGTGCCGGACGACCGACAGGTCGTGCGCGATGATCACGTAGGTCAGGCCGAGCTCCTCCTGCAGGTCGTCCAGCAGGTTCACCACCTGCGCCTGGATCGACACGTCCAGCGCGGAGACCGGCTCGTCCGCCACGACCAGCTTGGGGTTCAGCGCGAGCGCGCGGGCGATGCCGATGCGCTGGCGCTGGCCGCCGGAGAACTCGTGCGGATAGCGGTTGTAGTGCTCGGGGTTGAGGCCGACCACCGACAGCAGCCGCTGGACCTCCTTCTTCACCCCGCCCTCGGGGTCGACGCCCTGCAGCCGGAAGGGGGCGCCCACGATCGTGCCGATCGTGTGCCGGGGGTTCAGCGAGGAGTACGGGTCCTGGAAGATCATCTGCACGTCGCGGCGCATGGGGCGCAGCTCGCCGGTCTTCAGGTGCGTGATGTCCTTGCCCTCGAACTCGACCGTCCCGCCGGTCGGTTCGAGCAGCCGCGTGATCAGCCGGCCCATGGTGGACTTGCCGCAGCCCGATTCGCCGACGACGCCGAGCGTCTCGCCCCTGCGCACCTCGAAATCGATGCCGTCGACCGCGCGGACCGCCCCGGTCTGCCGCTGGAGCAGGCCCTTGCGGATCGGGAAGTGCTTCTGCAGGCCGGTCACCTTCAGCAGGATCTCGCCGTCGGCGGCGGTGTCCTTGGTGAGGGTGGGTGCGCTGGTGTCCGGTTCGCTCACCGTTTTGTCGTCGCTCACAGCTTCGGCGCAATCTCTTCGGTCCAGATACGCTCCCGCTGCTCCTGGGTCATGTGGCAGGCGGCCCAGTGCGAGCCGCCGACCTCGGTCAGCTCGGGGCGGACCGTGCGGGTGACGTTGTCCTTCGGGATGTCCGCGTACGGGCAGCGCGGGTGGAAGGCGCAGCCGGACGGGAGGTTGATGAGGGAGGGCGGCGCGCCCTTGATCGGGATGAGCCGGTCGGTCTCCTCCCGGTCCAGACGCGGCATCGAGCCGAGCAGGCCCCAGGTGTAGGGGTGCCGCGGCTCGGAGAACACGTCCTCGGCGGGACCGCGCTCCACGCACCGGCCGCCGTACATGACCAGCAGATCGTCGGCCATCTCGGCGACCACACCCAGGTCGTGGGTGATCATGATGACCGCGGAGCCGAACTCCTTCTGCAGATCATGGATCAGGTCGAGGATCTGCGCCTGCACGGTGACGTCCAGGGCGGTGGTCGGCTCGTCGGCGATGAGCAGCTCGGGGTTGTTCACCAGCGCCATGGCGATCATGGCGCGCTGGCGCATACCGCCGGAGAACTCGTGCGGGTAGCCGTCGACGCGCTTGGCGGGCTCGGGGATGCCGACCCGGTCGAGCATCTCGATCGCCCGCTGCTTGGCGGCCTTCTTGCTGACGTCGTGATGGACGCGGTACGCCTCGACGATCTGCTGCCCGACCGTGTAGTAGGGGTGCATCGCCGACAGCGGGTCCTGGAAGATCATGGCCATCTTCCGGCCGCGCAGCCGCCGTACCTCGTCCGGGTCGGCCGCGATCAGCTCCTGGCCGTCCAGCCAGACCTCACCGGACACGTGGGCGCGCGCCGAGCGGTGCAGGCCCATCACGCCGAGCGAGGTGACGGACTTGCCGGAGCCGGACTCGCCCACGATGCCCAGGGTCTTGCCCTTGCGCACGTCGAAGCTGACTCCGTCGACGGACTTGACCAGACCGTCGTCGGTGTCGAAGTGGATGCGCAGATCGCGGACGGACAGGAACACATCGTCCGGAGCGGACGGGGCGGTGGTGTCCGGCTCGCCGAGCGCGGCTTTGTCGAGCTTGCTCACGAGTACCTCACCCGGGGGTCGATGGCGGCGTACACCAGGTCGACGATCAAGTTGCAGAAGACGATGAAGAACGCGGCGACCAGGGTCACGCCCATGATGATGGGCAGGTCGTTCGTCTGGATGGACTGGACCGCGTAGGCGCCGATGCCCTGCAGCGAGAAGACCGTCTCGGTGAGGACCGCGGTGCCGACCAGGGTGCCGAAGTCCATGCCGAAGATGGTGACGATCGGGGTGAGCGCGGAGCGCAGGCCGTGCTTGACGACGACCGTGCTCTCCTTCAGGCCCTTGGCCCGGGCCGTGCGGATGTAGTCCTCGTTCATCGTCTCCAGCATGCCCGCCCGGGTGAGCCGGGCGTACAGCGCGGAGAACAGGAAGGCGAGGCTCACCCAGGGCAGCACCAGGTGCCAGGCCCACTCGGCCGGGTTCTCGGTGAACGGGACATAGTCGACGCTGTCCCAGACGGGGATCTCGTAGACGAACAGCGCGAGCAGGATCTGGCCGGTGAAGAAGATCGGGAGCGAGACGCCGGCGAGGGCGACGAACATGGCGCCGCGGTCGACCGGCTTGCCCTTGCGGAGCGCCGAGACGACACCCGTCGTGACACCGAAGACCACCCAGATCACCGCGGCACCGACGGCGAGCGAGAAGGAGACGGGGATCCGCTCCAGAAGCTGGGGCCACACCTCGACGTGATTCTTGAAGGAATACCCGAAGCAGGGTGCGCTGCAGTGCGTCGCGTCGGGTCCGAACCGGTAGTCGGCGCCCGCCACGAGGCCCTTGACGAAGTTCCAGTACTGCTCGTAGACGGGTTGGTCCAGGCCCAGGTTCTGCTTGATCGCGGCGACGGACTCGGGGTTCGCGTCCTTGCCGACGTACTGGGTGGCCAACTGGTCGGCCGTCTGGCCCCCGAGGCGGGGCACCAGGAAGAAGATGGCGAAGGTGACTGCGCTGACCACCAGCAGCAACAGCACCGCGCCCATGACGCGTCGGAGGATGTACGCAGCCACAGCTGTACGGCCCCGGGTGGCCGCGGCGGGATCGTCCGCCGCGGCCACCCGGTGCCTTCACCTGCCTTTCGAAAGGTTCCGGCCTGCTGGTTACTTCGCGGAGCTCATCAGCAGGTAGTCGTACATGCCGAGGTAGGCCTGCGTGACCGTGACGTTGCTCGCGGACGTCGGCCTGAGCAGCAGGTTCTTGCGGTAGATCAGCGGGACGACCGAGGCGTTGTCGAGGACCATCTTGTCGATGTCACCCCAGGCCTTCGTGCGGGCGGCGTCGTCGGTGTTGGCGATCGCGTCCGTCAGGGCCTTGTTGATCTTCGGGTCGTCCAGCTCCATCAAGTTGTTGCCGCCCGAGGGCTTGATGGCGGCACCGTTGACGATCTGATCGAGGAAGCCGTAGCCGGTCGGCCAGTCGGCCCCCCACGCCATCGAGAGCATGCCGAGCTTGTTCTCGTGGACGTAGGACGGGACACCGGCGAAGTTGGAGAAGTACTTGCCGGAGGGGAACTGCTTGATCTCGATGTTGATGCCGATCTTCTTCAGCGACGCCTGGACGGCCGTGGCGGCCGCGACCTCGGCGGGCCGGTCCGACCGGGCCGTGAGGATCGTGTTGAAGCCGTTCGGCTGGCCGCAGGCCTTCAGCTCCGCCTTGGCCTTGGCAACGTCACCCTTGTGACCCTCGCTCGGGTAGGTGTCGAACTTGGTGTAGCCGTTGACCGACGGCGGCAGCAGCGTGGTCGCCACGTCGCCCTTCGGCGAGCCGCCCATTGCGTCCAGGACGGACTGCTTGTCCAGACCCCACTGGACGGCCTTGCGGCAGTGCTCGTTGTCGAACGGCTTCACGTTGACGTTGAGCGCGATGTACTGCGTGGCGCCCGCGTAGGAGCTGTCCGTCTGGTTGGCGAGCTTGCCGCGCAGCACCTTCGGCTGGGTCTGCGGCTGCACACCGGTGCCCGCCGCGTCAGCCGTGATCTTGTCGGAGATCAGGTTGTTGTCGACCGTGACCGGGTTGACCTTGAACTTGATCGTGATCTTGTCCGGCAGGGCCTTGCGGATCGGGTCCGTCTTGGCGTCCCACTGCTTGTTGCGCACGAGGGTCGCGCCGCGGCCCTCCTCGTAGGACTGGAACTGGTACGGGCCGGAGGACTGGATGGCCTGCACGTACTTCGCACCGGTGTCCTTCGCCTTCGGCACCGGCGCCGTCTGCGAGAACGTCGCCAGGTAGTCGAAGTCGGCGAACGGCTGCTTCAGCTTGAAGACGATCGTCCGGTCGTCCGGCGTCTCGATGGACTTGATGCCCTCGGCGGACTTGTCCTTGTACGGGCCCTTGTACTTGTCGCCGCCCTCCAGGTACGCCTTGAAGTATGTCGGGCCGTTGGACAGCGCCTCGGGCGCGAAGTTGGAGCGCTCGATGGCGTACTTCACGTCCTTGGACGTCACCGGGGTGCCGTCCTGGAACTTCACACCCGCACGCAGCTTGTACGTCCAGGTCTTGGCGTCCGGGCTGGACTTGCCGAGGGACTCGGCGAGGTCCGGCACGACCTCCAGGCCTTCCTTGCCCGCCGCCGGTTTGAACGTGGTGAGCGTTCTGCCGTAGAGGCGGGAGAAGTTCTGCACCCAGCCGTAGTACGTGTTGCCCGGGTCGAGGGAGTCCGGCACGTCCGAGTGCTCGTACGTGACGGTCCCTCCCTTCTTGTCCGACGCGTTGACGATCGAGTTCAGCGCGGCGTCCTTCTTGCCGTTGCCTCCCCCGTCGTTGTCGTCACCTCCGCCGCCGCACGCGGCAGCACCCAGCGACAGTGCCAGGACCGACGCAACGCCGGCGGTCACCCTTCTCGTCTTCACCTGAGGAAGCCCCCTCATTCGATGGATCACTTGCTGCGAGGGTCGAGGGCGTCACGCAGCCCGTCACCCAGCAGGTTGAAGGCCAGGACGGTGATGAAGATCGCCAGTCCGGGCACGAACATGTACTGCGGATCAGCCGTGTAGAGATCCACAGCGTTGCTGAGCATGCCGCCCCAGGAGGCCTGCGGCGGAGCGATACCGACACCGAGGAAGCTCAGTGCGGCCTCGAAAAGGATGTTCGTCGGGATGATCAGCGTCGAGTAGACGAGGATCGGCGCGACGAGGTTCGGGAGGAGCTCCCGGAACAGGACGTAAGGGCCGCGCGCGCCGAGGCTCGTGGCGGCCTCGATGAACTCCCGCTTGCGCAGGGTCATGGTCTGGGCGCGCACGATGCGGCCGATGTACGGCCAGCTGAAGAAGCCGATCACGAAGATCAGCACGCAGATGCGCAGGGACAGGCCCTCGAGACCGAAGAACCCGTCCTGCACCGAGGCCGAGATCGAGATGGCGAACAGCAGCAGCGGGAACGCCAGGAAGGTGTCCATCAGCCTGCTGATGACGCTGTCGACCCAGCCGCCGTAGTAGCCGGCGATGACGCCGAGCACGGTGCCGATGCACACGGACAGCAGCGTGGCGCCGCCCGCGACCAGCAGGGAGACCCACGATCCGTCGATGATGCGGGCGAGCATGTCCCGGCCGTACTGCGGGTCCACGCCGAGCGGGTGGTCCCAACTCATGCCACCCCAGCCGCCCTTGGGGGCGAGCAGTGCGGGGTCGATGAGGTCCTGGTTGAACTTGTTGGGATCGAGGTCGAAGATCCACTGGATCGGCTTGGAGAACACCGCCATCGTGACGAGCAGGATGACGACGACGCCTCCCGCCATCGCCACCTTGTCCCGCTTGAAGCGCATCCAGGCGATCTGGGTGAGCGAGCGCCCTTCGATCTGGCTCTTCTTGACCCCGGAGAGCACGGCCTCGGGCTGTGCTCCGGCTTCCGCCCCGGTGGTCTCGATCGGTGCGGTCACGGTGCGATTGACCCCTCTCGGGCCGGCGATCGCCGAGCCCCTGGCTGCCGCTGTAGCGGTTTTGTTTGTCTCGTACACGAGACCGACCGGCCCGTGTCTTGCGGGGAGTCTTCAACGCTTTGGCGATCTGTTGCCAGACTTGACGGTGAAAGGATGCGTAAACGTGATGCTGTCTGGGGAGTTCCGTTATCCGGACAGCGGGTAACGGGAGCCGGACGCCCCTCGTCAGGGGCATTTTAGGACAGACATGACCATTCCACCCTGATCTACGCGCGAAGAGTGGAATGGTTGTCGCGTTTCCGAGATGTGCTACGGGGCCACCGGGGAGCCGGAAGTGGGGTCAGTACCGGCCCTGCGCCGGCGGGTATCCGTAGCCCGATGCCGGGGCCTGGACGGGCGCCGTGGCGTGGGCCTCGCGGTCGTAGAAGGGGCGGGCGCTCGCGCGCAGCCACATGGCGACCGGGTCGTGTTCGTCCGACATGGCGACGGTCGAGACGGGGAGCCCGTCCGGTACGGCACCGAGGGACTGCTGCATCATCGCGCGCACCGAATCCACGGCCGGCGGCGAAGTGTCGTACACATCCAGTCCGATGGCGAGGTACGGCGCCCCGAGCGCGGGCTGCACCCAGGCGCGGCGCAGCGAGCGGACGGCCGGGGTGCGGTGGGCGTTCTGCGCGAGCAGGGCGTAGAACTGCGGAATCTCGATGGCCGGTTCGGACAGCCGCAGCGGCCCCGCCGGCTGGCGGTCCAGGCCCGTGGCGATCCGGCGCAGGTCCAGCCAGGGGACGCCGACGCCGCCGCCGGGGGCGTGCGGGTTGAGCCAGAGGCCGTAGTGGTCGGGGTAGAGGGCGCGGGCCACGTCGACCCCGTCGACCACCTCGTACGAGCGGTTCCAGCCGCTGGCCGACAGCTCCTGGGCGGAGGTCACGCAGGGGGCGTAACCGCAGCCGCCGACCTCCATGTTTCCGTACTGGGCGTCCGGGGAGCCGGCCTGGCCGTGCCACAGGAGCATCCAGATCTGGCCGGTGCGCGGGGTCGCGAGCGCGCGCAGGAGAGCCTCGTAGGCGTCGTAACGCCCGGGCGTGACCTGGCGCAGCATGTGCTCGACCTGTCCGGCCGCGGCCGTGCCGCTCGCGCTCACCTTTACCGCCCCTTCGTACAACGCCTCGACCGTGACCTAGCTTAAGCCCGCGAGGGGACTCGGAGCCTGGTGTCGGCTCCCGGGTGCGGGTCGTTCGTGGCTTGCCGCGCCCCCCGCGGCGAAGCCGCATGATGTCACAGCCCCGCGCCCTGGGGTCTGCTCGTCTACCGCTGATAGAAGGGCCGGACCCGGTTGCGCATCCAGTCGCCCACCGGGTCCTCCGCCACGTCCAGGAGGACGAGGTTGACGGGCCAGGGGGCCGGACTGGTGGTGACGGCCCGGGTGAGGGCTTCCAGGGGAAGGGCCCGCAGGTCGCCTTCGCACTGGGAGAGTTCGACGCCCACGAACATCACCGGATCGGCGGTCTCGATGTGGGCGAGGCAGCGGCGCGCGGTGACGACGACACCGGTCGCCTCGAACTCAGCGGAGGCGGCGGCGAGGAAGTCCACCGGGTCGTCCTTCCAGTCGGGCTCGAAGAGGCGGACCCGGCCGCCGCTCACGGGGCCGTCCAGCGGGGTCCGCCCGGCCCGGCACAGCTCGGCCACGGCGGGCGGCGGGAGCGGGATGCCGACGACGCCGCCCGGGTTGACGGCTATCCCCGCGTGCGGGGGCAGGCCGCGGGCGAACTCCACGGCGGGCGCGATGGTGTACGACATGTGGGAGCCGACGACCTGGTGGAACTGCTCCTCGGAGCTGAACACCGGCACGTACGCCTGGCCCTCGATCTCGATGCCGGGCAGATCGAGGGGGCCGCTCTGCGGGCCGCCGCCGCTGGGCAGCGGGACCCACACGAAGCTCCGGCCCAGCACCTCGACGATCCGCCCGCCGGCGGACGGCCCGGCACCGAGGGAGGCCGAGAGCACCTCCTCCAGCTCGTTGCCGGGCCATCCGCCGTGCGGATGGGTCTGCGTCTGCGCCGGAAAGTCCGCGGAGAATTCCGCCGGGAAGTCCATCTGCCTACCGCCTGCCTCATGCCACTGCTGTGGCTCAGAAGGCTAGCGGTTCGGGAGCCGGGGGCGGCCGGGCCGGGGACGGCCGACCCACGAACCGGGTACCCCGTCCCGGGCGTCACTCCGTGAAGGCGATGCGGTGCAAGGTGTTCGCCGCGTCGCGGTCGGCGAGGACGGCTGAGCCGCAGCCCGTGGGGAGTTCGCCGCGTTCCACCGAGCGCAGCAGGCGGGTGGTTGCCGCGCGGTGGCGGAGGAAGGCGTAGCGGGAGACGCCGCGGCCTCGGTCGCGCTGGCCGGCCAGGGCCTGCTCGGGGGTGGCGTCGAGGAGGAGCAGGTGCAAGGTGCCGCCCCTGCGGCGCGCCTCGCGGGCGAGCCAGCGGCGGACCCAGGCCTGGGTGCCGCAGTCGTGCACCACGAGTCCCTCGCCGGTGCGCAGGGCGCGGCGCAGCCCGGCGTAGTGGGCGAGGCGCACGAGCGGTCGGTACAGCGCGTAGGGCAGGAAGCGCGGCATGCGGCGCGCCCAGCGGTCGCGGGTGTCCTGGGAGTCGATGCGCCGGCCCGGCACCGTGCGCCGCATCAGCGTGGACTTGCCGCTGCCGGGCAGGCCGGTGACCACGACGAGGTCGTGGGGGGCGAACAGCAGCGCGTGCGGGCTGCGGCCGGCGCGCTCGCGCAGATCGCGGACGACCGGCGCCGGCACCGGGCCGCAGACCGCCCGGGCCGGAACGGCCGGCTGCTCGGGCAGCGCCATGCCCGTGGTCGTGGCGTACGCCCTGGTCCTGTTCACCGTGATCGTCCTCCCCTGGGGCCAGGTACGGAGTCCCATCCCCGCCGAGTGTAAAGAGAAGGTAACGGCGCAGGCCCCTCATTTCCGTTCTTGTCCTGCAACAGGGCTGCTACAGGTCGCCGTGTCCGGCGCGCGGGACTCCGCACTTGCTGTGAAAGGTCCCCCTGCCGCGCCGGAAGGATGCGTGCAATGATGTGCGCGCCAACTGCATACCGGCCGTTTGAATCCGCGCGGGAGAGTTCCCAGCACCGCTGACGCTGGGGCGCCGAAGGAGCAAGTCCCTCCCTTGAATCTCTCAGGCCCCGTTACCGCGCGGGCGAGGCACATCTGAAAAGCGGGCCACCTCCCGTCGTCGAGACGACGGGCGTGGCCCCACCCAAGGTGCAAGCCATCGACCTGCGCGGTCATGGCGAACCTCTCAGGTTCCGATGACAGATGGGGAGGAACGCCCTCGCCCTCCCCCACGCTCGAATGAACTCGCGTGGGAGGTGCCGCCATTGCCCTTGGAGACGACCGACCGTGAGCAGTACAGGAGAACTCCGCCGCACCGCGCTCGATGCCCTGCATCGTTCGCTCGGCGCGACGATGACCGACTTCGCCGGCTGGGACATGCCCCTGCGCTACGGCTCCGAGCGCGACGAGCACACCGCCGTACGCACGAAGGCCGGGCTCTTCGACCTCTCCCACATGGGCGAGATCACCGTCACCGGCCCGCAGGCCGCCGCCCTGCTCGACTTCGCCCTGGTGGGCAACATCGGCGGCGTCAAGCCGGGCCGCGCCCGCTACACCATGATCTGCCGGGCCGACGGCGGCATCCTCGACGACCTGATCGTCTACCGGCTGGGCGAGGCCGAGTACATGGTGGTCGCCAACGCCTCCAACGCCCAGGTGGTCCTGGACGCGCTGGCGGAGCGCGTGGCCGGCTTCGACGCCGAGGTGCGTGACGACCGGGACGCCTACGCGCTGATCGCCGTACAGGGCCCGGAGTCCCCCGGGATCCTGAAGTCCCTCACCGACGCCGACCTCGACGGGTTGAAGTACTACGCCGGTCTGCCCGGCACGGTCGGCGGGGTCCCGGCCCTGATCGCCCGTACGGGCTACACCGGTGAGGACGGCTTCGAGCTGTTCGTGAAGCCGGAGCACGCCGTCGAGCTGTGGCAGGCCCTGACCAAGGCGGGCGAGGGCGCCGGCCTGGTCGCGTGCGGGCTGTCCTGCCGCGACACGCTGCGCCTCGAGGCGGGCATGCCGCTGTACGGGCACGAGCTGAGCACCTCGCTCACGCCCTTCGACGCCGGTCTCGGCCGGGTGGTGAAGTTCGAGAAGGAGGGCGACTTCGTGGGGCGCGAGGCCCTGCGCGAGGCAGCCGCCCGGGCCGAGCAGAACCCGCCGCGCGTCCTGGTCGGGCTCGTCGCCGAGGGCCGCCGGGTCCCCCGCGCCGGGTACGCGGTCGTCTCCGCCGGCGAGGTGATCGGCGAGGTCACCTCCGGCGCCCCCTCCCCCACCCTGGGCAGGCCGATCGCCATGGCCTACGTCGACGCCTCGCACGCCGCGCCCGGCACGCCCGGCGTGGGCGTGGACATCCGGGGCAGTCACGAGCCGTACGAGGTCGTGGCGCTGCCGTTCTACAAGCGGCAGAAGTAGACACTGGCGAGGGGTCGCGGCAAGCGACCCCGTCGCCCGTCGTCCCGGCTCACCAGCAGTCCCCCTTCAGAGCACTCCCGCGCGTACAGGAGAATTCAGGCCATGAGCAACCCCCAGCAGCTGCGCTACAGCAAGGAGCACGAGTGGCTGTCGGCCGCCGAGGACGGCGTGTCGACGGTCGGTATCACGGAGCACGCGGCGAACGCGCTCGGCGATGTCGTGTTCGTCCAGCTCCCCGAGGTCGGTGACACGGTGTCCGCCGGCGAGACCTGCGGCGAGCTGGAGTCGACCAAGTCGGTGTCCGACCTGTACTCCCCGGTCTCCGGTGAGGTCACCGAGGTCAACGAGGACGTCGTGAACGACCCGTCGCTGGTGAACTCGGCCCCCTTCGAGGGCGGCTGGCTGTTCAAGGTGCGGGTCGCGGACGAGCCGGGCGACCTGCTCTCCGCCGACGAGTACACCGCGTTCTCCGCCGGCTGAGGAGTCGTAGCCGAATGTCCGTCCTGAACACACCCCTGCACGAGCTCGACCCGGCCGTCGCCGCCGCGGTCGACGCCGAGCTGCAGCGCCAGCAGTCCACGCTCGAGATGATCGCCTCGGAGAACTTCGCGCCGGTCGCGGTCATGGAGGCGCAGGGCTCGGTCCTCACCAACAAGTACGCCGAGGGCTACCCGGGCCGCCGCTACTACGGCGGCTGCGAGCACGTCGACGTGGTCGAGCAGATCGCGATCGACCGCGTCAAGGAGCTGTTCGGCGCCGAGCACGCCAACGTGCAGCCGCACTCCGGCGCCCAGGCCAACGCGGCCGCGATGTTCGCGCTGCTCAAGCCGGGCGACACCATCATGGGGCTGAACCTCGCCCACGGCGGGCACCTGACCCACGGCATGAAGATCAACTTCTCCGGCAAGCTCTACGACGTCGTCGCCTACCACGTGGGCGAGGACGGCCGGGTCGACATGGCCGAGGTCGAGCGGCTCGCCAAGGAGTCGAAGCCGAAGCTGATCGTCGCGGGCTGGTCGGCCTACCCGCGGCAACTGGACTTCGCCGCGTTCCGCCGGATCGCGGACGAGGTCGGCGCGTACCTGATGGTCGACATGGCGCACTTCGCCGGTCTCGTCGCGGCCGGGCTGCACCCGAACCCGGTGCCGCACGCGCACGTGGTGACCACGACCACGCACAAGACGCTGGGCGGCCCGCGCGGTGGTGTGATCCTCTCCACGGCCGAACTCGCCAAGAAGATCAACTCCGCTGTCTTCCCCGGTCAGCAGGGTGGTCCGCTGGAGCATGTGATCGCCGCCAAGGCGGTCGCCTTCAAGGTCGCGGCCTCGCAGGACTTCAAGGAGCGCCAGCGCCGTACGCTGGAGGGCGCCCGCATCCTGGCCGAGCGTCTGGTGAAGGACGACGTGAGGGCCGTGGGCGTGGACGTCCTGTCCGGCGGCACGGACGTGCACCTGGTCCTGGTCGACCTGCGCCACTCGGAGCTGGACGGCCGGCAGGCCGAGGACCGCCTCCACGAGGTGGGCATCACGGTCAACCGCAACGCCATCCCGAACGACCCGCGTCCGCCGATGGTGACCTCGGGTCTGCGGATCGGCACGCCGGCCCTGGCCACCCGCGGGTTCCAGGCCGAGGACTTCGCGGAGGTCGCGGACGTCATCGCCGAGGCGCTGAAGCCGTCCTACGACGCGCAGGCCCTCAAGGCCCGGGTCAAGGCCCTGGCCGACAAGCACCCGCTGTACGCGGGTCTGAACAAGTAACAAGCAACACGCCGAAGAAACCCTTCGGGCGCCGTGCCGCCACGAGCGGCGCGGCGCCCACCCCCTCTGCACCACCCCCGTAGTCAGGAGTCACCCGTGGCCATCTCGGTCTTCGACCTGTTCTCGATCGGCATCGGCCCGTCCAGCTCCCACACCGTCGGCCCGATGCGGGCGGCCCGGATGTTCGGCCTGCGGCTGCGCAACGAGGAGCTGCTGGAGAGCGTTGCTTCGGTGCGGGCCGAGCTGTACGGCTCGCTCGGCGCCACCGGCCACGGCCACGGCACGCCCAAGGCGGTGCTGCTCGGCCTGGAGGGCGACTCGCCGCGCACGGTGGACGTGGAGACGGCCGACGAGCGGGTGGAGGCGATCAAGGCCGGCGGCCGGCTGAACCTGCTCGACGAACACGAGATCGCGTTCTCCTTCGACGACGACATGGTCCTGCACCGCCGCAAGGCCCTTCCTTACCACGCGAACGGCATGACCCTGTGGGCGTACGACGCCTCGGGCGCGGAGCTGCTGACCAAGACGTACTACTCGGTCGGCGGCGGCTTCGTCGTCGACGAGGACGCGGTCGGCGCGGACCGCATCAAACTCGACGACACCGTGCTGAAGTACCCCTTCCGCACCGGTGACGAGTTGCTGCGCCTCACCGAGGAGACGGGCCTGTCGATCTCCGCGCTGATGCTGGAGAACGAGCGGGCCTGGCGCACCGAGGCGGAGATCCGCGAGGGCCTGCTGGAGATCTGGCGGGTCATGGAGGCGTGCGTGGCGCGCGGCATGTCCCGTGAGGGGATCCTGCCGGGCGGCCTGAAGGTGCGCCGCCGGGCCGCCAACACCGCGCGCAAGCTCCGCTCGGAGGGCGACCCGCTGGCGCTCTCCATGGAGTGGATCACCCTCTACGCGATGGCCGTGAACGAGGAGAACGCGGCCGGGGGCCGGGTCGTCACCGCCCCGACGAACGGCGCGGCCGGCATCATCCCGGCGGTCCTGCACTACTACGTCAACTTCGTGCCGGGCGCCGACGAGGAGGGCGTGGTCCGCTTCCTGCTCGCCGCGGGCGCGATCGGCATGCTCTTCAAGGAGAACGCCTCCATCTCCGGCGCCGAGGTCGGCTGCCAGGGTGAGGTCGGCTCCGCCTGCTCGATGGCCGCGGGCGCCCTCGCCGAGGTCCTCGGCGGCTCGCCCGAGCAGGTCGAGAACGCCGCGGAGATCGGCATGGAGCACAACCTCGGCCTCACCTGCGACCCGGTCGGCGGTCTGGTCCAGATCCCGTGCATCGAACGCAACGGCATGGCAGCGGTCAAGGCCGTCACCGCCGCCCGCATGGCGATGCGCGGCGACGGCTCCCACAAGGTGTCCCTGGACAAGGTCATCAAGACGATGAAGGACACGGGCGCGGACATGTCGGTGAAATACAAGGAGACGGCCCGGGGCGGGCTGGCGGTGAACATCATCGAGTGCTGACGACGGCTGCGACGGCTGTCCTGGTGCGGCCGCGGCCGGACATCGTGCTACCGCACCGCGCTCGGCCTGCCGCTCGGCCGGCCGGCCAGACGACACGGGCACGGGACGCCGGGCTGGTCGTCGGCTTCTCCCACTTCCTGTGGCCCGGCGACCTCACCGCCCAGGCCGAGCACTTCGTCGCCGAGGCACCGGACCGGGCGGGCGACATCCTCGCCGTCGACCGGGAGACGACCGGCGACTTTCGCGGCCAGGGTCGACCTCCGGGTCCGCTGGGCTGTTCCGAGGCCGTGTCCGGCGCGAAGGGGTCCTCAAGTTCCCGGCGCAGGACCTCCGCCGCCCCCTCCGCCACCGCCCGGGCCGGCGCCGGCGTCCGCACCGCACGCCGGGCACGGCCTGAGCCTGGCGCGCCGGACATGACGAGGGGCCCGGTCCGTCGGCGGACGGACCGGGCCCCACACCGGGACAGGCCCGGATCACTTGTTCAGGTAGGCCCAGAACTCGTCGAAGCTCAGCTTCTTGTCGCCGTCGAGGTCGCGGGACTTGATGACGACCTCGGCGACCGACTCGGTGACGTTCCAGTCGCCCGACCCGGCCAGGGCGGCCTTGAACTCGGCAGCGGTGATGTATCCGTCACCGTCCGTATCGATCCGCTCGAACTGCTTGCGTGCTTCCTCGATGTCCGCCACCGATCCGCCCCTCATCTCGTGCTGTACGTCGTACTGACGCAGGTCAGATTAACCGGCCGTGCGCGCCTCCAGCGCGGCGACCACCCGGGTGAACTCCCGCGGTACGCCGCCTCGGGTTCGGTGCACTTGAAGCCGCCGGGAGAACCACGGGGACGCCCCGGCGGGTGCGTCGTGACCGCGGTCGGCCGCAAAGACGCCCTTGCGCATCTCGGCCCGACGCCGGGGACCTGGAGCATCTCGGCCGGCTCCGGCCAGGCGTCCACCTGCTCGGGCGTCGGTTCCTCGGACAGGTCGGCGGCGGGTTCCGCATCCGTTCACGGATCATGGGGCTCGGAGGTGCTGCTCAGTGCCAGGGCTCGTAGTGCGGGTTGCTCTCACACTCGCTCATGATCTCGGTCTTTGTCTGCTTGTCGACCGGGCAGACGCCGACGATGTACTCGCGGGCGATGCCGCCGGGGAAGGCGACCTCCTGCTGGTCGGCCCACTTGTGGGTGTCGCCGATGGTCTTGTTGACGTCGATGCCCCCAGGGGGCGTCGACGTAGTAGTTGAAGGCGGACTTCCAGTTCCTGAAGAGGTCGTGGTCGTAGGTCGTGGACACGTACGGGGAGGGCTGGTTGACCAGGACGTACTTCTCCAGGTCGTACTGGCCGTTCACCACGTCCTTGGGCTGGAAGCCCTGCTCGAAGACGACGGACGGGCCGCGGCCGTCGGCGCGGTAGAGGGTGCCGCAGGTGGTGCGCCAGGACGGGTCGGGGGCGATGCGGCCGACGTCGACCCGACGGTCGGCGGCGGCCTTGATCCGGTCGTCGAACTGGACGGGGCAGGCAGCCGGCGCGAGGGCGGGAGCCGCGGCGGGCGCGGCGGGTGCGGCGGGTGCGGCGATGGTCCCGGTGGGCGCGGCGGTGGTCCCGGTGGGCGCGGCGGCCGTCGTGGTGAGGACGGCCGCCAGGGACAGGGCGGCGGCGACGATGCGCCGCCGCACATGCAGAGTGATCATGAGGAGCACGATGGCGGTCCGGTCGGCCCGTGCCGGGGATCCTCACCCGATCAGGGCGTGTCAACTACCGCCCGGCGGACGGCACATGGTTGTCACCGGAAGATGCCCGTGTGGCCGAGCGAGTACCGGCCGGGTTGCGGGTAGACCGCGAGGCCGTGCGGGCCGCTGCCGACCGGGATGCGGGCGAGCTGGGTGCCGTTGCGGGTGTCGATGGCATACACCTCGGCGTCGTAGCGGCCGGAGAGCCACAGCACCTTGCCGTCGGCGGAGACCCCGCCCATGTCGGGGCTGCCGCCGTCGGGCAGCTGCCACTTCTTGGTCAGCTTGTCCTGCGTGAAGTCGAAGACGGAGATCGTGCCCTCGCCGCGGTTGGACACGTACATCTCGCGCGAGTCGCGGCTGACGTACAGGCCGTGGCAGCCCTTGCCGGTGGGCATCAGGGTGGGCTCGGTGAACTTGTCGCCGTCCAGGACCCACATGCCGTGCGCCATCATGTCGGCGATGTAGAACTTCTCGCCGTCGGGCGAGATCTTCACGTCCTGCGGCATGGCGCCCTCGAACGGCAGCCGCTGCTGCCCGACGACCTTCATCTTCTCGGTGTCGACCTTCAGCAGTTCGCCGCTGAACTCGCAGGAGACGATGAAGTAGCGGCCGTCGAGGGAGAAGTCGGCGTGGTTGACGCCGTAGCAGGAGACCGGGACGGTCTTCTTGATCTCCATGGTGTGCGGGTCGCGGAAGACCAGCTCGCGGTCGAGGGAGGCCATGACGACGGCGTACCTGCCGTTGGGCGTGAAGTAGAGGTTGTACGGGTCGTGGACCTCCACCTCCTTGCCCGCCTTGCCGGTCTTCGGGTCGATCGGGGTGAGGGTGTGGCCGCGGTTGTTGTTGACCCAGAGCGTCTTCAGGTCCCATGAGGGCACGACGTGCTGGGGCTGCCGGCCGACGGGGATCGTCTCGATGATCTCGTACGTCTTCGGGTCGATGACGGAGACCGTGTCGGACTCGGTGTTGGGGACGTAGACCCGGGACGGGAAGTCCTTGACCACCGGCGACAGCTTGCCGGGGCGGTCGGCCGCGTACACGTCCTCGGGGTCGAGGACGGGCGGCATGCCGGGCAGCCCCTGGACGGGCTTCTTCTCGGGCGGGGCGGGCACGGCGGCCTTGGTGCCGCGAGCCTCGGAGGTCCGTTCCCCGCTGGGGGCGCCGCAGGCGGCGAGGACGGCGACGGCGGCACCCGCGACGAGGGCGCTCTTGACGAGATGGCGGTGCATCGCACCATTTAAGGGCGTTTTGCACGGAAACCCGGGATTCGACCGTCCGGCGGCCGGGTGAGACAGCGCACGCTCTCAGCGGTCGGCGACCCGCATCTCGAACCAGGTCGTCTTGCCCCTGGGCAGCAGGTCGACCCCCCAGCGGTCGGCCAACTTGTCCACGAGGAACAGACCACGGCCGCTGATGTCCATGTCCTGGACCGGCATCAGGCAGGGCAGCCCCCGGGAGGGGTCGCGTACCTCGACGCGGATCCAGCCGCGGCGCCGGTGCAGACGGAGCCCGAAGACGCGGGCGCCGGTGTGGCGTACGGCGTTGCCGACCAGTTCGGAGACGAGGAGGACGGCGTCCTCCGTTGTCTTGGGGGTGAGCCCCCAGTGGCGCAGGACCACGACCTGGGTGAGGCGTCGGGCGGTGGCCGCGGACTCGGGGCGGGACGGCAGGGCTACCTCTGCCTCCGCCGGGTCGCCGTACAACTCCAGCGCCTTCAGCGCGTGTTCGTCCTCGACGGTCGGCGACCAGCGCACCGCGGCCGCATGAGCGTGTCCCCGCGGCTGTTCCGTACCCTCCAGCCCCGCCATGCCCCCATCATGGCCGCCCGGCGCACCCGAGGGGGCCGTTCCCGGGGAATACGCCCGTGGGTGCGGCCCGGGAACGAGGATCCTCCGTCATGTGCCAGCGGCATCTCGGTGTCGCCGTAAGCACCTCCGACCTGCTGGAACAGTCCGCTCCCGGGCAATCGACGGACTCCATCGACCAGCCGCGCTCAAGGCTGCCTCAAGCCGCCATGAACCGCCCCTTCGAGGGACACGGGTCAGACGCCGCGTCAATTGCGAGTCCTCGGGGGGATGTTCAGAGGAACTTCGCCTTGCCCGGCCCCTCCTCCACGAAGCTGCGCATCCCGCGCTCGCGGTCCTCGGTGGCGAACAGGCCGGCGAACCAGTTCCGTTCGATCGCGAGGCCCGTGTCGATGTCCGTCTCCAGGCCCGTGTCGATCGACTCCTTGGCGGCTCGCAGCGCGAGGGCCGGGCCCTGCGCGAGCTTCGCGGCCCAGGCGTGCGCCTGTGTGTACACCTCGTCGGCGGGCACGACCCGGTCCACCAGGCCGATCTCCTTCGCCTCGTCGGCCTTGACCATCCGGCCGGTGAAAATGAGGTCCTTGGCCTTGGAGGGGCCGACCAGGCGGGCCAGGCGCTGGGTGCCGCCCGCGCCGGGGATCAGGCCGAGCAGGATCTCCGGCTGGCCGAGCTTGGCGTTCTCCCCGGCGATGCGGTAGTCCGCGCACAGCGCGAGTTCGCAGCCGCCGCCCAGCGCGTAGCCCGTCACGGCCGCGACGACCGGCTTGGGGATACGGGCCACCGCCGTGAACGAGTCCTGCAGGGCACGGGCGCGCAGGACCATCGCGGTGTGGTCCATCGCCTGCATCTCCTTGATGTCCGCGCCGGCCGCGAACACCTTCTCGCCGCCGTAGAGCACCACGGCCCGCACGTCCTCGCGGCGCGTGGCCTCCTCGGCGAGTTCCTTCAGCCGGTCCTGCGTGGCGATGTCCAGCGCGTTCATGGGCGGGCGGTCGAGACGGAGCGTGCCGACGCCTGCGGCGACTTCGAGAGAGACGGTCATAGGCAGCAGGTTAACGGGGGCTAACGAGTGTCGCGTCGGTGCTGTCGGTCACATCCGGCCGGGGGTCCTCGGGGTGCCCCCCAGGCAGGCGCAGCACGGGGCTGAAATGCCGAAGACCCCGGTGCGGTCGTCACACGGGGCCTTCGGTCAGTGCGTCAGTGGGGAGCTACTTCTTCCACTTCTCCCACGACATGTTCCAGCCGTTGAGCCCGTTGTCCGGCTCGACGATCCTGTCCTCGGAGTTCTTGACGACCACCACATCGCCGACCATCGAGTGGTTGAAGAACCACGCGGCCGGCACCTTCTTGTCCCAGCCGCCGCGCACGTCGCGCAGACCGATGCAGCCGTGGCTGGCGTTGTAGTTGCCGAAGGCGCCGCTCGCCCAGTAGTTGCCGTGCAGGAACGTGCCGGAGGTGGTGAGGCGGATGGCGTGCGGGACGTCCTTGATGTCGTACTCGCCGCCGTAGCCGACGGTCTCGCCGTTCATCCGGGTCACCGTGAGCATCTCGCTGATGACCATCTGGCCGTTCCAGGTCTCCATGCCGGGCTTGCCGGTGGTGACCGGGATGGTCTTGATGACCTTGCCGTCGCGCATGACCTTCATGGTGAGCTTCTTGGCGTCGACGACGGAGACCTGGTTGCGGCCGATGGTGAACTCGACCTTCTTGTCCTGCTCGCCGTAGACGCCGGGGCGGCCCTCGACGCCGTCGAGGCCGAGGTCGACGGTCACCTTGGTGCCGGGCTTCCAGTACTTCTCGGGGCGGAAGTCGAGACGGTCGTTGCCGAACCAGTGGCCCTCGACGTCGACGGCCGGTTCCGTCGTGATGCGGATGGCCCTCTCGACGTCGTCCGGGTTGGTGATGCCCCGCGAGAAGCGGATGGAGAACGGCATGCCGACGCCGACCTTGGAGCCGTCCTCCGGTGTGAAGGTGCCGGTGAAGGTGTTCTCCGGGGTCAGCGTGGTGAAGTCGGCGTCCTCCGCGGCCGTGCGGCCCTCGGAGTCCTTGGCGACCGCGTGGACCGTGTACTTGGTGGCACCGGCCAGGTGGGTGGACGGCGTCCAGGTGGTGCCGTCGCCGGATATCCTCCCGTCGATCTTCTTGCCCTTGGAGTCCTTGACCGCGACCTCGGTCAACTTCCCCTGAGCGGCGGTCACCTTCAGCGCGCCGCTGGTGTCGACGGACTTCGCCCCGTCCTCGGGCGTGATGTTGACGACGGCCTCGGACTGCTTGCTCCGCGCGGCGTCCGAGTCCTTGCCCTTGCCGCCGCCCCCGTCGGTCCCGGAGCCGGTCCCCCCGCCTCCGCACGCCGTGACGGCGAGGAGCAGCACGCCGAGTATCAGCGCGAGCACTCCGTTCCCACCTCTAACCGACGCCCCCGATATCGGTCGCCCGTTCAAGTCGTTCTCCCCTCCCCGGGCCTGGTCAGCCCGCACCCCTGCGCGTGTCCCCCGCGCACCGGCGAATAGTAACCACAGGTCGCACGGCACCGGCGGCCCGCGATTGTCACCGTTCGGTCCCAACGGACGCCGGGTCAACCCGCCCCCCTGTCGGACTACTTCACCGCACTGCCCGCCTTCCATGCATTCCAGCTCATATTCCATCCTCCGAGCCCGTTGTCGGGAGCGACCTTTTTGTCATTGCTGTTGACGACCTCGATCACGTCCCCGACGAGGCTGCGGTCGAAGAACCAGCCGGCCGGGGTGTCGGATCCGCCGCCCTTCACATCACGCAGTCCGACGCAGCCGTGGCTGACGTTGGTGCGGCCGAAGACGCTGTGGTGCGCCCAGTAGTTGCCGTGCAGGAAGGTGCCGGAGTCGGTCAGGCGCATGGCGTGCGGGACGTCCGGGATGTCGTACTCGCCCTTGCCGTCGCGCTTCTTGAAGCCGACCGTGGCGCCGTTCATCCGGGTGACCTCGAGCATCTCGGTCACCACCATCTTGCCGTTGTAGGTGGTGGTCCTGGGGGCGCCGGCCGTGACCGGGACCGTGGCCAGCGGCTCGCCGTCACGCCGGACCTCCATGGAGTGGGCGGCGGCGTCGACCACGGAGACCTGGCTGCGGCCGACGGTGAAGGAGAACGTCTTGTGCTGGAGGCCGTAGACGCCGGGTGCTCCCTCGACGTCCCGCAGGCGCAGGGCGACGGTGACCCGGGTGCCGGGTTTCCAGTAGTGCTCGGGGCGGAAGTCGAGGCGGGTGCCGCCGAACCAGTGCGGGCGGATCTCGACGGCCGGGCGGGCGGTGACCCGCACCGCGCGTTCGACGACGGCCCGGTTCGCGATCTTCCGGTTGAACTCCAGGGAGACGATCATTCCGGTGCCGACCGTGGCCCGGTTCTCCGGGGCGACGTAGCCGATGAAGCGTTCCTCGGGGACCTGCGTCGTGAAGGTGGTGTGCCGGGCCGAACGGCGGCCGTCGCCGCCCACGGCCACCACGTCGACGGTGTACTTGGCGGCGAGTGCCAGCCGCTCCTCGTCGGGTTTCCAGGTCAGCCCGTCGGCGGAGACGCGCCCTGGCACCGGGGTCTCCTGCGCGTCCTGGGACCTGACGACCTTCACCGACTCCAGGCGGCCGTCGGGCACGCGCACCCGCAGCTTCTTGCCGGGGCGCACGCCCCTGCTGCCGTCGCCGGGCGAGACCTTGATGACGTCCTCGGGCGCCGGGGGCGCTCCGAAGACACCGGCGAGCCCGCCGGAGTCGTCCGAGGTACAGCCGGTGGCCCCGGCCAGGAGCCCTGCCCATGTCACTACGGCGGCCAGCGCGGCCCTCGCGCGCCGCGCGCGCCCTTGTACGTGCCTCACGAGGTTCCCAACGACGGTCCGTGTCCCCGGGAAACGACCATGCCCACCCCCGGGGAAACGTGAGTGCGACCCATGCTCTGGGCAGAACACTGGGGAGGACGACGCGCAGGGGAGCCGCGACCCCGGCCGCACACAGGGCCGCACCCCTCTGTCCCCCGTCGTCCCACGAGCCGCGGGAGGCTGAAAGGTGTCCAGCGCAGCCGAGCAGGAGGCGGTGGCCGGTCGTCAGGCCACTGAGAAGGGGCGCCAGGCCGCCGCCGCGAACGGCATGCGGCAGGCCGCGCCGCGTCCCCCGGTGCCCGCCCGGCCGGGCGCGCCGACCCCGCTGGGCGCCCGGTTCCGGGTCGGCTCGGACGGGGTTGCGGGGACCAACTTCGCGTTGTGGGCGGGCGGGGCCGAGGGTGTGGAGCTGTGCCTCTTCGACGAGACGGGCAAGGAGTCCCGGGTCCGGCTCGCGGAGCTGACCCACGAGATCTGGCACGGCTTCGTCCCGGGCGTGCTGTCCGGGCAGCGCTACGGCTACCGGGTGCACGGCCGCTGGGACCCGTGGACCGGCGCCCGCTGGAACCCGGCGAAGCTGCTCCTCGACCCGTACGCGCGAGCGGTCGACGGCGAGTTCAGCCTGCCGCCGGAAGTGTACGGGCACGTCAGGGACTGGCCGCAGCAGCATGTAGCCGACACCGTGCGCGACGACCGGGACTCGGCGCCGTACGTCCCGAAGGGTGTGGTCGTCCATGATGACGACGACTGGGCGGACGACCGCCGCCCGAAGACGCCGTGGGCCGACTCGGTGATCTACGAGCTGCACGTCAAGGGCTTCACCCGGCTGCACCCGGGCATCCCCGAGGAACTGCGCGGCACCTACGCCGGCCTCGCGCACCCGGCGGCGGTCGAGCATCTGGTGAAGCTGGGCGTGACGGCGGTGGAACTGCTGCCGGTGCATCAGTTCGCGCACGAGGACCACCTGCTGCGCAGAAGCCTCAAGAACTACTGGGGCTACAACTCCATCGGCTACTTCGCCCCGCACGCGGCCTACGCGGCCTCCGGCACGAGGGGCCGGCAGGTCGGCGAGTTCAAGCGGATGGTGCGCGCCCTGCACGCGGCCGGGATCGAGGTCATCCTCGACGTGGTCTACAACCACACGGCCGAGGCGGGGGAACTCGGCCCGACGCTGTCCTTGAAGGGCATCGACAACCGCGGCTACTACCGCCTCCAGGACGACGCCCGCCGCTACGCCGACTACACCGGCTGCGGCAACACCCTGCACGTGGTCCAGCCGCATGTGCTGCGCCTGATCACGGACTCGCTGCGCTACTGGGTGACGGAGATGGGCGTCGACGGCTTCCGCTTCGACCTGGCGGCGGCGCTGGCCCGCTCCATGCACGACGTCGACATGCTCTCCCCGTTCCTCGCCGTCATCGCCCAGGACCCGGTGCTGCGCCGGGTGAAGCTGATCGCCGAGCCGTGGGACGTGGGGTCGGGCGGCTACCAGGTGGGGGCGTTCCCGCCCCTGTGGACGGAGTGGAACGACCGGTACCG
The DNA here is from genome assembly GCF_053592115.1 of Streptomyces sp. NPDC002788. Classification (NCBI taxonomy): domain Bacteria; kingdom Bacillati; phylum Actinomycetota; class Actinomycetes; order Kitasatosporales; family Streptomycetaceae; genus Streptomyces; species Streptomyces sp. NPDC002788. The sequence goes on along the minus strand of NZ_JBSFVB010000007.1, from coordinate 21,771 downwards.
CAACGCCGTACGGGACTTCTGGCGGCACGCCCTGCCGGACGTCCGGGAGATGGGGTACCGCCTGTCCGGCTCCAGCGACCTGTACGCCTGGGGCGGGCGCAGGCCGTACGCGTCCGTCAACTTCATCACCGCGCACGACGGTTTCACCCTGCGCGACCTGGTGAGTTACGAGCGCAAGCACAACGAGGCCAACGGCGAGGGCAACCGGGACGGCACGGACGACAACCGGGCCTGGAACTGCGGCGCCGAGGGCGAGACGGACGACGACGGCGTCCTGGCCCTGCGGCGCCGGCAGCTCAGGAACCTGCTGACCACGCTGCTGCTGTCGACGGGGGTGCCCATGCTGGTCGCCGGTGACGAGCTGGGCCGCACCCAGCGCGGCAACAACAACGCCTACTGCCAGGACAACGAGATCAGCTGGGTGGACTGGGGCCTGCTCGCGGACCCGGGCTGGAAGGCCCTGTTCGAGCTGACGTCCCGGCTGATCGCGCTGCGCCACCGGCACCCGGTGCTCCGGCGCCGGGCGTTCTTCTCCGGCCGGGCCCAGACCGCGGACGGGCTGCGCGACCTGGCCTGGTTCACCTCCCGGGGCGCGGAGATGACGGAGCAGGACTGGTACGCGCCCGCCGCCACGCTGGGCATGTACCTGTCCGGCCGGGACATACCGGGCCGGGACGAGCGCGGGAACCAGATCCTCGACGACAGTTTCCTGGCCGTCCTGCACGCGGGCGAGGGGCCGGTGACCTTCGTGCTGCCGGGGCCGCCGTGGGCGGAACGGTACGCGGTGGTCGTCGACACGAGCCTGGAGGAGCAGGGGGAGGCGCCGGGGGTGGAGCACCGGGCGGGGACCGAGATCACGGTGCCGGCGCGGGCGGTGCTGTTGCTGCGGGTGGCGGGGTGACCCCGTCAGCCCAGGATCCCCCGGTCGTACGCCACCGCCACCGCCGCCGCGCGGTCCTTGACGCCGAGCTTGGCGTAGAGGTGGGTGAGGTGGGTCTTCACGGTCGCCTCGCTGATGAACAGTTCGCGGGCGATCTCGCGGTTGGAGGTGCCCTTGGCGACCAGGGCCAGCACCTCGCGCTCGCGCGCCGAAAGGGGCTCGTTGCCGGGGGCCCTTGGGGTGCGGACGGCCGAGACCAGGCGGGAGGCCACCGCCGGGGAGAGCACCGTTCTGCCCTGTGCCGCCGCCCGTACGGCCGAGAACAGCTCCTCGCGGGGCGCGTCCTTGAGCAGGTAGCCGGTGGCGCCCGCCTCGATCGCGGGGAGGGTGTCGGAGTCGGTGTCGTAGGTGGTGAGGACGAGGACCTTGGCGCGGGCGCCGGTGCGGGACAGCTCTCGGATGGCGTCCACTCCCCCGCCGCCGGGCATGCGCAGGTCCATCAGGATCACGTCCGGGTCGAGGCCGGCGGCGAGCGAGACCGCCTCTACGCCGTTCGACGCCTCGGCCAGGACCGTGAAGCCCGGGGCGGACTCGAACATGCCGCGCAGGCCGTCCCGTACGACGGGGTGGTCGTCGACGATGAGCAGGGTGATCGCGGCGTCGTCAGTCATGGCGGACCAACGGTACGCGAGCCGAGACGGCCGTACCGTGGCCCGGTTCGGATTCGACGGTGAGGGAACCGGCGATGCGTTCGGCGCGGGCGCACATGCCGAGGAGGCCGAAACCGCCGGTGCTGGTGCGCGCCGGGACGGCGAGGGGGTCGAAGCCGCTGCCGTCGTCGCGGATGTCGAGGATGACCTCGTCGCCGAGGAAGGACAGGGTCACCCCGACGCGGGTGGCGGCCGCGTGCCGGGACGTGTTGGACAGGGCCTCCTGGACGATCCGCAGGAGCGTGGCCGCGACCTCCTCGTGGAGTTGCTCGGCGGTACCGGTGACCGTGAACTCGGCGCGCACCCCCGTCCGTTCCCCCCACTCGGCGACCGTCTTCTTCAGGGCCTCCGGCAGTCCGGCGTCGGCCAGCGCCACGGGGGCGAGGTTGTGCACGGAGCGGCGGGCCTCGCCCAGGCTGTGCCGGGCCAGGTCCGAGGCGCGTTCGAGATGCGTGCGGGCCCTGGCCAGGTCGGGGGCGTTCGCGACCACCTGGAGCTGGGCGATGATGCCGGTCAGGCCCTGGGCGATGGTGTCGTGGATCTCGGCGGCCAGCCGCCGGCGTTCGTCGGCGACGCCCGCTTCCCGAGCCTGGACGAGGAGTTGGGCATGGAGGGCGGCGTTCTCGTCGAGGGCCTGCTGCAGGGCGGCGTTGGTGCGTTCGAGTTCGGTGATGGTGACGGCACGGTCGCGGGAGCGCTGTTCCTCCTGCTGGGTGATGTGGCCGACCACGGTCAACAGGCCGTAGTTCGCGACCAGCAGCACGGCGAACAGCACCCACTGGGTGAGGCTGCGGATCGGCATCCCGCCGGACTGCCCGCCCGCCACGACGACGACGGTGGCGAGGAGACCGAGCCACTGCCGGCGCCTTCCGGCGATCGTTTCGTCGCTGTCGAAGTAGCCGGTGGACGCGTAAAAGGCGAAGAACGGGTTCAGCCACGTGAGGGTGAAGGAGATCGCCCAGCGCAGGGCGTAGTAGACGGTCCCGCGGCGGGACGGGGTCCGGCGGCCGCGGCGGGGCCCGTGCCACAGTTGGAGCAGCACCGCGGCGAGGACCAGCGCCCCGCCCGCGTACCACTCGGCGGGGCTCGTCATCAGCTCACTCGCCGTGACTGTGAGGAGGACGGAGACGGCGAGCAGTCCGTAGACGCCCCAGGTGTGGAACTGGTTCTGACGATGCTCGATCTGCTCGTCCGTCGTGGTCATCCGCCCAGTGTCCACGGCCCCTCCGCCTACTCCCAGCGGAAGCAGCGCGAGGCGCCGGCCGTCAGCAGCAGGGTCCAGGCCACCAGCACCCCGAGGTGGCCCCAGCCCGGCCAGTCCCCCGCCGCGGCCTGGTTCAGGGCCTCGGCCGCCGCGCCGAACGGCGTGAGGCCGACGGACCGGGCGAGGACGTCCGGCATGGTCTGCACCGGCATCCACACGCCCGCGCTGAACATCGCCGGGAAGAACACGGCCGAACCGATGGCGCCGGCGATCTTCGTCGACCGGGACAGCGCGGAGATCACCGCGCCCAGCGCGAGGGCGGCCAGGACGGCCAGGAGCAGGGCCAGGACGTATCCGAAGACCTGCTCGGGCAGTCGTACGCCGAAGGCCAGCCGCCCGGCCGTGAGGGCGAGCAGCGCCGACACCAGGGCGGCTCCTCCGTACAGCAGCATCTGCGCGGACAGCAGGGCCGAGGGCCGGACCGGCGTCGTGGACATCCGGCGCAGGATGCCCCGCTCGCGGTAGCCGGTGAGGGTCTGCGGCATCGCCTGGACCCCGGCCATGATCAGGCCGAGCAGCACGCTCACCGGCACGTAGCCGTCGACCGGGCGCAGCCCGCCGAAGGCCGGGTCGGCCTCCCGGAAGGACGGGATCGAGCCGAGGATCACCAGCAGCAGGGTCGGGAACCCCAGGACCCAGAAGAGGCTGCCGGGCTCCCGGCGGAAGAGGCGGATCTCGCTCTTCAGTACGGCGGTGTTGACGAGGGCCGTGCTCATGCCGCTGCCTCCTTCGTGAGGTCGAGGAACGCGTCGTCCAGGGTGGTGTCGGTGACCCGGAGCTGGTGGGCGGTGACGTGGGTGCGGGCGAGGAGGGTGAGGACGGCGTTGACGGTCTCGTCGGTGCCGGACAAGGTGACGCGGCCGTCCTTGTGCTCGACCGACGCGAGCGCGGGCAGCGCGTTCAGCTCACGGTCGTCCAGGGGCGTGGACGGCGTGAAGCTGATGACGGTGGCGCCCGCCGAGCGGCGGATGAGCCCGGCCGGGGTGTCCAGGGCGGCCACCCGGCCCTTGTCGATCACCGCGATCCGGTCGCACAACCGCTGCGCCTCCTCCATGAAGTGGGTGACGAGCAGGACGGTCACACCGTTCGCGCGGATGTCCTCGATCAGCTCCCAGGTGTCCCGGCGGGCGCGCGGGTCGAGGCCCGTCGTCAGCTCGTCCAGGACGACGGCCCGGGGATTGCCCACCAGCGCGAGCGCGATGAACAGCCGCTGCTTCTGGCCGCCGGACAGCTTGGCGAACCGGGTCGTCAACGTGGCGGTGAGGCCGAGGCGTTCGGCGAGGGGCCGCCAGTCGAGCGGGCTCGGGTAGAAGGCGCTGTACAGCTCCAGCGCCTCGCGGACGGTGAGTCTGGCCTGGAGCTCGCTCTGCTGGAGCTGCGCGCCGAGCACGCGGCGGGTGGCCTCGTGCTCGGTGACGGGGTCGAGGCCGGCGACTTGGACCCGGCCGGAGTCGGGGACGCGCAGGCCCTCGACGCACTCCACGGTGGTGGTCTTCCCGGCGCCGTTCGGGCCGAGGATCCCGAAGATCTCCCCTTCCTCCACGGCGAAGGAGACACCGTCGACGGCGGGGCGTCCGGCGTAGCTCTTGCGCAACTCGGTGACTTCGATGACAGGTGCGGTCGGCATACGACGAGGGTCCCGGCACGGCCGGGCCCGGCACATCGGCCGTCACGCTCGAACGGGCATCAGCCGATCGGTTGATGCGGCCCTACGACTCGGCCGGTTGCCGCCGTGCGACCCCTCGAACGCTCCCCCAAGCTCTCGGCTTCGCTCCCAAGCTCTCGGCTTCGCTCGCGCGGGGAGGTACCCCCAGGTCGTAGGACCAGCGGCTGAGGGAGGTCGGGCAGAAACTCGGTGGGCAGTGTCAGTGACGATCCGTAGGCTCGCTGCTGATGGCCACGACACCCGCCCCCGCCCAGGACCGTTCCACCGTGCGTTCGCTGCTGCGCCTGTGGCCGTACGTGCGGCCCGTGCGGGGGCGGCTGTTCACCGCCGCGTTCGTGGCGATACTCGCCTCCTGCGTGGCCCTGGTGATCCCGCTCGTCCTGAAGTGGATGGTGGACGGGCCCATCGCCGGCCGGGACCCGGACGGGGTCTGGCTCGGCGCGCTGTACCTGCTGCTGCTCGGCCTCGCCGAGTCTCTGCTGTTCGGGCTGCGGCGGTGGCTGGTGGCGCGGCCGCTCTCCCACGTCGAGGCGTCCATGCGGGCGGCTCTGTACCGGCACCTCCAGCGGCTGCCGGTGGCCTTCCACGACCGGTGGGCCTCGGGGCAGTTGCTGTCCCGGGGGACGACGGACCTGATGCTGCTGCGCATGTTCCTCGCGTTCCCGCTGACGTTCCTGCTGGTCAACGGGGTGACGATCCTCGTCGGCGTGGTCATCATGCTGCTCCAGGACTGGACCCTCGGTCTGGTCATCCTCGGGCCGGCCGTGCCCGTCATGGTCACCTGCATGATCTTCGAGAAGCGTTACGCCGAGGTGGCGCGGCGTGCCCAGGACCAGGTCGGCGACCTCACGACGGTCGTCGAGGAGAGCGTGCTCGGCATCCGCATCATCAAGGGCTTCGGCCGGCACCGCAGCCAGGCCCGGGCGTTCCGGGAGCTGTCGGGGAGGCTGCGCGGCACGGAGCTGCGCAAGGCGCGGCTGCTGGCGACGATCTGGGGTGTCATCGTGACGCTGCCGGAGGTCGCGATCGGGGCGGCGCTGGTGGTGGGGGTCGTGCAGGTGGCCGACGGGGAGCTGTCGGCGGGGACGCTGGTGGCGTTCCTGTCCACGGCGCTGGCGTTGCGGTGGCCGGTGGAGTCGATCGGGTTCCTGCTGGCGATGAGCCAGGAGGCGGCGACGGCGACGGAGCGGTACTTCGAGGTGATGGACGAGGGCGTCGAGGAGCGGGGCGTTCCCGCTGACGCGGCGTCGCTGCCCGCAGCCGGGGCCGGTCTCCGGTTCCACGACGTCACCTTCCGCTACCCGGACGCCCCGCCCGGCTCCCCACCCGTCCTGGACAAGGTCGACCTCCATATCCGCCCCGGCGAATCCATGGCCCTGGTCGGAGCTACAGGCAGCGGCAAGACCACCCTCACCGCGCTCATCCCCCGCCTCTACGAGGTGACCTCGGGCCGCATCACCCTCGACGGCGTCGACATCACGACCCTGTCCAGAGAGGCGCTGCGCGCCAAGGTCGCGGTCGCCTTCGAGGAACCCACGCTGTTCTCGGCCGCGGTCGGCGACAACGTTCTCATGGGGGCCGACGACACGGCGGGCACGGCAGAGCTGGAGCGCGCCCTGGCGGTCGCCCAGGCCGACTTCGTGTACGCCCTGCCGCAGGGGACGGACACCCAGGTCGGCGAGCAGGGCCTCAGCCTCTCCGGCGGGCAGCGGCAGCGTCTGGCCCTGGCCAGGGCTGTCGTCGGACAGCCGGAGTTCCTCGTCCTGGACGACCCGCTGTCGGCCCTGGACGTGCACACCGAGGCCGCCGTCGAGGCCGCCCTGCGGCAGGTCCTCTCGGACACCACCGCCCTGATCGTGGCGCACCGCCCGTCCACCGTGCTGCTCGCCGACCGCGTCGCGCTGCTGTCCGGCGGCCGCGTCGCCGCGGTCGGCACCCACCACGAACTGCTGCGCACGAACGCCGAGTACGTGCACTTGATGTCCGGCGAACAGGAGGACGCACGATGACGGCGGCCACCACCGCACCGGCCGACGGAAAACCCGACGACGAGAAACCCGAGGACGGGACGCTCGAGGACGGGAAACCCGACGCTCGGGCCCCCGCCACCGGCGACCCCTTCGACCGGGACGTCCTGCCCACACCCCCGGGCGCCACCGCCGCCCTGCTGCGCTCCCTGCTCGCGCCCATGAAGGCCCGTGTCACGGTCACGTCGCTCCTGCTGCTGATCCAGCAGGCGGTCGTGCAGGCGGGCCCGCTGCTCGTGGCGTACGCCATCGACCGTGCCGTGCCGGCGTTCCGGGCGCAGGACCACGGGCCGCTGATCGCGGTGGCCGTCGGCTACCTGGCGTGCGCGCTGGCCGCGGGCGGGCTCCAGTTCGCGTTCGTCGCCGCCGCGGCCCGCGTCAACCAGGACGTACTGCTCGACCTGCGCGGCCGGATCTTCCGCCACGCACAGGCGCTGAGCGTCGACTTCCACGAGCGCTACACCTCGGGCCGGCTCATCTCCCGCTCCACCACGGACGTGGAGTCGCTGCGCGAGCTGCTGGACGAGGGCCTTCAGGAACTCGTGACGGTCATCCTGTCCTTCGTCTACATCTCGGCGATGCTGCTCTGGCTCGACCTGGGCCTCGGCGGTGTGGCGGTGGCCTCCCTGGTGCCGCTCTACGCCCTGGTGCGGCTGTACCAGCGGCGCGCCGGGCGGGTGTACCGGGCGCGGTCGACCGCCATCGCCGCCGTCATCGTCAAGTTCGTCGAGACCATGAACGGCATCCGCCCGGTGCGCGCCTTCCGCCGCGAGGCGGCCAACGACGCGGACTTCGGCGCGCTCAACCAGCGGCACGAGCGGACCAACGGCGACGCGCTGCTGGAGATGGCCCGGTACGTCACCGGTTCCCGGCTGGTCGCCAACACGGCGGTCGCGGCGATCGTGCTGTGGGGCGCCTACCGGGTCGCGGACGGCACGCTGGCCCTCGGTGTGCTGGCGGCGGCCGTGCTGTACCTGCGGCGGCTGTACGACCCCATCGACCGGCTCGGGATGTTCCTCAACTCCTACCAGTCGGCGGCTGCCTCGCTGGAGAAGATCGCCGGGCTGCTCGCACAGACGCCGTCCGTGCCCGAGCCGTCCAGTCCCCGGCAGCTCCCCGCGCTGGAGAGTGAACAGCCGGGCCGCGAGGTCGTCTTCGACGGTGTCCGCTTCGGCTACCGCACCGGCGGCGAGGTGCTGCCCCGTTTCGACCTGACGATCCCGGCCGGGCAGACGGTCGCGGTCGTCGGCTCCACGGGCGCCGGCAAGTCGACGCTGGCCAAGCTGCTGGCCCGCCTCTACGACCCTTCCGAGGGCCGGGTGCTGCTGGACGGCGTCGACCTGCGCGATCTCGCCGTGCCCGAACTGCGGCGCGGGGTGGTCATGGTGACGCAGGAGGCGTTCCTGTTCTCCGGCACGGTCGCGGAGAACATCGCGATCGGCCGCCCGGACGCCACGCGTGAGGAGATCGAGCGGGCGGCGAAGGAGATCGGCGCGCACGACTTCATCAGCTCCCTGCCCGACGGCTACGACACCGACGTACGCAAGCGGGGCGGCCGTATCTCGGCCGGTCAGCGGCAACTGGTCGCGTTCGCCCGGGCGTTGCTGGCCGATCCGGCGGTGCTGATCCTCGACGAGGCGACCAGCTCGCTGGACGTCCCGGGCGAGCGTGCGGTGCAGCGGGCGATGGCGACGGTGCTGAAGGGCCGTACGGCCGTGGTCATCGCGCACCGGCTGTCGACCGTCGAGATCGCGGACCGTGTCCTGGTGATGGAACAGGGGAAGATCGTCGAGGACGGCGAACCGGCCGAACTCGTCGCGGGCACGGGCAGGTTCGCGGATCTGCACCGGGCCTGGCGGGACAGCCTGGCGTAGGGCGGCGGCGGAGAGGGCGGCGAGGCGGGCGGATGATCGACGCGTACGAGGACCCCGGCACGCCCGACCACCGGAGCGGCGGCCGTTACCTGTGGTGGCTGGTCGCCCGGCAGCCCTGGCGGTGTGCGGCCGGGGCGATGTTCGGCAGCGTGTGGATGGTGCTGCTGGCGGCGACGCCGTATCTGATGTCCCGGGCGATCGACGACGGTCTGGAGCCCGGCGACATGGGCGCGCTGGCGCTCTGGAGCGGCGCGCTGTTCGCGGTCGGGGCGTTCAACTCCTGGCTGAGCATCATGCGCCACCGCACCATGACCCGCGTCCGCATGGACGCCAACTTCCGCACGGTGAAGGTCGTCGTCGGCCAGGCGGTGCGGCTCGGGTCCTCCCTGTCCCGGCAGATGGGCGCCGGGGAGGTCGTCACGATCGGCGTGGGCGACGTGCAGACGATCAGCCAGTCGCTGACGGTCGTCGGCCCCGGCGTGGGGGCGGTCGTGGCCTATCTGGTGGTCGCCGTCCTGCTGGTCTCGGTCTCCCCGCTCATCGCCGTGGTCGTCCTGCTCGGCATCCCGGTGATCGTCCTGCTCGTGGGGCCGCTGCTAGGGCGGTTACAGGGTTCCGAGACGGAGTACCGCGAACGGCAGGGCGTGCTCACCGCGCGGATCGGCGACCTGGCGGGCGGTCTGCGGGTGCTCGCCGGGCTGGGCGGCAAGACGCTGGTCGCGGACGACTTCCGCCGTGACTCCCAGCGGCTGCGCGAGCAGGGGTACCGGGTCGGCGCGGTGACCAGCTGGGTGCAGGCCCTCGGCATCGGCCTGCCCACCCTCTTCCTCGCCGTGGTGACCTGGCTGGCGGCCCGCCTGGCCGCGCAGGGGGACGTCACCGTCGGCCAGCTGGTGTCGGTCTACGGCTATGTCGCGGTGCTGGTGGGGCCGGTGGCCTTCTGGGTCGAATGCGGCTACCAGATCAGCCGCGGCCTGGTGTGCGCGCGACGCGTCGTACGGTTCCTGCGGCTGGAGCCGATGCCGGACACCGGCACCCGGGACGCCCCGTCCGAACCGTCGGCCCTGGACGACCCCGCCTCCGGCGTGCGCGTCCTCCCCGGCCGCCTGACGGCCCTGGTCGCGGAACACCCCGCTGACGCCACAACCGTCCTGGACCGCCTCGCCCGCTACACCCCCTCGGAGGCGACCTGGGGCGACGAGCGCCTCGACGAGATCGCCCTGGACCAGATCCGCCAACGCATCCTGCTGGCCGACCACGAGGCGGACCTGTTCGCAGGAACCCTCCAGGACATGATCAGACCTGTCGGGGGCGCGGGGCAGTGCCGATCTGCGGCTCCGCCGCGGGGCGCGACCGGCCCCCACTCACCCGCAGCCGCCACACAACAGGACACGGCACTTCAGACGGCGCTCCACACAGCCGCAGCCGAAGACATCGTCCAAGCCCTCCCCGACGGCCTGAACACCCATATGGCCGCCCAGGCCCGCAACCTCTCCGGCGGCCAGCGCCAGCGCATCCGCCTGGCCAGAGCCCTCCTCGCCGACCCGGAGATCCTCCTCACCGTCGACCCCACCTCCGCCCTCGACGCCCACACCGAGGCCACCGTCGCCGACCGCCTCAGAAAAGCCCGGCAAGACCGCACCACGGTCGTGACCACCACCTCCCCGCTCGTCCTGGACCGCACGGACACCGTCCACTACCTGGTCGACGGCAAGGTCGCGGCCTCGGGCAGCCACCACGAACTGCTCGACACCGCCCCCGGCTACCGCGCTCTGGTGGCCAGGGACACCGAGGAGGCCGTCCGATGAGCCGCGCACACCTGCCCGTGGCCGAACGGGCTGACGTCCGCGGAGCGTTGCTGGACCTCGTCCGGGCCGACACCCGAGCCTTCACCACCGTCCTCGGCCTCAACGCCCTCGCCGCCCTGGCCGGTCTGGCAGGGCCCTGGCTGCTGGGCCGGATGATCGACGAGGTCCGGGCCGGACACGGAGTCGCCGCCGTCGACCGGCTCGCCCTCGTCCTCCTGCTCTGCGCGCTGGCCCAGTTGTTCCTCGCCCGCTGGGCCCGCTACGTCGGCCACCGCTTCGGCGAACGCACCCTCGCACGCGTACGGGAGCGGTTCGTCGACCGCGCCCTCGCCCTGCCCGCCTCGGTCGTGGAACGCGCCGGCACCGGCGACCTGACGGCCCGCGGCACCTCGGACGTCACGACCGTGGGCAACACCCTGCGCGACGCCGGTCCGATCCTGCTCATCAACCTCGTGCAGTGCCTGTTCCTGATCGGAGCGGTGTTCCTGCTCGACCCGCTGCTCGGTGCCCTCGGCGTGCTCGGCCTGACACCGATCTGGCTGGCGTTGCGCTGGTACCTGCGGCGGGCCCGGGACGGGTATCTCGCCGAGGGCGCGGCCACCTCGGACGTCGCGGAGATCCTCGCGGCGACCGCGGCCGGAGCGCGCACGGTGGAGGCGTTCCGGCTCCGACAGCAGCGCACCGCCGCGAGCCGGGAGGCACTGGAGGTGTCCCGCCGCACGCGCTTCTACACGCTGTTCCTGCGCACGGTGTTCTTCCCGGCGGTGGAGGTGTCGTACGTCCTTCCGGTGGCCGGGGTGCTGGTGATCGGCGGGGCGCTGCACACCTCGGGCTCGATGAGTCTCGGGGCGGTCGTGGCGGCGGCCCTGTACCTGCACCAGTTGAGCAATCCGCTGGACGAGATCCTGGTGCGGGTCGAGCAACTCCAGAGCAGCGGCGCGTCCTTCGCCCGGGTGGAGGGGCTGGCCCGGGCCCCGCGCGCCGCCGGGGAGGGGGACGGCCCCGATCCGGACGGCGACCGTATCGACGTCACCGGCGTGCGCTACGCCTACGAAGGGGGCGTCGAGGTGCTGCGGGGTGTCGATTTGACGGTGACGCCCGGGGAGCGGCTGGCCATGGTCGGGCCGTCGGGCGCCGGCAAGACCACGCTGAGCCGGCTGATGGCAGGCATCGACGCGCCGACCGCCGGCTCGGTGACGGTCGGCGGCGTGCCCGTCGTCGGGCTCGGACCGGAGCGGCTGCGCCGCCAGGTCGTCCTGGTCACCCAGGAGCACCACGTGTTCCTGGGCACGGTCCGCGACAACCTGCGGATCGCCGAACCGTCAGCCGGGGACGAGGAGTTGCGGAAGGCGCTGTCGGTGGTCGGCGCCGACGTGTGGGTGCGGGAGCTGCCGGAGGGCCTGGACACCCGGCTGGGCCAGGGCGGGCACGGCACCGACGGCTCGCAGGCCCAGCAACTCGCCCTGGCCCGCGTGGTGCTGGCGGATCCGCACACGCTGATCCTCGACGAGGCGACCGCGCTGCTCGACCCGACGACCGCCCGGCACACCGAGCGCGCCCTGGCCGCCGTGCTCGAGGGGCGCACGGTCATCGCCGTCGCGCACCGGCTGCACACCGCGCACGACGCCGACCGGGTGGCGGTGATGGAGGACGGCCGGCTGACGGAACTGGGCACGCACGACGAGCTGGTGGCGGCCGGCGGGGCCTACGCGGCACTGTGGCACTCCTGGCACGGGGACCTGCCCGGCACCCGGGAGCCGTCCCCACCGTCCGCATAGCGAACATGAGCTTCCGGTCAACGAACCGTTTCCGGCCATACTGTTGACGCGCCCCTGACAGAAAGCGCAGTCCCCTGCCACGCTTCGTGCGACTGCTGCACAGCGACCCCACGGCAACACCTCCACCTCCCCAGGCCGGGCGATCCCCGGTCCCGCAGAAGGAGACAGTGTTGAGAAGCAGTTCCCCGCGAAGAGGCACCTCCCGCAGACGCACTCCCCCCATCCCCCGCCACACCGCGGCCGTGGCCCTCGCCGGCGTCGCCGCGCTGATCGCCGCCGCCGTGCAGAGCGGCACCGCCACCGCAGCCCCTACGATGGCACCGTCGGCCGCGAGCAAGGCGAACCCCGGCTCGGAATCGGTCCGGCTCTCCCCCGCCCAGCGCGCCGCGCTGATCCGCGAGGCGGAAGCGGACAAGGCCGGGACGGCGAAGGACCTGGGCCTCGGCGCCAAGGAGAAACTGGTCGTCCGCGACGTCCTCAAGGACCGCGACGGCACCCTGCACACGCGCTACGAGCGCACCTACGACGGCCTGCCGGTCCTCGGCGGCGACCTGGTCGTTCAGAGCACGAAGGCGGACACCACCGCGTCCGTCGTGAAGGCCACCCGCGCCGCGATCGAGCCGGCCACGACGAAGGCCGCGGTGCCCGCCGCGAAGGCCCGGCAGCAGGCCCTGGCCGCGGGGAAGGCCGAGGACGCCAAGGGCCCGGCCGTCAACCGGGAGCCACGGAAGGTGATCTGGGCCGCGAACGGCAAGCCGGTCGTGGCGTACGAGACCGTCGTCGGCGGCTTCCAGCACGACGGCACCCCGCAGGAACTGCACGTCGTCACCGACGCCACCACCGGCGAGAAGCTGTACGCGTGGGAGGCCATCGAGAACGGCACCGGCAACACGATGTACTCCGGCACGGTCGACCTCACCACCACCCGGTCCGGGTCGGCGTACAACCTCACCGACGGCGCCCGCGGCAACCACAAGACGTACAACCTGAACCGCGGCACCTCCGGCACCGGCACCCTCTTCTCCGGCGCCGACGACGTCTGGGGCGACGGCAGCCCCTCCAACCCGGAGTCGGCCGCCGCCGACGCGCACTACGGCGCCGCGCTGACGTGGGACTACTACAAGAACGTGCACGGCCGCAGCGGCATCCGCGGCGACGGCGTGGCCGCGTACTCCCGGGTCCACTACGGCAACAACTACGTCAACGCGTTCTGGTCGGACAGCTGCTTCTGCATGACGTACGGCGACGGCTCGGGCAACGCGAACCCGCTGACGTCGATCGACGTGGCCGCGCACGAGATGACCCACGGGCTCACCTCGAACACCGCGGGCCTCAACTACTCCGGCGAGTCCGGCGGTCTGAACGAGGCCACGTCCGACATCTTCGGCGCGACGGTCGAGTTCTACGCGAAGAACTCCTCCGACGTCGGTGACTACCTCATCGGCGAGGAGATCGACATCAACGGCGACGGCACGCCGCTGCGCCACATGGACAAGCCCAGCAAGGACGGTTCCTCCAAGGACGCCTGGTACTCGGGCATCGGCTCGATCGACGTGCACTACTCCTCGGGCCCGGCGAACCACTTCTTCTACCTGCTGAGCGAGGGCAGCGGCACCAAGACCATCAACGGTGTCGCCTACGACTCGCCCACCTCGGACGGCCTCCCGGTCACCGGCATCGGCCGCGACAAGGCGGAGAAGATCTGGTTCCGCGCGCTGACCACCAAGTTCACCTCGACCACCAACTACGCGGGCGCCCGCACCGGCACCCTCGCGGCGACCGGTGAGCTCTACGGCACCGACAGCGCCGAGTACAAGGCGGTCCAGGACGCGTGGGCGGGCGTGAACGTCGGCGCCCGCTCCGGCGGCGGAGGCGGCGGTACGTCCTTCGAGAACACCACCGACGTGGCGATCCCGGACCGGGGCGCGGCGGTCACATCGCCGGTCACCGTCTCCGGCCGGACGGGCAACGCGCCGTCCAACCTCCAGGTCGCCGTGAACATCGTGCACACCTACATCGGGGACCTCCAAGTGCAGTTGGTCGCCCCCGACGGCACGGCGTACACGCTGAAGGGCTACGGCACCGGCGGCAGCGCGGACAACCTCGACACCACGTACACGGTGAACGCCTCCTCCGAGGCCGCCAACGGTGTCTGGCAGTTGCGGGTCCAGGACAACGCGGCCCGCGACACCGGCTACATCAACAGCTGGAAGCTCACCTTCCCGTAGGCCCGTTCGCGGTCCGCCCCGGGCAGGGCGCCGCCCCGGTGGGTTCGACTCCCCCGGGGCGGCGCCCGTTTCACGCCTGCGGTGCGACACGTCGCCGTCGTTTTCCGGCCAACATCACGTACCGCTCCTGACATGTACGCGTCCCAGGTGCCACTCTTCCCCCACCCGCCGCACAGCACCACAGCACTTCCCCCACACCTAGGAGCTTGTGTGTCCACCCCTCTCTACGCGCGCCACAAGCGCACCACACTGGCCATCGCCACCGCCGTCGCGGCCGGCGCCCTGCTCACCACCGGTCTGACCTCCGGCAGCAGCGTCGCCGCCGACACCGCGAGCAAGCCGACGCTCGCCGCCGCCCCCGTCCTCCTCACCGCGCCCGCCCGCGCCGCCCTCATCAAGGAGCAGCAGGCGGACGCCACCGGGACCGCCGACGAGATAGGCCTCGGCGAACAGGAGAAGCTGGTCGTCAGGGACGTCGTGAAGGACGCCGACGGCACCGTCCACACCCGCTACGAGCGCACCTACGCGGGCCTGCCGGTCCTCGGCGGCGACCTCGTCGTGCACGAGTCGAAGTCCGGCGAGACCAAGGGCGTCACCAGAGCGACGAAGGCCGCCCTCAAGGTCGCCTCGCTCAAGCCCGCCGTCACCGCCGCCAAGGCCGAGAAGCAGGCCGTGACGCTCGCCAAGGCGGCCGGCTCGGAGAAGACCGAGGCGAACTCCGCACCCCGCAAGGTGATCTGGGCGGCCGACGGCAAGCCCACCCTCGCCTACGAGACGGTCGTCGGCGGCCTCCAGGAGGACGGCGCCCCGAACGAACTACACGTCATCACCGACGCCGCCACCGGCAAGAAGCTCTACGAGTACCAGGGCATCGAGACCGGCACGGGCAACACCACCTACAGCGGCAAGGTCACCCTCGGCACCACGAAGTCCGGGTCGTCGTACACCCTGTCGGACGGCACGCGCGGCGGCAACAAGACGTACAACCTCAACCGCGGCACCTCCGGCACCGGCACCCTCTTCTCCGGCTCCGACGACGTCTGGGGCAACGGCAACCCCTCCAACCTGGAGACCGCCGCCGCCGACGCCCACTACGGCGCCCAGGTGACCTGGGACTTCTACAAGAACACCTTCGGCCGCAACGGCATCCGCAACGACGGCAAGGCCGCCTACTCGCGCGTCCACTACGGCAACAACTTCAACAACGCCTTCTGGTCGGACAGCTGCTTCTGCATGACCTACGGCGACGGCTCGGGCAACACCCGCCCGCTGACCTCGCTCGACGTGGCCGCCCACGAGATGAGCCACGGCCTGACGTCGGCCACGGCGCGCCTCAACTACAGCGGCGAGTCCGGCGGCCTGAACGAGGCGACCAGCGACATCTTCGCCGCGGGCGCGGAGTTCTACGCGAACAACCCCTCCGACGTCGGTGACTACCTCATCGGCGAGAAGATCGACATCAACGGCGACGGCACGCCGCTGCGCTACATGGACAAGCCCAGCAAGGACGGCGACTCCGCCGACGCCTGGTCCACCGGCCTCGCCAACCTGGACGTCCACTACTCCTCGGGCCCCGCCAACCACTTCTTCTACCTGCTGTCCGAGGGCAGCGGCACGAAGACGATCAACGGCGTGACGTACAACTCGCCGACGTCCAACGGCTCCACGGTCACCGGCATCGGCCGCACCAAGGCGCTCCAGATCTGGTACAAGGCGCTGACGACGTACATGACGTCGACGACCAAGTACGCGCAGGCCCGCACGGCGACCCTGAACGCGGCCTCGGCGCTGTACGGCGCGTCCAGCACCGAGTACAAGGCGGTCGCGGCCGCCTGGTCCGCCGTCAACGTCGGCTGACCCAAGAACGGCCCACGGGCGGCACCCGGACCGAAGGCAGGTCCGGGTGCCGCCCTACTCTTGGTGACCATGTCTTCCCAGGACTTCACCTACGCCGATGTCGGCGCCACCCGCGACGTGGGCTTCTGCCCGCCGGGCTTCCACCCCATGAACGTGCGCAGCCGCCTCGGGGAGGGCGAGGAGGTCTTCCGCCGGGCCTCGGAGGCCGTCCTCACCTGGGAGATGCACCGGGCCCTGGGCGTCGGCATCGACGCCGGCGCGGACCGGGCCGCCCCCGGCGTCGACGTCACCGTCACCCTGGCCGGCATGATCAAGGCTCCCTGCCGTGTGGTGTGGACGGTGGAGGAGCCCCGCCGCGCCGGCTGGGCGTACGGCACGCTCACCGGCCACCCCGAGTGCGGCGAGGAGTCCTTCCTCGTGGACCGCACGGGCGACGGCACGGTCTGGCTGACGGTGAACGCGTTCAGCCGGGGAGCCAAGTGGTACGCCCGCGCCGGAGGCCCGGCGACCCGGGGCCTCCAGCACGCGTACGCGCGCAGGTGCGGCCACGTCCTGCGGAACTTGGCGACACAGGGTCTCAAGTCCCCCTGAAGTGCGCGGGAGCTGCCGCGCTGTGCCGCTTTCGGCACGCGGGCGCGACCGGCCCCACGCACCCGCGGGCGGCACTCACCGCATCAGCAGCCCCGCGGCCTCCACCAACTCCTCGGACGGCCCGGCCACCAGCCCCAGCTCCGCGCTGGAGGCCAGCAGCCGATGCGCGGGAAGGATCCGCACCGTATACCCGAACGGCCCGGTGCGATCCAGGGACAACGGCCCTTCGTACCCCCAGCGTCCGTCCTGGTCGGGGGGCCCCACCGGCTTCAACGGCACTACCGCCGCGTCACCGATCCGGTCCTCCTCGTCCACCCGCCCCGACACCACCTGAACCTCGACGTCATCAGGGCCGAGATCCCCCAGCCCGACCCGCACCCGCAGCCCGAGCGTCGTACCGAGCTCCGCCAGCGCCGCGGACGCGGACGTCTCCACATGGTCGACGGTGACCCCCGGCCACGCCGCCCGCACCCGCGCCTTCCACTCGGCGAGATCCCGCGCCGCGTCCGGGTCCATCGAGCGGTGGGCGAGGGCCGCGGGCGCGTAGAGCCGCTCGACGTACTCGCGGACCATCCGTCCGGCCAGCACCTTCGGCCCGAGCAGACTCAGCGTCCGGCGGACCATCTCGATCCAGCGGTCGGGCAGCCCGCTCCGGCCGCGCTCGTAGAAGCGGGGCGTCACCCGCTGCTCCAGCAGGTCGTAGAGGGCGGCGGCCTCTATGTCGTCGCGGCGGTCCGGGTCCATTCCCACCCCGTCCGCCGTGGGGATCGCCCAGCCGAAGTCGGGCTGGAACCACTCGTCCCACCAGCCGTCCAGCACCGAGAGGTTGAGACAGCCGTTGAGCGCCGCCTTCATGCCGGAGGTGCCGCAGGCCTCCAGCGGACGCAGCGGGTTGTTCAGCCAGATGTCGCATCCGGGGTACAGCTTCTGTGCCATGCCCATGCCGTAGTCCGGCAGGAACACGATCCGGTGCCGCACCCGCGGGTCGTCGGTGAACCGCACCAGTTCCTGCACCAGCCGCTTGCCGCCGTCGTCCGCCGGGTGCGCCTTGCCCGCGACGACGATCTGGATCGGCCGCTCCGGGTGCAGCAGCAGGTCCGTCAGCCGGTCGCGGTCGCGCAGCATCAGCGTCAGACGCTTGTACGACGGGACGCGCCGGGCGAAGCCGATGGTGAGGACGCCCGGGTCGAGCACGCCGTCGATCCAGCCCAGCTCGGCCGCACCGGCGCCGCGCTGCCGCCAGGAGGCCCGCAGCCGCTCCCGGACCTCCTCGACGAGCTGCTCGCGCAGCACCCGCCGCAGGTCCCAGATGTCCTGGTCGGGGATGTCGGCCACCGAGTCCCAGCGCTCCGAGCCGCCGACGGTCATCGCGTCCTCGGCGCGCTGGACGCCGATCTGCCGGGCGCCGAGCCGGAACACCTCGGGGGCGACCCAGGTGGGGGCGTGCACCCCGTTGGTCACGGACGTGATCGGCACCTCGTCGGCGTCGAAGCCGGGCCACAGGCCGGAGAACATCTCGCGGCTGACGCTGCCGTGCAGCAGGGAGACGCCGTTGGCGCGCTGGGCCAGGCGCAGGCCCATCACGGCCATGTTGAACAGGTTGGGCTCCCCGCCGGGGTAGCTCTCCATGCCGAGCCGGAGGATTCGCTCGACGTCGATGCGGGGCAGCTCGGCGTCGGGGCCGAAGTGGCGGGCGACCAGTTGGCGGTCGAAGCGGTCGATGCCGGCCGGGACGGGGGTGTGGGTGGTGAAGACGGTCCCGGCGCGGACCGCCTCCAGCGCCGAGCCGAAGTCCAGGCCCCCGGCGCAGAGTTCGGCGATGCGTTCCAGGCCGAGGAACCCGGCGTGCCCCTCGTTGGTGTGGAACACCTCCGGCTCGGGGTGACCGGTCAGCCGGCAGTACGTCCGCACCGCCCGGACCCCTCCTATGCCCAGGAGCATCTCCTGGAGCAGCCGGTGCTCGCTGCCGCCGCCGTAGAGCCGGTCGGTCACGCCGCGCTCACCGAGGTCGTTCTCCTCGACGTCGGAGTCCAGCATCAGCAGCGGGACCCGGCCGACCTGGGCCAGCCAGATCCGGGCGCGCAGCTGTTTGCCGCCGGGCAGGGCGAGGGCGACCTGGGCGGGGGTGCCGTCGGGTTCCTCGAGCTGGGCGACGGGCAGCTCGTTCGGGTCGAGGACCGGGTAGTGCTCCTGCTGCCAGCCGTCCCGGGACAGGGTCTGGCGGAAATAGCCGTGCCGGTAGAGCAGGCCGACGCCGATCAGCGGGACGCCGAGGTCGCTGGCCGCTTTCAGATGGTCGCCGGCCAGGATGCCGAGGCCGCCGGAGTACTGCGGCAGGGCGGCCGTGATGCCGAACTCGGGTGAGAAGTAGGCGATGGCGGCCGGCAGGTCCTCGGACTGGGCCTGGTACCAGCGGTCCCCGGTCGTGTAGTCGTGCAGATCGCCCGCGACCGCGGCGAGGCGGCGCAGGAACCGGCGGTCGCCGGAGAGCTCGGCGAGGCGTGCGGGCGGCACGCTGCCCAGCAGCCGGACCGGGTCGCCGCCCGAGGCGGCCCAGCGCCCGGGGTCGACGGACTGGAACAGGTCACGTGTCTCCGCGTGCCACGACCAGCGCAGATTGCGGGCCAGATCGCTGAGCGGCCTGAGGGGTTCGGGGAGCACGGGCCGGACGGTGAATCGACGGATCGCCTTCACTTTCCACCTCGTCACGCAGGGCTTTGACGCAGGGCTTCATCGACGTCTTCTACGACAGTACCGGCGCCGGTGCCGCCTTCGCCGAGGCTCCGCGATCGGACCCCCGATCGGCCTGAACAGCACCATCGGCGGATATGGCCGATTCCGCCCCCACAGGCGTTCTTGTGGTGCTTCACAGGTCACGAGACGCTGCCCCTGGCGTACCGGCCCGTGCCCGCCGCAGGCGGCGCCGCGCGGGAGCGGTACGCCGAGTCGAGGAGGGGATTCGGACCATGGCACGGACGCGTGAGCGGCGTCTGCGCTGGGCGGGGGGCCTGGCGGCGGCGGTCTGCGCCGCGGCGTTTTCGGCCATCACCCCACCCGCGCACGCCGTACCGGAGGGGCGGATACTCGGCGCCGGAGAACCCGGCTCCGTGCACGGCAGTTATCTGGTGACGCTGCGGGAGGGCACACGGGCGCCGTCGGCGGCCGGAAAGGACCTCGCCGAGAGGTACGGGGTGGAGATCAGCCACACCTACGGCACGGTCCTCAACGGTTACGCGGTCCGGGCGGACCGGGGACAGGCACGGCGGCTCGCCGCCGACCCCCGGGTCGCCTCGGTCGTCCAGGACACCCGTGTGCGGCTGGACGGTACGCAGCGGAACCCGCCGTCCTGGGGGCTGGACCGCGTCGACCAGCCGAAGCTGCCGCTGGACGGCGGCTACTCCTGGCCCGGGTCGGCGGGTGCGGGGGTGACGGTGTACGTGATCGACACCGGCGTCCGGACCACCCACCGGGACTTCGGCGGCCGGGCCGGCCACGGCTGGGACTTCGTCGGCGGGGACAAGGTGGCCGCGGACGCCAACGGTCACGGCACACACGTCGCCGGCACGGTCGCGGGGAGGGTGTACGGCGTCGCCAAGAAGGCCCGGGTCGTCTCCGTGCGCGTCCTCGACGCCGCGGGCGGGGGTACCACGGCCCGGGTGATCGCCGGGATCGACTGGGTGACCCGGCACGCGAGGAAGCCCGCGGTCGCCAACCTCAGCCTGGGTGGTCCTCGCAACGACCGGCTGGACGCCGCCGTCCGCGCCTCCATCGCCTCCGGCGTGACGTACACGGTCGCCGCGGGCAACGCCGGCAGGCCGGCCGGTCTGTACTCCCCCGCGGGCATCAAGGAGGCGATCACGGTCGGCGCGACCGACCGCAAGGATGCGAAACCGGCCTTCTCCAACCACGGTCCGTCGCTCGATCTGTTCGCCCCGGGCGTCGGCGTCACCTCCGCGTCCGCGGCGAGCGACACCGCGAAGGCCGTCTTCTCGGGTACCTCGATGGCGGCCCCGCATGCCGCCGGGGCGGCCGCGCTCTATCTGGCCGATCATCCGAAAGCTGTTCCCGCGCAGGTCGGCAGGGCACTGAACGCGGGAGCGGGGAGCGGGAAGGTGTCCGGCCGGGGGCCCGGTTCGCCGGACAAGTTACTGCGGGTGCCGCGCGGGTAGGGCGAAGGCGCAGCAACGTCGAGGGGCCGGCCTCGTCCGTCGCGGACGAGGCCGGTCTTGTGTGTCGACATACGCGTGAGTAGTTAACAAAGTGCCGGATTGCCCACCCGAATAGGGTGGGAAGGCTCCTGCGGGTACCCCTCTCAGGAGCACCATGCAGGACCCACCTCCCCACAGTCATCCGCCCACCCACGTTGACGCGGACAGGAGCGGTCATGCCCGCCAAGCACCATTCGCCAGCACCCCCCAACCGCCGCACCACCGGGGCGCGCGCGCCCGGCGGCGAAGCACGCCCCGCGCGCTCGACCGACCCCGGTCCGCCGGCCTCGCCACGGCCCCCCGCGGGCGACGCGACCGCCGTCGGGCGCATACCCGTTCTCGATGTCCGCCCGGTCGTCCAGCACGGACGCCGGCCGGCCAAGGCCGTCACCGGGGAGAGCTTCGAGATCTCGGCGACCGTGTTCCGGGAGGGGCACGACGCGGTCGCCGCCAATGTGGTCCTGAAGGACCCCGAGGGCCGCCCCGGCCCGTGGACGCCGATGCGGGAGCTGGAACCCGGGACGGACCGGTGGGGTGCCACGGTCACCGCAGGGGAACCCGGTCTGTGGATGTTCACGGTGGAGGCATGGGGAGACCCGGTCAGCACCTGGCGCCACCACGCACAGATCAAGATCCCGGCGGGCATGGACACGGACGTCGTCCTGGAGGAGGGCGCGCGTCTGTACGAGCGGGCCGCAGCCGGTGTGCCCGAGGAGGAGGGACCGCGGGACGTGATCCTGGCCGCTGTCGACGCGCTGCGGGACGAGAACCGTCCCGCGGCGTCGCGGCTGGCGGCGGCGTTGACGCCGGAGGTGGACGCGGTCCTGTCCCGGTACCCCTTGCGGGACCTGGTGACCAGCAGCGAGCCGCTGCCGCTGCT